>LR590468.1:3586891-3924770 GCA_901472505.1 Proteus vulgaris
TACCGCTTTGTTTCTAAATTCTAATTAATTACGTAATTTGGCTTTAATAACTAACTGCAATAATCACTATATAAAAAGTTTAAGACATAAGTGGTCTGAACACTTGAGTTTGTTTTTGATTTGTCGATCTCTGTCATAGAGTGATTTCATTTTAGGATTTATTTTACAAAATATTCAATTAGTTATATTTTAGAAGTGTTTTTATATCAAAAAAAATGTATTAAATAAGTGATAATAAATTCAATATTAAAAATAATAATGCTATTTTTACTAATTATTTATAGATATTTAAAATAGGTGTTTAAAAATAGCTTTTGATTAATTTATATAATAAATACAACCTGTTGCTATCGAGAGTCATATTGCATTTAACTAATCATTAATTATTTTTTAAAAGGAAATAAATATCGTTTTAATATTGATAAGTGATTGATAACACATTGTTATTATTTCCTTTGTATTTGAATGCAATAAAAGATGTTTTTTATATACAATTTGTGTGCTTCTTCGAATAATCAAAAAGGGATGATGTATTCTGTGATAAAAGTACTACATTAATTTGAGTTAAGGCTCTATTATAATAACATAATATTTATAATTCATAAGGTTAGCTTTTAATATCTTATTTTTTTATTAGGCTTGAGTTAGCTTTATTAATACAAATGAACTATTTTTAAATATAGATAAAATAAAAATTTAATCAGTTTTAACTATTTAACTATTTTCTGACATACAGCAGATAAACACATTTTGGGTATTATTTTATGGCTAAAGGAAGGTTAAATAATTTATATGAAAAATCAAAAAAAGAGTCGTTTTTTTGTTTACAGCATAATTCTCGTCGCAGTAGTTGTAGCGGGAATTTTTTGGTGGAAATCGCAAGCACCGACACTACCTTCTGGATTTGCGCAAAGTAATGGGGAGAATAGAAGCAACTGAAATTGATATCTCAACAAAAAGTCCAGGCAGAATAGACTCTATTTTAGTTCAAGAAGGTGATTTTGTTAAAGAGGGTGAAGTGTTAGCTAACATGGACACTCGAACACTGAAAGAACAACTTCATGAAGTTCAAGCACAATTAAATCAAGCCAAAAGCAGTGTTGTTACTGCTCAATCTGCATTATCACAACGTAACAGCGAACAACTCGCCGCTCAAGCAGTGGTTCGTCAGCGTATTGCCGAATTGGATGCTGCACAAAAAAGACTCAATCGTTCTCGTGCATTAGTAAAAACGAATGCTATTTCTATTCAACAATTAGACGATGATATCGCGAGAACTGAAGGAGCCAGAGCGGCCGTTGAAGCGGCCAAAGCGCAAGAAACCGCAACAGTGGCGGCTATTGAATCTGCAAAGGCAGGTATTATTCAAGCAAATACAAAAGTAGATGCCGCAACAGCAACAGAAAGGCGCATCATGGCTGAGTTAGATGACAGTATTTTAAAGGCGCCACGTAATGGTCGCGTTCAATATCGAGTTGCAGAACCTGGTGAAGTCCTAGGCGCTGGCGGTCGGGTATTAAATATGGTTGATCTGAGTGATGTTTATATGACGTTCTTTTTACCCACAGAGGCTGCAGGTCAAGCCGCTTTAGGTAGCGATGTTCATATTATTTTGGATGCAGCTCCTCATATTGTTATTCCTGCAAAAACGACTTATGTTGCAAGTGTTGCCCAATTTACGCCTAAAACAGTTGAAACGGATAATGAAAGATTAAAACTAATGTTTCGTGTAAGGGCGAGAATTTCCCCAGAACTGCTCGAAAAACATCTTGAGTATGTAAAAACAGGATTACCAGGTCGTGCTTATATTCGATTAGATAACAATCAATCTTGGCCAACTGATTTAGAGGTGAAATTACCACAATGAGTCAAACAATGAGAACGCAAAGTCATTCTCATATCATTGAATTGACTCATGTATCCCAACATTATGGCGATACCAAAGCGCTTGATGATGTGACATTGGCTATTCCAGCAGGAAAAATGGTGGGTTTAATCGGCCCTGATGGTGTAGGTAAATCGAGTTTAATTTCTCTTATTTCAGGAGCTAGAGAAATTCAAATTGGGCAAGTCATTGTTTTAAATGGTGATATGAGTGATGTCGAACATCGTAGAGCTGTTTGTCCTCGTATTGCTTATATGCCACAAGGGTTAGGTAAAAATCTTTATCACACACTGTCTGTTTTTGAGAATGTTGATTTTTTTGGTCGTTTATTTGGTCAATCAAAGCAAGAACGAGCAGAACGTATAAACGATTTACTTGAAAGTACAGGTCTAGCGCCGTTTCGCGATAGGCCAGCAGGTAAACTTTCAGGTGGGATGAAACAAAAATTAGGTTTATGTTGTGCATTAATTCATGATCCAGAATTACTTATTCTTGATGAACCGACAACGGGCGTTGACCCTTTATCTCGCGCCCAATTTTGGGAGTTAATTAATCGTATTCGTAAACGTCAAACAAATATGAGTGTGTTAGTTGCGACTGCTTATATGGAAGAGGCTGAGCGTTTTGATTGGCTTGTTGCTATGGATGCGGGAAAAATTTTAGCAACGGGTCATTCAGATGAATTAAAAGCACAAACGCATACGGATGAATTAGAAGCTGCCTTTATCGAGTTATTGCCTGAAGAAAAGAAAAAGAATCACCAAAAAGTCATTATTCCTCCAAGAGATAAAAGTGATGATAATGTGATTGCCATTGAAGCTCAAGATCTAACCATGCGTTTTGGTCAATTTGTTGCAGTAGACCATGTAAGCTTTCGTATTCCTAAGGGCGAAATTTTTGGCTTCTTAGGATCGAATGGTTGTGGTAAATCAACCACAATGAAAATGCTAACAGGTTTACTTGAAGCGAGTGAAGGGCGGGCTTGGTTATTTGGCCAAGAAGTTGATCCTAAAGATATCGAAACTCGTCGTCGTGTTGGCTATATGTCACAAGCCTTTTCGCTTTATAGTGAATTGACTGTACGGCAAAATCTTGAATTACACGCCAAGCTTTTTCATATTCCAGAGGAAGAAATTCCTCAGAGAGTGAAAGAAATGAGCGAGCGTTTTAATTTAATGGATGTTGAAGATATGATGCCTGATGGTTTGCCATTAGGTATTCGCCAACGATTATCTCTTGCAGTGGCTGTTATTCATAAACCTGAAATGCTTATTCTAGACGAACCGACTTCAGGGGTTGACCCAATTGCACGTGATATGTTCTGGAATTTGATGGTTGATCTATCAAGACGTGACGGCGTCACTATTTTTATTTCAACTCACTTTATGAATGAAGCTGCACGTTGTGATCGAATGTCATTGATGCATGCTGGTAAAGTATTAGTCACCGATACACCTGCGAATTTAGTTAAAAATAGCCAATTTGATACACTTGAAGAAGTCTTTATTGATTACCTTAAGAAAGCATCTGGTGAACAAGAGACGCCTGACGTTGATGGAAAAACACTTCAACTTCCCATATCTACCCATGAAAGTGCAGAAAAAGCATTAAAACAACGGTTTAGCTTACGACGTTTATTGAGTTATAGTATTCGTGAAGGTATGGAACTCCGTCGTGATCCTGTTCGTCTAACTTTGGCGTTATTAGGGACGGTTATTCTCATGTTTATTATGGGATATGGGATTAGCATGGATGTGGAAAATTTGCGTTTTGGTATTATGGATAGAGACCAAACGGGTTTAAGCCAAGCATATAGCCAAAATCTTTCAGGCTCTCGCTATTTTATTGAAAAAGCACCAATTACGGATTATGACCAACTTGAACGTCGACTTCGTAGTGGTGATATTACAGTTGCAATTGAAATTCCACCTAACTTTGCCCGTGATGTTGCAAAGGGAAATACTGTAAAAATAGGCGTTTGGATAGATGGTGCGATGCCAAATCGAGCTGAAACAGTACGTGGTTATATTCAGGCAATGCACTTAACATGGATGCTTGATATGGCAATGCGTCAACCAACAAACGTAGTTGATAAATTATCGCCGATTAATATCGAAACACGCTATCGTTATAATCCTGATGTAAAAAGCTTACCTGCTATTGTACCTGCAGTTATCCCACTTTTATTAATGATGATCCCTGCGATGTTAAGTGCATTGAGTGTGGTACGTGAAAAAGAGCTAGGTTCTATTATTAATCTTTATGTTACACCTGTTACCAAGGCTGAGTTTTTATTAGGTAAACAATTTCCTTATATCTTATTGGGAATGTTTAACTTTTTTATGCTCTGTGCGCTTTCAGTGTTTGTATTTGGCGTCAGTTTTAAAGGCAGTATGCTTACGCTCTCTTTAGGGGCATTGCTTTATATTACGATCGCAACAGGAATGGGATTATTAATTTCTTGCTTTATGAAAAGTCAGATTGCAGCTATTTTTGGTACTTCAATTATTACCTTAATTCCAGCAACACAATTTTCAGGCATGATTGATCCTGTTTCGTCACTGGAAGGTATCGGTAAATGGATAGGGCATATTTATCCCACATCTCACTTTTTAACTATCGCAAGAGGGACTTTCTCTAAAGGATTAAACCTATTTGATTTACCTTGGTCTTTTATTCCTTTGCTTATCACTATCCCAATTGTGATTGGGCTAAGTGTCTTTTTCTTGAAAAAGCAGGAGGTTTAAATGTGGCGCACCATACAAAATGTATTTAATTTAGGTGTAAAAGAGCTACGGAGTCTCTCACGTGATAAGGCAATGCTGGCATTAATTGTGTTTGCTTTTACTGTATCGATTTATTCATCTGCAACAGTAACACCAGGTTCATTACATCATGCACCGATTGCGGTTGCTGATCAGGATAAATCACAATTATCTGCACGTATTGTCAATAGTTTTTATATGCCTTATTTTTTGCCACCTGCGGATATTACTCCTGAGCAAATAGATGGTTTGTTAGATAGAGGCACTTATACGTTTGCACTAGATATCCCACCTAATTTTCAGCGCGATCTTTTAGCGGGTCGCAAACCGGAAATACAAGTGAATATCGATGCAACACGTATGAGCCAAGCTTTTTTAGGTAATAGTTATATACAAAACATTGTTATGGGAGAGGCTAAAACCTTTTTAGCCAAAAACAGAACTAACGACCCATTACCTGTTGATTTAGAAGTCAGAATGAGCTTTAACCCTAACCTAACACAATCTTGGTTTGGTTCCGTGATGGCAATTATCAATAATATCACTATGTTATCAATAGTATTAACAGGAGCCGCATTAATAAGGGAGCGAGAGCACGGAACTATTGAACATTTACTGGTTATGCCTGTAACTCCGTTTGAAATCATGCTTTCTAAGATATGGTCAATGGGATTGGTTGTACTATTGGCATCGGTAATGTCGTTAGTCTTAGTGGTAAAAACTTTGCTTAATGTACCTATTGAAGGTTCGGTTTTACTATTTATGTGTGGTGTTGCTTTAAGCTTATTTGCGACAACTTCTATTGGTATTTTCTTAGGTACAATGGCGCGTTCAATGCCACAATTTGGTTTATTGATGATTATGGTTTTACTACCATTAAATATGCTATCTGGTGGTATGACATCACGAGAAAGTATGCCTCAGTTTGTACAAGATGTAATGCAAACAATGCCAACGACACATTTCGTGAGTTTAGCTCAGGCCATTTTATATCGTGGTGCTGATTTCTCTATTGTGTGGCCTCAATTTATTGTCTTAATTGTTATTGGTTCTGTATTTTTCTTATTAGCCTTATTACGCTTTAGAAAAACCATTTCGGCTATGGCCTAATCAATTTTAAATATTAATCGATAATTTAACCTATCCACTTCTATTATTAAATATAGAAGTGGATAGGTTTTTTATTAATTTAATTATCTCTACTTGGTGTTTTTACTTAATTATTGATTTGTAATAATAAATAATTATAAGGGTAAACAGTATATTTAAGGTAAGATATTAAGTAAAACCCACTAGTAAATAACTTTGTTCATTATCAATATAATGAAATTAATATATTTTTATTGAGTTTTTTAAAAACATTTAAAATAAATCTGAGTTTATGAAAATAATAAGAATATTAAAAACAGTAATGAGAGAAAAGAATGTTAATAAAGATGAACATATTGGTATAGATATAATGGATATTCAGCCAATTAGAGATAAATTATATTTACCTCACTCTATAAATGCTTGGTATACCACAACACTTAATGAACCGATGATTTTTATTCAACTTCTCACAGCGATATCAGGCTCTCAAATTTTACTTCATATCACTCAAGGCTCATGTGCAAATCAAGTGACTTTTGTTGATGACATACTATGGCCTTTTAGTAGTAAG
This sequence comes from Proteus vulgaris, assembly GCA_901472505.1. Taxonomy (NCBI): domain Bacteria; kingdom Pseudomonadati; phylum Pseudomonadota; class Gammaproteobacteria; order Enterobacterales; family Morganellaceae; genus Proteus; species Proteus vulgaris. Next base: position 3,593,205 of record LR590468.1, read on the forward strand.
TCCCTGTTATTATGGAATAAAAATACTGTTGATATGATCAAGTTTATTGCACTTAACGGGAAATGATTGGGGCAATTTATTTGGGGAGGTATGCATGTATCATAATGAAAATTTAATGACTTTCTATTATCTAAAAAAATAAAGACATTGAATATCTGACTGTTAATGATGTGGAATATATTGAAATTGGTGAGGATATTAAGGCATAAATCGATAACCAATCCCTGTTTCTGTTATGAAGTGTATAGGGCATGCGGGATCTACTTCCAATTTTTGACGCAGATGCCCCATATAAATACGTAAATAATGGCTATGTTCGACAAAATTAGGCCCCCAAACATGTTGCATTAAATGCCGTTGAGTAAGTACTTTACCACTGTTATTAACCAGTTCACTGAGTAAGCGAAATTCTGTTGGTGTTAAATGAACCAGCGTATTTTGACGAGTGACAACACGATTAATCCAATCGATAGTAATATCGCCAAAGATAAATTGTGTGCTTTCTGTTTCTTGTTTAACGAAGCGGCGCAGTGATGCTCTTACTCTAGCAAGGAGTTCACTAATGCCAAAGGGCTTAGTCAGATAATCATCGGCTCCAGCATCAAGTGCGTTTACTTTATCTTGTTCTGAATCTCGTGCTGAAAGGACGATAACAGGCGTGCTACTCCATTGGCGAAAATCTTGAATAAAACAGATCCCATCTTTATCAGGCAAACCAAGATCGAGGATCACTAAATCAGGTTTTCTTGATGCGGCTTCTATTAATCCTCGTTGACATTCAGAAGCTTCATAAACACGAAATCCTTCATTCTCTAAAGCGAGTCGAATGAAACGTAAAATCTCTTTTTCATCTTCAATAATTAAAATGTTATATGGTGTCACTGTTTTATTTCAATCTCGTCAATATCAGGGAGTTGCTTTAAAGGTAAAACAAAGTGGAAGCTTGCTCCACCTTTTTTGTTATTTTCAGCCCAAATTTCACCTTCATGTAACCGAATAATTGCACTACAAATTGCTAAACCTAATCCTACGCCAGGAATTGCAGATTCTTTCACTGCTCGTGAAAATTTATTAAAAATAAGCTGTAACTGATCACGGGGAATACCTTTACCTTCATCCCATACTTCAACATGAATTTTTGTTTCTTCTGTGTAGGCTTTTATACCTAGCTCTGTGTTTGATGCCGTGTATTTAACCGCATTTTCAAGTAAATTAGTGATTACACGTTCAATTAAATTGCTATCACAATAAAGCAATAGGTTGGCCGAAATATCAATTTGTAATGGGTGTTTATCTAGTAAATATGAAAGTGAGCGAACTGCACTTCCAGCAATCTCTTGCAGTGAATTCCATTGTAAATTTACTTGAATTCCACCTGATTGAATACGCGCCATATCAAGTAAATTATTTACTAAACGCGAGGTTGTAAGGATCTGTTGTCGAATTTGGTTCACTTGTTCAGTATGTGAAGAACCCTCGGCACTTAAATCAAGAAGTAAGATCTCAGATTGCCCAAAAAGTACCGTAAGTGGTGTTTTTAAATCGTGAGAAAGAGCGGCTAACAGTGCATTTCGTAATTGTTCTCGTTCTATATTAATCCGTGATTGTTCAGCCAGTTCAGCTTGTTGTAATCGCTCAAGAGCATTGGCAATCAGTCCATTAAACGTTTGTAATAACTGTTGTTGTTCAGGAATAAGTAGCTGACGAAGATTATTGGGCTCAATGGCTAAAATAGCTAAGACTTGTTGAGATGCAGTGATAGGGTGTAATTGATAAGGGACGCTAGGAAGCGTGTCAGTACCCGCGCCTGCAACTTGATCTTTGTCATAACACCAGCGTGCAATTGCATTATCAATAGGTAAATGGCCCATTCCTTGAGCATAAAAAGGTGTTAACTCTTCTTTTTTATTGGGAATAAGTAAGCAGACTTTGGCATCAAATGCACTTGATAAAAAATGATAACTTGTATGAGCTATTTCTTGTAAAGTCACTGCTCGACTAAGTTCTCTGGTCATTTCAAATAAATGTCGAGTGCGTTGTTCTCGATAACGTGCAACACGAGTTTGATAACGCATGCCTGCGGTTAAATTACCTACCACTAGCCCGACAATAAGCATCACTGTAAATGTAACTAAATACTGCATATCTAAGACAGCCAGAGAAAAATGAGGCTGTACAAAAAATAGATCAAAGCTAATGACATTAATTAGCGCTGCAAAAATGGAAGGGCGACGGCCAAAAAAAAGTGCAATTAACACGACACCCAATAAATAAAGGGTAACTAAATTAGCCTTATCAAGCGCTAATAGAAAAGTACGAGAAAATAAGGTTATTACTAAGCATAATCCAATGGCAGTAAGATAACCTTTCAGATTTTGTCGCCATTTATCATTTTGGAGTTGTGGTGCTTTGGTTTTATAACGGAGCTCCTCATCATTAAGCGCAACGCTGATAACATGGAGATCGGGTGCGTATCGCGCTAACTTTTCAGAAAAACGCATACGTATCCAACGCTTTAACCATTGCCACTTTTGATAAGCACGTTGACCAATAATTACTTTCCCTAAATTATGCTCTCTGGCATAACGGATCACGGCTTTTTCTGCATGATTGTCAGAAAGGATTGCAGTTCTTGCACCAAGATGCTGAGCCAGTTTTAATGAATGTAAAATTGCTCGACGCTTATGCTCACCAATTTGATGAAGTTTAGGCGTTTCAACATAAATGGCATGCCATTGGCAACCAAAAGTAGCGGCATAACGCGCCGCTGTACGAACTAATTTATCATTGCCACCATGTGCACCAAGGCAAACCATCAAACTATCTGTTGTGTGCCAAACGGGAGCTGTTCCTTGGCTATCACGGAATTCTTTAACTTGTGTATCCACACGATCAGCCATACGGCGTAAGGCTAATTCACGTAAAGCAATTAAATTGCCTTTGCGAAAAAAATGTTCTATTGCACGCTCGGCTTGCCCTGCAAGATACACTTTGCCTTCGTTTAATCGTTGTTGTAAATCATCAGGTGGGAGATCCACCATTACTACTTCATCTGCACTATCAAAAATATAATCCGGAATTGTTTCTTGGACACGAATACCAGTGATACTACCAACAATATCATTAAGACTTTCAATATGTTGTACATTTATCGTAGCAAGTACATCAATACCCGCGTCCAATAATTCTTCAATATCCTGCCAACGTTTAGGATGTCGGCATTTATGGGGGTTACTAAATGCCAATTCATCCATTAAGATCACCGCAGGGTGTCTTGCTAAAGCAGCATCTAAATCAAACGCTGTTAATTTTCTACCATGATAATGAATACGCTGTGGTGGTAATACAGGCAATCCACTTAATAATGCTGCAGTTTCTTGTCGTTGATGTGTTTCAACAACCCCCACAAGAATATCGATACCTTGTTGGAGGAGGCGCTGAGCTTCTTGCAACATGGCGTAGGTTTTCCCTACGCCAGCACAAGCCCCAAAAAATATTTTCAAACGCCCACGAGTGGTGGTTCGCGTTGAAGCAAGTAGATCATCAGGAGAAGGGCGTTGCCATTGTTCATCGTGTTCCATTCTATTGAGTACTCACTTTCTGTTGTTTTTCAGCACTTAATTTATCCAGTGCTTGATTCAGCATAAATACGTTCACAACAGGTTCACCCATAAATGACATTAGAGGAAATGTTGTATGATCTTTTATTAATTGCTCAATTTCATTTTTAGTGAGTTGACGAAAATGTGCAATATTTTCAGATTGGTAATAGGCTGCTTTTAATGAAATATGAGGATCAAGTCCACTTCCTGATGCCGTGACTAAATCAACAGGAATCGTATTTTGATTATTAACTACTTTTTGCCATGTTTGAATACGTTTAGTTATTTCATTAAGGAGTAATGGATTTGAGGGAGCTAGTTGGCTTGCCCCTGATGCTAAACTGTTGTACGGCATTTCTGATGTCATCGATGGACGACTTTTAAAATAATCATTACGAGTAAATTGTTGCCCAATTAATTCTGAGCCAATAAGTTTATTCTCTTGGTAAACAAGTGATCCATTCGCCTGCCATGGAAAAATAAGATTGGCTAATCCAGTAACTAGCAAAGGATAGGCGAGTCCTGTTATTAGTGTGAGTAATAATAACATCACTAATGATGAACGAAATAGATGCATATATAACTCCTTAAAGCCCAATGAACGCTAAAATCATATCGATCATTTTAATCCCTATAAAAGGCACTAATAATCCACTGATCCCGTATAAAGAAAGATTACGACGAAGTAATGCGTGTGCTGATACAGGGCGATAATTCACACCTTTAAGAGCGAGTGGGATCAAGAAAACAATAATTAAGGCATTAAAAATAACCGCAGATAGCATTGCTGATGATGGGGAATGTAAGTGCATTACATTCAGCATATTAAGTTGAGGGTAAGTGACAGCAAAGGCTGCGGGAATAATGGCAAAGTATTTAGCAATATCATTGGAAATACTAAATGTGGTTAAAGCTCCGCGTGTCATCAACATTTGTTTGCCGATATGCACAACTTCAATTAATTTTGTTGGGTTAGAGTCTAAATCGACCATATTTCCAGCTTCTTTGGCAGCCTGTGTTCCTGAATTCATTGCAACTGCTACATCGGCTTGGGCTAATGCGGGAGCATCATTAGTTCCGTCGCCTGTCATCGCAACTAATCGCCCCTCGGATTGATATTGTCGAATCAACGCTAATTTTGCTTCAGGTGTTGCTTCAGCTAGGAAATCATCCACACCAGATTCAGCAGCGATAGCTGCCGCTGTAAGATGATTATCACCCGTGATCATGACGGTTTTTATACCCATTTGACGAAGTTGGGCGAAACGTTCTTTAATGCCACCTTTCACTATATCTTTAAGTTCAACAACACCGAGAATATGTTGATTTTCAACGACCACCAGCGGTGTTCCTCCTGCTCTTGCTACTTGTTCAACGAGAGTCGTGACTTCATCAGGAAAATGACCATGGCTGACTTCAATATGACGGCGAATCGCATCAACCGAGCCTTTGCGGATCAATCGCTCTCCAATATTGACGCCACTCATTCGTGTCATTGCAGAAAAAGGAATAAAAGAGGCTCCCATTGATGTTAAATCGCGTTCACGTAAATTAAAACGTTGTTTAGCGAGGATCACAATACTGCGACCTTCAGGTGTTTCATCTGCAAGAGAGCTTAACTGAGCAGCATCAGCAAGTTGTTTTTCGCTGATCCCTGAAAGGGGGATGAAGCGGGATGCTTGGCGATTACCTAAGGTAATGGTGCCTGTTTTATCAAGCAGTAAAACATCCACATCGCCAGCAGCTTCTACTGCACGACCACTGGTTGCGATAACATTCGCATCTAGCATACGGCTCATACCTGCGACACCAATTGATGAAAGTAAACCACCAATCGTTGTGGGAATAAGGCATACCAATAAAGCAATTAAGGTTACAATTGAAATAACGTCGCCATGTCCTTGAAACTCGACAGCAAAAACACTGAACGGATAAAGGGTGATACAAGCTAATAAGAAAATAAGTGTCAGTGCTGTTAATAAGATAGTTAAAGCTACTTCATTTGGTGTTTTTCTGCGTTTTGCTCCTTCAACCATTCCAATCATGCGATCAAGAAATGAATTACCCGCTTCTGCGGTGCAACGAATAATCAACCAATCTGATAACACTCTTGTACCGCCTGTGACAGAAGAAAAATCACCACCCGACTCGCGGATCACTGGAGCTGATTCACCCGTAATTGCGCTTTCATCAACAGAAGCTCCCCCTTCAATGACTTCACCATCACAAGGAATAATTTCACCTGCATTTACTAAAACAATATCACCTTGCTGTAATAAGAGTGAATCAATGCTTTCTTGAGGAGCGTGAATATCGGCATGATGCAAACGTATTGCTTTAGAGAGTTGTTTTGCTCCACGTAAGCTTGCTGCTTGTGCTTTGCTTCTACTTTCTGCCAATGATTCAGCAAAATTGGCGAATAACAGTGTTATCCATAACCAAAACATCACTTGGAAAGTGAAGTGGTTATCATCAGGGAGATATCCTAACAGCGAGGCAAACCAAATTCCGCTTGTTATGAGTGCACCCACATAAACAATAAACATAACAGGGTTACGCCATTGCGCTTGAGGCGTACATTTTTTTATCGCATCTAAGAAAGCTGATATTATTGTTTTTCTATCAAAAAGTTGCGTTGTTTTCATGATACGTATCCTTATTTTTGCCCAAAATAACTGTAAATGTTCAGCAATTGGGCCCAGCGCTAATGCTGGAACAAAAGTAAGTGCGCCAATCATTAATACGGAGAGGATCAATAACAAAATAAACAGTGGTGAAGTGGTAGAAAGTGTCGCTAAGCTTTCAGGCTGACGTTTTTTTACGGCTAAACTTCCTGCAATAGCTAAAACAGGTAACATGACACCAAAGCGACCAACGAGCATTGCGATACCTAATGACAGATTATAAAAAGGTGAATTGACATTGAGTCCCGCAAAAGCGCTACCGTTATTATTAGCAGCAGAAGTAAAAGCATATAACACTTCACTAAAACCATGAGGACCTGGATTTAAAATTGCTTCACGGCCAACATCCGTAAATAAAGCGAGAGCTGTACCTAATAAAACAACGGTAGGGGAAATTAAAATGGCAATGGCGACCCATTTCATCTCCGAAACGCCTATTTTTTTGCCAAGGTATTCAGGTGCACGACCAACCATTAATCCCGCAATAAATACGGCTAATAAGACGTAGAGGATCATGCCGTAAAACCCTGAACCGACTCCGCCAAATACCACTTCTCCCGTTTGCATTAACCACATAGGCACCATGCCACCTAATGCTGTTAATGAATCATGCATTGCATTGACAGCACCACAAGAAGCCGCCGTTGTGACAGCAACAAAAATGGCGCTACCGATTATGCCAAATCGTGTTTCTTTTCCTTCTAAATTCAGTGAACTGTCAGTGCCAGCGAATATAAACTCTGGATTTCCTTGCCATTCAGCCCAAGTAATAACACCAACGGCAACAATGAAAATCAGCGTCATGGCCCAAAGTAAGGTGTAACCTTGGCGCGCTGTTCCGCTTAAGCGACCAAAGGCAAAACACAATGCGGTGGGGATCAGAAAGATAGCAAGTATTTGTAAGAAGTTGCTGAATGAAGTTGGATTTTCATAAGGATGAGCCGAGTTTGCCGCAAAATAGCCACCGCCATTCGTGCCTAATAACTTTATTGCTTCTTGAGAGGCTACGGGGCCCATGGGTAACCATTGCTGTTGCCCATCAAGACCTTGACTTAATATTGCAGGATGAAAGTTTTGTATAACGCCTTGACTGACAAATAACAGCGACCAAATAATCGCTAAAGGCAGTAATACATATAATGTAATGCGACCAATATCAACCCAAGCATTTCCTAATGAGGTACAAGAAGATTGAGTTAACGCTCTAATTAAAACAAAAGCGACAGCAATACCTGTTGTAGCGGATAAAAAGTTTTGTACAGCAAGTCCTGTCATTTGACTCAAATAGCTGACGGCAGTTTCACCACTATAAGCTTGCCAGTTAGTATTTGTAATAAAGCTAATGGTAGTATTTAGCGCTAAATCCCAATTCATATTAGGGGCAAATTGCGGATTTAAGGGTAAATAACCTTGGTTAAGCAGTATGATAAATAATAAAATTGCGCCCATTAAATTAAAAATAAGTAGAGCAAGCATATAGTGATACCAACTCATAGACTGAATGGCTTTACCAGCGGGTTTAAAACCACAGCAACGCCAAATGACATGTTCAGTTTGAGTAACCCAATGAGGTAAATCACCTTCAATTAGGCGAGCCAAATAATGCCCGAGCATTTTTCCCATTACAAATAGCGTAATCAGAAAAACAGCAAGATATATCAAAATCATAGTTGCCATTTTTAAAATGCCTCTGCGTGAAATAACACATAAACTAGATAAGCAGTGAGCAAAACAACTAATATCACAGCACCGAATATCAACATCAGAACATTCCTTTTACTATTTAGATTGAGTGAGCGTACTTAAAGGTCTGTAAAGATGTTGATAAAAGAGATATGGGAAGTGTAAAAAAAGTATAAAAATGACTTAATAGATGGTTTATTACCCCTTGATTTGTTGAAATAATGTCACGCCTTTGTTAGATATGAGGGTGAGTTCAAAGAGTATGCTAATTAAATGAGTGGAAATTAGCACTTTCTAGGAGATATTGAATGAATACTCTCTATCTAAAGGCTAAATGGTTTTTATACTTCTTAAGCCTGTTAATGATTTCATCTATCTTTATGGTTAAAGCGATGGCAAATTCTGATAAAGCATACTTAGTTACATTGGCACAAGAGGGAAATTTATCTGAATTAAAACGTCAGATAGAACAAGGTGCAAATATTGAACAACGTGATCTAAAATTACGCACACCCTTAATGGCGGCCACACATGCTAATCAAATTGATGTCGCAAAATATCTGATAGAAAAAGGCGCTGATGTTAATGCCCGTGACGCGATTCATGATTCACCTTATCTTTACTCGGGAGCGAGAGGGCTACAGGAAATTTTAGAATTAACCTTATCACATGGAGCCTCTCTTAAAAGTGTTAATCGTTATGGTGGAACGGCATTAATCCCTGCCTCTGAGCGAGGCCATGTAAAGACTGTAAAAACATTGATTGATGCTGGTGTGGATGTTAATCATATTAATCGTTTAGGTTGGACTGCGCTTATTGAAGCCATTATCTTGGGTGATGGTAGCCAAAAATATGAAGATATTGTGACTTTACTTATTGAAGGTGGAGCTAACGTTAACCTCGCCGATGGCTCTGGCCACACACCATTAACTTTAGCTAAAGATAAAGGCTATACAAACATCGTTAATATACTTGAACAAGCGGGGGCAAAATAATGTCAGATAATGAATTTATACAACAAGCCATATCGCTTGCAATGGATAATGTGAAAGTAGGGGGAAGACCATTTGGAGCGGTCATTGTGAATAATGGTCAAGTGATTGCAAGTGCCGTTAATCAAATAATAACGACAAATGATCCCACTGCCCATGCTGAATTATTAGCATTACGGGAAGCCGGCAAAGTATTAGGGCGAACAAAATTAGATGATTGTATTGTTTATGCTAGTGGGCAACCTTGCCCAATGTGTCTTGCCGCAATGCGTATGGCGGGGATCTCTAAAATTTTTTATGCCTATTCTAATGAGGATGCAGAGCCTTACGGACTATCGACCGCCAGTATTGCTAAAGTATTAAGAAAGGAACCAGAGCAACAAGAAGGCCTTCAATTTACACAGATAAAAACCGAAGATGAAACACAACCTAGGCTTTATCAGTTTTGGTCGAAACAATCTTAAGAACGTTAACTTTTTATATATCAAAGCCCTAAAAGCGAGAATTTCTTTCGCCTTTAGGGCTTCACATTTTTACTGTCAATTGTAAATCAACAAAATAATTGTTTTTCAGCAGGGGTAATATTTAACTGCAATTGCCAGCTTTTGAGCGTTAATGTTGCCAGCATGGCTAAACCTTCGTAATAAGGGAATGCCCCTTGCAAAGATAACTTTTCTAAATAACGATAAGCCCATGGTAGAAGGTGTTCAGCTAATAGCTCATTTAATTTTTCAGGACGTGTTTCTGCAACCCATGCGACCATCATCACCACTAAACCAAAGTGATCTTCAGGCTCATTTTGAGTTAACGCAATATCAATACCGTTTTCTAGCATCCACTCGCGTAGATCTAATGTGGAATTACCAAACAATACATTTTCATGATCAAGGTAAACAGAGCCCCAAGGTGGAGCAGGAAGTGCGTAAGGGCCAACAAATAAACGCTGATAAGCTTGTGCTAAAGTTTCTTCATTAAATGAGGTTTGTGAAAGTAGCGTTGCAATACGTTGCTTTTCTTCCTCATTGCCATAAGGCCATTCTTCAACCCACTTTTGACTCGACAGCAGTTCGACAATGTCACTTTTTTCAGTGGGTGCATAATAAAACGCTGCACCTAAAATACGGGCGGTAAGAGAAATGTCAGTAATAAGTTGTTGTTCCATAATATTTTTATAATCCGCTTAGATTTATTGTCTTTACTATATGCGATTTTCTATCTAAACATAATGACGAAGATTAAAAAAGAGTGATACCGCATTATAAAAAGAAAACCGCCGTAACAGATAAAAAGTGTGTGCTTTTTACTATTACAACGGTTTAAAGGGTGAGCCTTTAATTAACCAACAACCGCCATGCCGACAGTCATGTGTAAACCATAGAACACACCGCGCCCTATAAATTCACCGACAAACATTAAAATAAAGCCCAACGCTAATAACGCAACTGAAGGGTTATTTTTACGCAGAAGCGGTGCAATCCAGCAACTTAAGCCTAAAGCTAAAGCCACTAATTTTATTCCCATTAAAGTACCATAGTTAGGGACTAAATCGACGGCTTTTTGTACAGAAGTTTGTATAGATCCTAATTCAAAGCCTTGTGATGTTGCCACAATGGCGCTAACGATAATGGCGATAACACTGAGTAATGGCAATGCACTAACACAGTTTAAATTAAAACCTGCAATGCGCATTAAAAGTGCCGCTAAAATAGGGCCACCGATAAAGGCTGTCAGCACAAAATTAAATGTGGTGTAGTTGTTATACCACGTTGGAACGGTATCAATTTGGTATACGCGAGAGATCGCTGTAATAAATAATGCGGCTAATATAATTACCAATGTGACCCATAATTTACCTAATGTAGCTGGCATTTTATTAAGTACAGCCAATAACCAGTAAATACCTCCCAGTGCAAAGAAAATGGAACCGCTGGCAATCTCATTACTTAATGAAGAATGTCCCAAACGAAGCAATGAGTTAAATGCGCGTAATGGCGTTCCCATATGCATCATGGATAATAGAAAACCGATCCCCATTAACGCCCAAAGACCAAACATGCTGTAATGTACTTTTCGGTTCATTTCAGGAGAAAACTTACCCGAAAGGATGGCACATCCCATAATAATAAAGGCGCCCGCAACACTTTGACCGATAACAGTAAAGAACATTAGTGGCCATTCATGCAATCCCACCATCTTACACCTCCTCTGGGTTTGCCAGATGACCGGTGGTATCACCCACAGGACGGCTATTGGCATTTAATTTAAGGACAATATTTGGCTTGGTGTATTTTGCTGAAGGAAGTGGGGCGATTTCAGCTAAATCACCATATTTAGCACGTAACTCTTCAATCGGTGCCATATCTAATGCACGTAGTGGACAAGACTCAACACAAATCGGTTTTTTACCTTCTGCCACACGCTCATAGCAACCATCACACTTGGTCATATGACCTTTGACTTCATCAAATTGCGGTGCACCGTAAGGGCAAGCCATATGACAATAGCGACAACCGATACAAATATCTTCATTAACGACAACAAAGCCATCTTCACGTTTATGCATTGCACCACTCGGACAAACTTTTGCACAAGCAGGATCGTCACAGTGGTTACAGGAAATGGATAAGTAATAAGCAAATACATTTTGTGTATAAACGCCGTCTTGTTCAGTCCAATCACCACCTGCATATTCATAAATACGGCGGAAGTTGACTTCAGGGGATAAATTTTTAAAATCCTTGCACGCCAGTTCACAGGTTTTGCAGCCGGTGCAACGACTTGAATCAATGTAAAAACCATATTGCGTTGACATAACCAGACTCCTTACGCCTTGACGACTTCAACAAGATTACTATGAGAAGGATTACCCTTAGCTAGTGGCGAAGGGCGTTGTGTCGTTAACACGTTAATGCTACCCGCGTGATCAATGCGGTTGCTATCTGGGTTATACCAAGCACCTTCACTTAGACCGACAACACCCGGCAAAATACGAGGCGTGACTTTTGCATTGATCCTAACTTCACCACGATCGTTATAAATACGCACTAAATCACCGTGTTTTATGCCGCGTTTTGATGCATCAACAGGGTTTATCCATATTTCTTGTGGACATGCCGTTTTTAAAACGTCCACATTGCCATAAGTTGAGTGAGTACGTGACTTATAGTGGAAACCGGTCATTTGTAATGGGTATTTTTCCATTGCTGGATCACCATAACTTTCAAAGCCAGCGGAATAAATTGGCAGGGGATCAATGACATCGTCAGATGCGAGTTCCCATGTCGCTTTGATGTCAGCAAGTTGAGATGAATAAATCTCAATTTTACCAGATGGTGTTGTTAATGGATTGTTTTCAGGATCTTCACGGAATTTACGATAAGCAACGTGATGGCCTTCAGGATCACGTTTTTTGAAGATCCCTTGAGCACGGAACTCTTCAAATGTTGGAAGTTCTGGTAAATTTTGACGAGATTGTTCGTAAAGATGGCGTAACCACTCTTCTTGAGTTCGGTTTTCAGTGAATTTTTCACCCACCCCCATACGTTTTGCAATTTCGCTCGTCATTTCATAGATATTACGGCTTTCAAAGCGAGGTTGAATTGCTTGATCAGCAAAAATCACATATGCCATATTACCTGCTGATGCATCCATACAGAAATCCATCTGTTCCGATGCAGTGCAATCAGGGAGCAGTATATCGGCATATTTAGCTGATGCAGTCATATGGTTATCGATCACCACAATCATTTCGCATTTTTTATCGTCTTGCAAAATGTCGTGAGTACGATTGATTTCAGAATGTTGGTTAACTAAACAGTTACCTGCGTAGTTCCAAACCATTTTAATCGGCACATCCAATTTGTCTTTACCACGAACACCATCACGCGTTGCCGTCATTTCGGGGCCACGTAAAATGGCATCCGTCCACATAAACATGGAAATGCTGGTGGTGACAGGATTTGTTAGCGTAGGCATTCGCACAAAAGGAATACTGTAAGAGCCTTCGCGAGCACCAGTATTACCGCCGTTAATCCCCACATTACCCGTTAAAATAGAGAGCATCGCAATAGCGCGAGAAGCAAGCTCACCATTAGAACGGCGTTGAGGTCCCCAGCCTTGTGTAATATAAGCCGGTTTCGCTGTTGCGATTTCACGTGCTAATTTAACAATACGTGAAGCGGGAATACCTGTAATTTGCGCTGCCCATTCTGGGGTTTTAGGCTGACCATCTGCGCCATCACCTAAAATATAGGCTTTATAGTGACCATTTTTTGGCGCACCTTCTGGCATCGTAGTTTCATCGTAACCAACACAATATTTATCTAAGAAAGGCTTATCAACTAAGTCTTCTTTGATCATGACATAAGCTAACGCATTAACTAATGCGGCATCCGTTCCTGGGCGAATAGGGATCCATTCATCTTCGCGGCCTGCACCTGTATCGGTATAGCGTGGGTCGATGATAATCATTCGTGCATCAGATTTTTCACGCGCTTGTTCAACGTAATAGGTGACACCGCCACCACTCATACGTGTTTCACCAGGATTATTACCGAACATCACGACAAGTTTGGTATTTTCAATATCTGAAGGGCTATTGCCGTCAGCCCAACCACCATAGGTGTAATTTAAGCCAGCCGCAATTTGTGCCGTACTGTAATCACCGTAGTGATTAAGATAACCACCACAACAATTCATTAAACGAGCAATTAATGTTGCTCCTGGTGGCCATGACTTTGTCATGGTGCCACCTAAAGTACCTGTTCCGTAGTTCAGATAAATAGATTCATTACCATAATCTTTTATCAGGCGTTTCATGGTATCTGAAATCGTATCGAAGGCCTCATCCCATGAGATACGTTCAAATTTACCTTCACCACGTTGGCCAACACGTTTCATTGGATAACGTAAACGGTCTGGGTTGTAAACACGGCGACGCATAGAACGACCACGTAAACAGGCTCGGACTTGGTGTAATTCTTCATAGACATCATTGCCAGTGTTGTCAGTTTCTACATATTTAATTTCACCATCAACAACATGCATACGTAGTGGGCAACGGCTACCACAGTTTACGGTGCAGGCGCTCCACACCACTTTTTCGTTGTTCGTTGCTGGCTTTGTTTCTGAGGCAACAGCCTGGTTAAAAGGGAGTGATAATCCCCCCGCGGTTATTGCTAGACCACCCGCTGCACCTGTTTTTACAAAACGACGGCGAGATAAGGGAGTGGAAAGTAACGCCATCTCTTTGATGTTTTTTCATACATTACTCACTTGATTATTTATATTTTTAAGAAAAAACAGAAGCTAACAAGCTTATAGAGAAATAATTATTGTTATTATTGTTAAAAAATAAGCACTTTAACGTAGGTAATAAAACCCAACTGTTAATGTGGATACTACGTATTTTCTAAAAGTTGTAGTTGCTTTACATCAAAGAAAAGTGATTTATTACAAGCGTTACCAGTTTTTAGGGTTAACTTAAGTTTTTGTATTATTTAAATTTAATCATTTGATTAATACTGATATATAGTTAAATATATAACGATTAGTGAGATATGATAATGTTACTGATAACAAAGAATAGACCAAGTGATAATATGCTATCTATCAGATTTAACTAGATTATTTTCCAATAAAATTAATTATTGGGTCATTGCTTCCTAAATAAGAATTATTTAACATTATATTAATTTTCTCAGCTAAATAATAAATAAATTGTTTAGCTTTTACGTTGAGCTGACTTCCTTGTCATCATCAAAATAAGACAAGTAACGTATCTTTTTTGTCTTTCAGATCACAAATAAAGCGTTTTTATTCCTATTTTTATTGCCATTTTAGATGAGTTTTTATTTAATCAGATTATTAGCTAAACCGTTTTAGTTTTTTTACATTGCGATTAATTCGTTTATAAACGAAGTTAGACTTACTGAGGCTATGATGAATATTGAGAATATTGCTCGCCAACTAGTGCCTTTGTTAGGAGGTGCTGAAAATATTGCCAGTGCGGCGCATTGTGCTACCCGTTTAAGACTTGTACTTGTTGATGACACTAAAGCTGATAAAGAGGCAATTAATAAATTAGAAGGTGTAAAAGGGTGTTTTAGTAATGCAGGACAAATTCAGGTAATTTTTGGTACTGGCTTAGTTAATAAAGTACATGCTGCCTTTATTGCTGCAGCGGGTATTGGTGAATCAAGTAAATCTGAAGCAGCAAATATTGCCGCCAAAAAGCTCAACCCATTTCAGCGAATAGCTAGACTGCTTTCTAATATCTTTGTACCTATTATTCCTGCCATTTGTGGCGTCAGGTTTATTAATGGGGCTACTTGGGTTAATGAAAACTAACCAGTGGGTGAGTCCTGATAATGCACTCTATATCATGTTAGATATGTGTAGCTCTGCGGCATTTATTATTTTGCCTATTTTGATTGGTTTTTACTGCGGCAAAAGAGTTTGGCGGAAATCCTTATCTTGGCGCTACATTAGGTGGAATTTTAACGCATCCTGCATTAACTAACGCATGGGCGTTGCCGCTGGTTTTAACACCATGAACTTCTTTGGGTTAGAGGTGGCAATGATTGGTTATCAAGGTACTGTTTTTCCAGTCTTACTTGCCGTTTGGTTTATGAGTGTGTTGGAAAAACAATTACGTAAAGTTGTTCCTAATGCACTCGATTTAATTATCACGCCATTTTTAACCGTTATTATTTCGGGCTTTGTGGCGTTATTAGTTATAGGGCCTGTTGGTCGTTTTTTAGGTGATGGTATTTCATTACTATTAAGCACCTTAATTACACAAGCGGGTTGGATAGCAGGGCTGATTTTTGGTGGCCTTTATTCTGTGATTGTTATTACGGGTATTCACCACAGTTTTCATGCTGTCGAAGCGGGTTTATTAGGTAACCCAAATATTGGGGTTAATTTTTTATTGCCGATTTGGGCAATGGCAAAATATTGCTCAAGGTGGTGCTTGTATTGCTGTTTGGTTTAAAACCAATGATGCAAAAATTAAAGCAATCACAATCCCATCTGGTTTTTCCGCTATGTTAGGTATCACTGAAGCGGCCATTTTCGGGATTAATTTACGTTATGGAAAACCTTTTATTGCAGCGTTAATTGGTGGTGCGGCTGGAGGCGCTTGGGTTGTAGGCTCGCATGTTTATATGACAGCCGTAGGGTTGACTGCTATTCCGGGGATTGCAATCGTGCAAGCAGGTTCAATTATGAACTATATTATTGGCCTTGTGATTGCCTTTGTGACTGCGTTTGTTATCTCTCTTTTACTGAAATACAAAGTGGAGTCTGCATAAATGAACACAAACGAAGGGTTATCTGCGATTTTACAAGCGGTTATGCGTAATAGTACTAAAGCGGTAAAAGATAAATACTATCCACATTGGCATTTAGCACCAGTAACGGGATTATTGAATGATCCCAATGGGTTTTGTTTTGATGGTGAATATTATCATCTGTTTTATCAATGGAATCCTTTGTCTTGTGAGCATAAAAATAAATGTTGGGGTCATTGGCGTTCAAAGGATTTGATTATTTGGCAGCATCAACCTGTTGCTTTACTGCCTGATGAATTTTATGACAAAGATGGCTGTTATTCCGGTAGTGCCGTGATCTACCAAGGGCAATTAACCCTTTGTTATACTGGTAATGTCAAATTTGAGGATGGCTCTCGTACGGCATGGCAATGTTTAGCTGTTGAAAATCAGCAGGGAGGTTTTGATAAGTTAGGGCCTGTATTAGGGCTTCCTGAAGGCTATAGTGGTCATGTCCGTGATCCGAAGATTTGGCAATATAATGATATCTGGTACATGGTATTAGGCGCACAAAACTTAGATAAACAGGGTAAGGTTTTACTCTATCGTGCATCTCACTTATATCAATGGCAATTAGCCGGCGAGTTAGCGGGAAGTTATTTAGGCGGGTTAGCTGATGCGGGTTATATGTGGGAATGCCCAGATCTCTTTGAACTAGATGATCGCTTTATTCTATTAACATGTCCCCAAGGTATAAAAAGAGAGCAACAACGATTTTTAAATTCGCATTCTAGTGCCTATTTAATAGGAGACTTTGATTATTCAACATTGCAATTTCAGCATGGTGATTTAATCGAACTAGATGCAGGTTTTGAATTTTACGCACCACAAACCACATTAGCGAATGGCAGACGTTTATTATTTGGTTGGATGGGAGTTCCTGATGGTGAAGAGATGTACCAACCGACCATTGCTAATGGCTGGATACACCAAATGACTTGCCCTCGCGAATTACATATAAAAGAAGGGATGCTTTATCAACAACCCGTAAAAGAGTTACAGCAACTCAGACAAAAGCCAGCATATTGGCAGGGTATTGCTGATGATGCGCCAGATATCAGCGGATTTTCGTTTGAATTTGAAGTAGAGCTATTTGGCTCTCTTACTATTTATTTTTCTGATACTCTTGCTTTATTCATTGAAAATAATCAAGCCGTGTTAAAACGCCGTAGTGTTAAAAACGGGGAGTGGCAATCACGTTTCTGGTCTGGTGATATAAAACATCTTCAAATATTATGTGATAGCTCTAGTGTAGAGATTTTCTTTAATGGCGGAGCCGGTGTGATGAGTAGCCGTTTTTTCCCTTTAGAAAAACAGACTATCTGTTTCTTGGGAAAAGACACAATAAACCTCACAACTTGGCAATTAAAGAATGCATTACTCAGTTAAATACAATTATATAAACAATAAAACAGTTTAAGTTTAGCGAACGTGACATTAAGTAGAACAATAGTGAAAAAACAAAAAACGTATCACGATCACCGATATTGCAAAATTAGCGAGCGTTTCAAAAACAACGGCAAGTTTAGTATTAAATGGTCGTGGTAAAGAGATGCGTGTATCTGATGATACTATCGCGCGTATTACGGCTATTGCTGAACAATATCAGTATCAGCCTAATATTCATGCTCGCTCTTTACGTGATAACCGTAGTTATGCATTAGGGTTGGTTATTCCTGATATTACTAACTATGGCTTTGCTTCTGTGGCGTATGAACTTGAAATATTATGCAGAGAAGCAGGTATTCAATTACTTATTTCTTGTACTGATGAAAATGCTGCTCAAGAAACGCTGGCAATCGAACATCTATTATCACGTCAAATTGATGGTTTGATTGTGGCTTCTTGTTTACAAAGTGATTTTGAATATCAACGTTTAAGTAAACAAATACCTGTTGTGTTATTTGACCGGTATTTTGAAGGAACAACATTACCTTTTGTTGTCACCGATTCAATAACGGCAACACAACAACTTATTGCAGAAATTGCTTCGACAAAAGGTATTGATGAATTTTATTTCCTAGGTGGGCAATCAACGCTTTCACCGACTAAAGATCGTCTTTTGGGTTTCACCCAAGGGCTTTCACAAGCACAAATCAATCTAAAATCAGAGTGGATCATACATGGGCATTATCACCCAAGTTCAGGTTATGAAATGTTCGGCTCTTTGTGTGCATCGCTAGGGCGATCGCCTAAGTTTGTTTTTACTTCTGCTTGTGGCTTATTAGATGGAGTGTTGCGCTATCTAAGTCAAAATAAAATAATGCAAAATGAAGTCTATTTAGCTGGTTTTGATGATCACTATTTGTATGATTCATTATCAATGCCAATAGATACTGTTGCACAAAATAATCCTGAATTAGCATCATATTGTTTCCGACTGGTTATGGGATTAATTAACCAGACAAACTTAGAAGTTCATCAAATTTTTGTTCCAGCAAAAATTCATCAACGACATGAGTAAGACTGAGCAATTTTATGCAATCATCAGTATAGTGTTTATGATACAAGCTGATGATTTTTACTGTTGATGGAGTCAATATTCAATGCGACAAGAGCAGGCTAAACTTATTCACCTTCCTGAGCTTAATCGTCTTGCTTATCTACAAGCTGAGTATTTACATCAAACTTTTTCACGTCATACTCATGAAGGCTTCTGTATTGGTGTAATTGATGATGGCGCACAACAGTTTTATCGTACAGGAAGCGAACATATCGCCCCTAAAGGCGATATTATTATAGTTAATGCTGACGAAGTCCACACCGGCTCCTCTGCGGTAGAATCAGGTTGGGCTTATCAGGCCATTTATCCTACACCGGAATATCTGCAAACATTAACGCGTGATCTACAACAAGAGCAGGGTGCAACACCTTGGTTTCCTGATGCTGTTATTCACGATCCCGGTTTAAGCCAACAACTTTTATTGCTTTTTTCATTACTGAGACAACCCAATAATTATCTTCTAAAAGAGTCTTTATTACTTTCCACAATGGCAATGTTGATTTTGCGTTATAGCAAAACAAGAACTCAAGCAAAGCCATTAAGCGTAATAGGTCAACGATTACAATGGATAAGTGAATTAATGAATGACACACCTGAAAATGAGTTTTCACTTAATACATTGGCTGAAATGGTGAATTTAAGCCCATGGCATTTTTTACGTCAATTTAAAAAAGAGATAGGCATGACTCCTCATGCTTGGCTTATTCAAGCACGGATTCGAAAAGCAAGACAATTACTCTCTTTAGGTCACACACTTACGGATGTGACACAACGTTGTGGTTTTTCTGATCAAAGCCATTTTCATCGTCATTTCAAAAATACCATTGGTGTTACACCAGGCAATTATTTGAAGGGGCTTCAATTGCCTTCTTCTTTGAAATCGCCACTGACTGTAATAAAAAAAACAAAATAGCAATTTTATACAAGCCCATTTATTTTTATTGACTGATAATCATTCCATATAGAATTGATGTATTAGAAGCGAAGATAGATAAATGGTGAAAAATAATAATGAAAATAGGCAAATAATGCGTGCTTTTGGCCTAGGGGCTTTGCATGTCTTACCTTTATGTCTTGCTGTTATTCCATGGGGAATATTAGCCGGTTCAATGGCTGTTGATGCAGGGTTAACTTTTGCACAAAGTGTCGGAATGTCTGCCATTATTTTTGCGGGGGCGGCACAATTAGTGACATTAGGACTGGTGATTTCTGGTGCCGGTATGTTGACGATTATTGTTTCTGTTTTTTTTATTACTGCTCAACATCTTTTATATGGTTTAACCTTACGTCCTTATGTTGCCCATTTAAAATGGTATCAGCGTATTACCATCGGATTTTTACTGACTGACGAGCTTTTTGCCGTTTCAGCACAACCTAAAGTGAAATTAACACCCGCTTATATGATAGGTGCGGGATTGTGTTTTTATTTAGCGTGGGTGGCAGTCAGTATCGTGGGTATTATTATGGCCAGTCAAGTTTCTGATTTATCTCGTTATCATCTTGATTTCTCTATTGTTGCCACATTATTGGCAATTGTGATCCCATTAATAAAAACATTTAGTACTTTAGTGGGCGTGATCGTCTCTTTTTGCCTCTCAATTGTTTTCAATTGGTTGAATATAGAAGGTGGTGTCGTTATTGGGGGATTAACCGGTATGTTTATCGCGGTTTGTGTTGCGAAAATAAGAGGAGAACAAAAATGACATGGTCGTTATTATTAATTTTGGCACTCGTCATTTTCATGTTGCGTTATTTCTTTCTTGAACCGGCGATCCCCATTAAATTACCGTCAGTGATCAGACAAGCTTTAGGGTATTCTGCACCTTGTTTATTAACCGCTATTTGCGCGCCGATCGTGCTGTTAGAAAAAAGCGAATTTAAAGGTATTATTGACAATCCTTATCTTTGGGGCACCTTATTATGTGTTGGATTAGCGCTTAAAATACGTAATACCTTAGTGGTGGTTTTACTCACATTGGTAGGTTTTTATCTGCTCAATGCCTTTTTAAATTAAATACTCAAGCAATAGTATTTAACGTAATATTTACATTTAAAAATAATCTCTTTTGTATTAATATGTTTCGTTATCTTATCAGCCGTCTTTGAACGGCTGATTCTACCTCTCTTTTCTAGATGACTCTTCATTATTCGACTCGTTTCACCTCTCATTTTTAACGTGTACCAATTGATGTTGTGTTAAAAAAATGTGATCTAAATTGCTTGGATTTGGTTTTACTTCTGTTTTTGGTTTTTTGTTTTGAATACCATCGCAGAATCACAAGCCTGATATCCTTATTCTCGTTATCAATGATACGGAGGCACTTTATATGTTTTCAGAAGAACGGCGACAGGAAATCTACACCATCATCAGGGAACAAAAGAAAGTTAAAGTGGCTCAACTTGCGGAGAAATTCAGCGTGACGCTGGAGACGATTCGCAGTGATTTGAAATACCTTGAAGGAGAAGGGTTGATCAAACGTTGTCATGGTGGCGCCATACTAGGGAAACAAGAAATTAAAAAAATAAGTAAATTCAGTGATAGTTTTGATATTTCATGTTTATTGCACGATTTATTAATCGTTAGAGAACGTAAAGATAGAAAACCAGAAGGGAAAGTCTGTGTGTTAGGATCGTTTGTGGTGGATATTATCGCCAATGTCGAATCTTTTCCGAAAGTTGGTGAATTAGTTAATTCAAAAAGCAATTCGATAGGTCCTGGTGGTAAAGGAACAAATCAGGCGATGGCTGCTAGTTTTTCTGATGCTAAAGTCCATTTAATAACGAAAGTTGGTGAAGATCATTTTAGTAAATACGCTTATAAATATTTACAAGAAAGTGGTATTGATTCTTTCACTATTTTTCAAACAGAAACGGTGCCAACAGGTAGTTCGATTAGTTATTTAGCTGACAAAACACAAAACAATATTACAGCAACTTATTTAGGGGCAAATAATACCTTCTCTCAACAAGAAATTGATATTTCTTTGCCTTATGTAAGTGAAGCAGATGTGTTATTGCTTCAAGGCGAAATTAATATAGAAGCCAATATTAAGGCCGCCTTATTTGCTAAGTCGGTTAATAAAATCGTTATATTGAATGTTGCACCTTATAACGAAAATCTAAAACAACTTTATTTATATCTTGATTTTATTACTTTAAATGCAAACCAAGCATCGCATTGGGCTGATATTGAAATAAACGATATTAATGATGCAAAACAGGCGATCAGTATTATTTCCGGTGACGAAAGTAAGAAAGTGATTATTTATATGGATGAACTTGGTGTGGTTTATTTTGATGGTCGAGCCACATTCCATATTCCACCTATGCCATCATTACGTGTGGATACGATGGCAGCAACAGATGCGTTTAACGGCGCATTTGCTTCAAAGATAGCCGCAGGGGGAACAATGCATGAATGTGTCTTATTTGCTAGTGCTTTCCTCTCTGCCTTCATAGAACAAAAAGGCGTAACAGCAATGCCTGTCCTTTCTCAAGTGCAGGCTCGCCTTAAATCAAGGCTTGAAGATATTCGGCCTCAAATAATCTGCAATGAGAAAAGGTGCGTATAATGAAAAAAACACTTCTGGCATTTACCCTATGCAGTTCCATTTTTACACTTCCGGCTTTTGCTCAATATCCTGAGAAACCGATTACTATCATAGTTCCTTGGGCGGCGGGCGGTAATACTGATACAGTTGCACGATTAGCAGCGAAAGGACTACAAGAAGAATTGGGCGTAACGGTTAATGTCGTCAATAAAACCGGCGGTAGTGGTGTTGTAGGTCATGATGCGATTAAAAATGCAAAACCTGATGGCTATACGCTAGGAATTGCAACGGTTGAAATTACCATGATGCATCACCAAGGTATGACGAACTTAACCTATCAAGATTACACGCCTATCACACGTCTTGCTGTTATCTATGGTGGATTGCAAGTTGGAAAATCATCACCATTTAAAAATGCACAAGAAATTATCGATTACGCCAAAGCAAATCCGGGTAAGTTAAAAGCATCAGGCAGTGGCTTAAATTCAATTTGGCACCTTAATACGATTGGTATGTTGCGTGCGGCAGGGTTACCAGATAATGCTATTCGTTTTATTCCTTCTCAAGGCGCAAGTGCTGCATTACAAGAATTAGCATCAGGAGGTGTCGATATCGTGACTTCTTCATTAGGTGAAGCTGACAGTATGGTAAAAGCCGGTTTAGTGAAACATATGGCTATTATGTCAAACGAAAAATCAACTTTTTACCCTAATGTCCCCTTATTCAAAGAAGCCACACCTTACAATTGGGATCTGCAAGCATGGAATATGTTAGTGGCACCCAAAGGACTCGATAAAGAAGTGCAAGATAAACTCACCGCAGCCATGAAAAAAGTGTATGCATCAGGTGAATTAGCCGAATTTGCAAATAAACAAGGTTTTGAAGTTATCGAATTATACGGCGATGATGCCACTCAATTTATGGCCAATGAAGATAAAAAGTTTGGTGAAATTATAAAGAAATAACTGAGGAAACGGCTGAATAACAGCCGTTTTTATGCTTATGCTAAATCGTCATATTCTATCGCTAATATTTTGTTGCTTTGGTTTATTCCTTATTGTTTATAGCGCGTATTCATTAGGGGATTTTAGTGAATATGGTGCCGCGTTTATGCCTTCTATTATTGGCGGAGGCATGATTATATTTTCATTAATAGATATATTTTCACGTAAACAAGAAAGTGATATTCCATTGATGACATGGCATGAAATAAAATTTGTCTTCTTAATTATCGGAATTATTCTTTTTTATGTATTCGCATCAGATTATTTAGGTTTTATTTTTACTGGGTTAATTATTACTGCACCATTAATGATGAAATATGCGATCGTAAAACCCATATACAGTTTTATTATTTCAGCTGGTGTGGTGTTAGGTGTGTATTACTTATTTACCGCTGTACTGTTAGTACCGCTACCTTAGCTATTTTCATAAATAGAGAACAACAGTATGGATATATTAATTAACGCACTTGCTTATATTGATTACACAACAGTTCTTGTCGTTATTGGGGCTTGTTTATTTGGTCTATTCGTTGGCGCTATTCCTGGATTAACGTCGACCATGGCTATTGCTTTAATGGTGCCATTTACTTTTTTCCTTGAGCCTATTCCAGCCTTAGCATTAATGATCTCTGTCGGGGCATCATCTATATTTGCCGGTGATATTCCTGGCGCATTATTAAATATTCCAGGTACACCAGCATCAGCAGCTTATACGAATGATGCACATTCTTTAGTAAAACAAGGCAAAACAAATCGTGTATTGGGCATGTCATTAACCAGTTCTGTCATTGGTGGCGTGATTGGAACAATTATATTAGCCTCTACAGCACCTCTATTAGCCGAATTCGCTTTAAAATTTAGTTCTTACGAATATATTTGGTTGTCTTTAATTGGCTTAAGCTGCGCAACTATTGTTTCAGGTTCACATATTAGAAAAAGCTTATTAGCACTGTTCTTTGGTATTGCATTAGCTACTATTGGTTATGATGAATTTACAGGACAAGCCCGTTTTACTTTCGGTGAAGTTTCTTTAATGCAAGGAGTCAGTTTTATTCCAGCCATGATAGGGTTATTCGCCATTTCTGGTGCGATTAAATATTACGTTGAACGTTGGAAAGAAAAGCAAGTTACATTGACGGAAGTGAATACTGAAAATGACTCTTACAATATTTTTAAAGGAGTGGGTTGTATTATTCGGCAGCGTAAAGGCGGTATTTTTCGTAGTGGGATCATCGGGACACTTATTGGTGCTTTACCTGGCGCTGGGGCAGATATTGCAGCTTGGATTTCCTATGCGGTTTCAAAGAAACTATCTAAAAAACCAGAGAAATATGGTCATGGTTCTGAAGAAGGCGTTGTTGATGCATCTGCCAGTAATAATGCCAGTTTAGCAGGAAGTTGGATACCATCTCTAGTCTTTGGTATTCCTGGTGATTCTGCTGCAGCAATTATTATCGGTGTATTGTATATGAAAGATATGCAACCAGGACCAACGTTATTCTTATTTAATCCTGATAAATTATATGCCGTATTTATTATCTTCTTTATTGCCAATCTTATTTTACTGCCCATTGCTTTTATTGTTGTCAATTTACTAAAAAAGATTGTTGCTATCGATAACGCGATTATTTACCCAGCAATTATCCTGTTTAGTATTGTAGGCTCTTATGCAATTACAAATACGATGTCTTCTATTGTGGTGATGTTGGTAATGGGTGTTATTGGTTATTTTCTTCAAGAACGAAAATTTCCAATATCTCCAATTATTCTAGGCATGATATTAGGCCCAATGTTAGAAAAGAATTTGCTCTCATCCTTAATGAAATCTGACGGTGATTTTATTAGTTTTGTCAATAGACCTATTTCAATGGTATTAGCCAGTGTGTTTCTTCTCATTGTTATTATGCAAATGAGAGGTGCATTGAAGTCTAAATAACGTATTTCGTTTTTATACCAAATAAATTAAGTATAAAGATACTTTTTCAGTATCAGGGAAAACTTATCTTAAATAAGTCAAATAACGTTTTTTTAAGATGTCAGAAATCAGCAGATAAATAAAAAATATCGGGTGATCACATGAAAAAAATATTAAATAAGCCAGAAAATTATGTCGATGAAACATTAGCGGGTTTATGCCTTGCTCATAGTGATATTTATCGTCAGCCACAGCCAAGATTGATTACTCGTTCACAAAAAGCGAATAAACCGAAGGTGGGCATTGTAACAGGTGGTGGTTCGGGTCACTTACCTGTATTTACAGGATATGTCGGTGAGGGCTTATTAGATGCAGCTGCTGTAGGCGATGTTTTTGCTTCACCGTCAGCGGATTTAATGACAGATGCCATTCGTGAAGCCAACAGCGGTTTAGGCGTATTACTGCTTTATGGCAATTACGGTGGCGATATCATGAATTTTGATATGGCGACTGAAACGGTAGATTTTGAGGATGATATTCGTTGTACAACCGTATTAGCCACTGATGATGTCGCTTCAGCAAAACCCGAAGAGGCGCATAAACGTCGTGGTGTGGCTGGGATGATTTATGGCTTTAAAATGGCAGGGGCTAAAGCACAGGAAGGTGCATCGCTTGACGAGGTGACTCGTATTGCTAAAAAAACTATGGAAAATACCCGAACAATTGGCTGTGCATTAACATCTTGTACCTTACCTGCAGTAGGACATCCCACCTTTGATATTGGTGAGGATGAAATGGAAATGGGCATGGGAATTCATGGTGAACCGGGAATTTGGCGCGATAAATTACGCAGTGCTGATGATATTGCTCAAGAAATGTTTGAACGTCTGCAAGCGGAATTATCACTCAAAGCCGGTGATAAGGTTTCAGTATTAGTCAATTCATTAGGCGCAACACCACTCGAAGAGCTCTATATTTTATATAACAAAGTTGCACAGTTTGTTGAAAAAACAGGCGCTACAATTATTCATCCATTAATCGGCCGTTATGCCACCTCGATGGAAATGACAGGGGCAAGTTTAACGTTGTGTAAATTAGATGATGAACTTGAAGCCTTAATGAATGCACCTGCTCATTGTGCATTTTGGAGAGTCTAGCGATGAATATCACTATTGATATGCTAAAACAAGGTGTTGAACGCATTGCAACGGCTTGTGAGCAATCTCAGTCAATGCTGTGTGAAGCAGATAGTCTGCTCGGTGATGGGGATTTAGGGATCACCATGCAAAAAGGGTGGCGACAAATTGCAGACGATGCACAAGATTGGCCTGAAGATTTAAGTAAAGTACTTTTTCAATGCAGTAAATCATTACAAAAAGCCTGTGCTTCTTCTTTTGGGACATTGCAAGCAACGGCTTTTATGGCAATGGCGAAATATTGCAAAGAAAATCAGCTACAAGAAATAGCACCCGCCGACATTTCACCACTGTTAACTGTTGCCTATCAAAGCATGATGGCAAGAGGAAAAGGGGAGTTAGGGCAAAAATCAGTACTTGATATTATTTACCAATTATCTGAAGCGCTAAAACCCGCTTTATCTCTGTTTGAATTAAAAACAGTAGCCTTACAGAGTATTGATAATACGCTTAATGAATTTCGTCAAAAACCTAATTTATTAGGTCGAGCGCGTATGTTCCCAGAAAAATCGATGGGTTTAGATGATCCTGGCATGTTGGCAATTAAAGTTATTGTTGAAGCAATCTGATTTAATAAAGGTCTTAATATGAAAAAATTATTTGGCGTTACAGTAGCAATGGTGACTCCATTTGATCCCAATGATCAAGTGGATAGTAAAGCGTTATCCGCATTAACTGACATGTTAGTTACTCAAGGTGTTGATTGTCTCTATCCTTGTGGCACGACAGGAGAGATGTTACGTTTATCAGCATCCGAACGTAAAAGCGTTGCGCAAACCGTTGTCGAAACAGCCAATAAACGCTTACCTGTCTTTATTCATGTTGGCGCAATGACACTAACCGAAACCCTTGAATTAGCGAAACACGCGGTAGAAATTGGTGCTGATGGCATTGGCGTGGTGACGCCACAATTTTTTGGTGCAACAGACAGAGAATTAGAAAACTATTTTGTGACGGTGGCAAACAGTGTGCCGGATAATTTTCCTGTTTATCTGTATAATATTCCACAATGTGCGGCAAATAATATCAAGCCAGAGTTAGCGGCAAAAGTGCAACAACAGTGTAAAAATGTAATTGGGATTAAATACAGTTTTGCTGATAATAATACAACTTTAAGTTACCTTGCTGTAGCTGATAATTTTTCAGTGCTTCATGGTTACGATAAATTATTCCTAGGTTTATTAGATGCAGGTTGTGATGGTACAGTTTCAGGTTGTGCCTGTGTTTTCCCTGAGCCATTTGTGAATATGTACAACGCCTATATTGCAGGTAATCACCAAGAAGCAAAACACTGGCAACAATTTTGTGTGAAATTTAGTGATGCACTTAAATCAGGTGCAAATATGGCAATATTTAAATCGGCACTGACTATGCGTGGCATAGCTGGTGGTCATATGCGTTTACCACAGCTCGACTTACTGCCTGAAGAAAATCAGCAATTAAAAGAGAATTTAGTGCAATTATGTCAAGAGGCGGGGATTACTTTTTCACTTAATTAAAAGAGACTAAGCAAAAAATACTTTCGTTATCTTAATTGAATGGTAATACATTTATATATCTTAAGCAGTATGAAAAAATAATTCATACTGCTTTTTTAATGATTAATAACATCTTTTTATTGTGCTAAAAAACGACCATATTGTGCGATATCGACATTACCACCGCTGATAATAATACCGATTTTCTTACCTTTTAATTTACCACCAAATTGATGAGTAGCCGCTAAACTTAAACAGCCTGTTGGCTCTACAATAATCTTCATACGCTGAGCATAAAATTGCATAGCAGAAATTAATTCTTCATCCGTTGCAGTTAAAATATCATCCACATTGTTACGAATAATCTCAAAAGTATAATTGCCTAAATGTTGCGTTTGCGCACCATCTGCAATTGTTTTTGGGGTATCAATATGGATGATTTCGCCTTTACGTAATGATTGTTGTCCATCATTTCCCGCTAAAGGCTCGACACCATATATTTTACATTGCGGTGAGAGAGCTTTGGTTGATAATAAAGAGCCAGAAAGTAAACCACCACCACCTAATGGAACAAATAGCATATCTAATTCACCAACTTCATCGAACAACTCTTTTGCAACAGTACCTTGCCCTGCAATAATATGGGGATGATCATAAGGTGGAATTAACGTTAATCCTTTTTTTTGTGCCAGTTGTTGGCCAATTTCTTCACGATTTTCTGTATAACGGTTATAGGTGAGCACGTGACCACCATAGCCTTTTGTCGCTTCTATTTTAGCCTTTGGTGCATCCTCAGGCATGATAATTGTTGCAGGAATACCTAATAGCTTTGCCGATAAGGCAATTGCCTGAGCATGATTACCTGATGAGAAAGTTACGACACCATTTTTACGTTGTTGATCATTAAATTGAGATAATGCATTCATCGCACCACGAAACTTAAATGCGCCCATACGCTGAAAGTTTTCACATTTAAAATAAAACTGCGCCCCTGTTAGTTCATTAATAGTACGAGAGGTTAAAACCGGTGTTTTATTAAGATAAGGCTGAATACGTTGATGAGCTTCAGCAACATCTTTATAGGTAGGAATAGGCAATTTATTCATAAGATTGCTCCTTGATCACCACGGCTTCAATTTCAATTTTACTGCCAAAATGGAGCTCTTTTACACCAGCAACGACTCTTGCAGGCCTATGTTCGCCAATCCATGTTGCATATAGCTTATTAACAATAGGCCATTCGTTAATATCTGTCACATAGACTTTAACTTGAACAATATCAGTTTTCTTTGCATTAATTCCGAGAAGACAAGCATTTAAGTTTTCAAGCACTTGTATGATTTGAATTTCAACTGGTTTGTCTGCTAAAGGTTTACCTTGTTTATCTAAAGGCAGTAATCCTGAAACAAACGACACATTATTTGCAGTCACAACATGAGAGTAATGCCCACCGGGTGAAGAGAGGGCTTCAATATTTCGTAGTGTAAGATGTGAGGCCATTTCGTTTTCCCATTTCACTTAAGTTAGATAAAATGTACACTTAACTATACATAATGTCTAATTTTAGATCAATAGTATCATTTATCGCTACAAGTTAAATGCATATTTAGGATAAAAAATGTTATCCTTTGTTTTATTATTTTCTTCTTGAGCTTTTTTTTCAATTATAATTTTAATAGCATCTTTTATTTTAAAAAAATTAACTTTTTGTTCATTTTTTAACAAATCATTGTAGATATTTTCAGCCAAAAAACAGTAAAAATCGTATTTTAAATGACAATCATTAGAAATCCCTAATTTATTTACAGCCTCTACTACGTCAGGAATATCTACTAATTGTTGAATAATAGTGCTTTGAGCCGCACCATTATTTAACTTTATATCTGCTCTATTAGCTATATAAAAAAATATACTTCTTTTACTCTCGTTAGGTATAGCAATATTATAATTTTTACATTGCTTATCTATTTCATGGTGAATTATTGAAGAAGGTAAAACTTCTTTTTCATCCTGACACCATCCAAAAAAAGTTTCATCTGCTTTTGCGTAAGAGTTTCTTAATTCTTTTGCAAATCCCTCTATATCTCCTTTGTTTTTATGTAAAATATCTTGCTTAAGATAAGTATTAAATATTTTATATATTAAATCTTTACTGATTTTAGAAATATTTACATTTAGATCTATTTCATTTTTTTTGTAATCCATGGGGATCTCTAAACTTGTATTATTAATAGTTTTAATCTTATTTAAAATACTTTCATAATAATTCTCTTTAATGCCAATTTTAATTTTATTAAAAGTATTATCTAAAAAAAAAGAATTATGTAAATAAGGTTTGTTTTTAAAATGTTTTTCAATCTTCATCATAAATACTCCTTCATTCTTAATGCGAAGTTTGACAGAAGAAAAAAACAAGTTCTTTCATAAATAAAACCAATAAACTTAAACAAAAAACCGCGCATAAACCAAAGCGCGGTTACTGTTCTATCCTTATAAATTTAGCTTTTACAATGTAATCGCTGAAGCTTTCCAAATTCTTTGCATATATTCTGTTACTGCACGATCTGCAGAAAAATAGCCCATTTGACAAATAGTTAAAGCTGATTTTCTCAACCAAGCATTTTCATCTTGATAGAGCCGATCCACGCTATCTTGAGTGTCCACATAACTACGGTAATCTGCGAGCACCTGATAATGGTCGCCAAATTCAATAAGGCTATCAAAGATTGATTTATATTTATCAGGATTGTTTTGATTAAAGAAGCCATTGGCGATTTGATTCAGCACAGTATGCAACTCAATATCTTCATCGTAATAGCGACGTGGTGAATAACGCAGCCTTAATTCAGCGACTTCTTGTGCGTTATGACCAAAAATAAACATATTTTCAAAACCAACATGTTCACCAATTTCAATATTTGCACCATCCAGAGTTCCGATAGTGAGCGCACCATTTAGCGCAAATTTCATATTCCCTGTACCAGAAGCTTCTGTGCCTGCTAAAGATATTTGCTCAGATAGATCTGCGGCAGGAATAATATGTTGCGCTAAACTCACACCGTAATTAGGAATAAAGATAACTTTTAGTTTATCTTTAATACGCACATCATTATTAATTTTCACCGAAATATCGTTGATAAGATTGATAATTTTCTTCGCATTATAATAAGCAGAAGCCGCTTTACCACCAAAAATAAACACACGAGGAACCCAATTTTGCTCTGGGTTTTGTAAAATACGATTATAACGAGTGATAATGCCTAACACATTGAGCAGTTGACGTTTATATTCATGAATACGTTTTATTTGCACATCAAATAACGCATCAGGATTAATCGTGATATTCAAATCTTGCTGAATAATGTTAGCCAAGTTTTGTTTATTTAATCGTTTTGAATCTTTTAGTTGGTGTAAGAAATTGTTATCTTTTACTAATGGCATTAATTCACCTAATTGCTCTAAATTGGTTCGCCAATAAGTACCAATTTGGTTATCAATGATTTGAGAAAGAGAAGGGTTGGCTAACGCTAGCCAACGACGTGGTGTAATACCATTAGTAATATTGCAGAATTTCTTAGGATAGATCATCGCGAAATCAGCAAATAATGATTGTACCATTAATTGGCTATGGAGCTCAGAAACACCATTGACTTGATGACTAATAATTACCGCAAGCCAAGCCATACGGACATTACGACCATTTTCTTCATCAATAATAGAAATACGGCGTAATAAGTCGTTATCCTCAGCGTGTTGTTCTCTAACGTATTTTAAGAATTTATCATTAATTTGGAAAATGATTTGTAAGTGACGAGGAAGCGAGCGACCAAGCATATCAACAGGCCAAGTCTCTAATGCTTCCCCCATTAATGTATGGTTGGTGTATGAAAATATATGAATGGTTTGTTCCCATGCTTCATCCCAGCTAAATCCGTGATTATCAATAAGCTGGCGCATTAATTCAGGAATAGCAAGAACAGGGTGAGTATCATTAAGATGAATGGCTATAAAATCTTTTAGATTATCAAAGCGTTGATGTAGATGGTAATGGCGTTGCAAAATATCTTGAACAGAGGCACTGACTAAAAAATATTCTTGCTGTAAACGTAACATTTTACCTGATATTGTCGAATCATCTGGATAAAGAATACGAGAGATATTTTCTGAGCGATCTTTTGTTTCTGTCGCCTCTAAGTATTCCCCTTTATTAAATTTACCTAAATTAAACGCACTATTCGCTTTAGCAGACCATAGTCGAATTGTATCTGTTGCCTGCGTGTTATAGCCAGGAACAATAGAATCATAGGGTTGAGCCATCACATTTAAGGTATCAACCCAATAATTATTTTCCCCTTCTTGTTGTAAACGCCCACCAAAACCGACTTCAAATAACAGATCATAGCGAGGGAACTCCCAGGGATTCCCTTTTTCAAGCCAGTTATCCGCAACTTCATGTTGTTCACCATTTTCAATTTTCTGACGGAACATGCCGTATTCATAGCGAATACCATAACCTGTCACTGGATAACCTAATGTGGCACAAGAATCAATAAAACACGCAGCTAAACGACCTAAACCACCATTACCTAAACCAGGATCAGGCTCAAGTTCAATTTGCTTTTCAAGATCAAGCCCTAGTTCTTTTAATGCACCTTTAACTTCGTGATACACTCCTAAAGAGAGCATCGCATTCGTTAAAAAACGGCCCATAAGAAATTCCATCGAAATGTAATAAACCTGTTTTACTTTCGGTGAAAGCTCCGCTTTGGTTGATTTCAACCAACGTTCAACTAAACGGTCTCGTATAGCGTAGGAAGTTGCATTTAACCAATCTGTTGGTGTGGCGTATTTAGGCGAAGTACCAACAATAAACATCAGTTTATAAACAATAGAACGCTTTAACGATTCAACGTCCTTATCTGGTGATGAATAATCAAATTCACATAACTTTTTCATTATAAATCTCTTTTGGTGATCCACAGGTCAAATAGACATCTTGTCTATAAACGGTGATACAGCGTTGCATATGCCTTAGCTGCTGTTTCCCAACTAAAAATAGTTTGGTTCATCGCATCTGTTTGAACTTGTTGCCATTGTTTTGGCATCTCCCACAGGGTAAAGGCACGATTGATAGCAAGGCGCAAATCATCAGGTGTTGCTTCATGGAAAACAAAACCTGTTGCTTGATGATGGGCTAGATTTTCTAATGAACAATCATTCACCGTATCAGCTAATCCACCTGTGTGTCTCACTAAAGGAAGTGCGCCATATTTCAAACCATATAACTGAGTTAATCCACAAGGTTCAAAACGACTAGGCATCATAATCACATCAGCACCCGCGACAATTTGGTGTGAAAAACTTTCGTCATAGCCAATATGAGTAGCAACATGTTGAGGATATTGTTGTTGAGCATGTAAAAATGCGGATTCAAGATGGCTATCACCTGTGCCTAACAACACAAACTGTCCAGCTTGATCAACAATATCGGGTAATACGTCAATCACTAAATCAAGTCCTTTTTGTGATGTTAAACGGCTCACAACAGCAAAAAGAGGGGCATTATTATTAACAGGTAAACCGCATTTTTTCTGTAATGCTGTTTTATTATCTAGGCGTTTATTGAGGTTGTTTACATCATAGTGACGTATAATTAAGTCATCCGTTGCAGGGGTCCAAATCGCTTCATCTATGCCATTTAATATGCCACTTAATCGTTGTTCATCCGTACGTTGACGCAATAAACCTTCAAGTCCATAACCAAATTCAGGGCGAGTTATCTCTTTGGCATACGTTGGGCTAACCGTCGTAATATGATTTGCATAAAACAAGCCCGCTTTTAAGAATGAAATTTGTCCATAATATTCCAGTCCATTAATTGAAAAGCTGTAATCAGGTAATTCAAGTTGATGCAGATGATAAGGTGAAAACTCGCCTTTATAAGCTAGGTTATGAACTGTAAAAACCGATTTTGCAGAGTAGTGTTTTACAGCCAAATAAGCGCAAGCTAGCCCAGCATGCCAGTCGTGAGCATGAACAATATCAGCATGCCATAAAGGGTCTAATCCTGTGGATAATTCACTGGCAACCCAACCTAATAGGGCAAAACGAAAAACATTATCACTATAAGCATGTTGATATTCATCGTGATAAGGGCTACCTGCTCGTTGATAAAGATGAGGCGCATCAATAAGATAAATATCAACACCTTGATATTGGCCATAAAGTAAAGAAATATTACCTACAAAAGTATCAACATTAGTAACTAATTTAAGATCAGCAATATTATCTTTAATCGCAGGAAAAGCGGGTATAACGACCCGCGCATCTAAGCCTATTTTTTTTTGCGCTAGGGGCAAAGAGCCCATAACGTCCGCTAATCCCCCTGTTTTTAATAGAGGGAATAATTCAGAACAACAATGAAGCACATTCACGAAAATGCCTCCTCATTTTGAGTTTTTTGTTCTGTGTTTTTTTCAGCGGAGTTTTCTTTACGTACCAATTGCTCAAGCATTTCTCTTGTAACGAGTACAATACCTTCTTCAGTGCGATGGAAACGGGCCGCATCATCTTCTGCATCCATACCAATGACGGTCCCTTCTGGGATAGTGCAACTACGGTCAATAATGCAACGTTTTAAATAACAGTGATGATTCACGGTAACATCTGGCAAAATAACGGAATCTTCAATATGGCAGAAAGATTCCACGCGAACTAATGGAAATAAGATTGATGAATAGAGGGTTGAACCATTGATAATACAACCGTCGGCAATCAATGAATTCATCATTTGTCCATGTTCGTCGTGATTATCTTGCACAAATTTTGCAGGTGGTAGTGGCGTCATAAAGGTGCGGATTGGCCAATCTTTGGCATACATATCAAGCTCAGGTGTCACTGAGGCTAAATCAAGGTTAGCAGACCAATATGCTTCAATAGTTCCTACATCACGCCAATAAGGTGGTACTGAAGGATCAGAACTGACACAAGAAAGTTCAAATGGATGAGCTAACACATCGCCACGTTCAGTAATTTTAGGAATAATATCTTGACCAAAGTCATGATGTGAATCAGGATCATGGCTATCTTCTTCTAGTAAATCAAAAAAGATAGTCTCTATCAACTACATAAATACCCATACTTGCCAATGAATGATCGGGATCATCTGGAATACACGGTGGGTTAGATGGTTTTTCTAGAAAATTTAGCACTCGACGATTTTCATCGATGTCCATAATACCAAATTGGAATGCATCTTTTTTAGGTACTCGAATACAGGCAACAGTAAATTTTGATTTATTTTCAAAGTGGTCGAGCAATAAACGTGCATAGTTCATTTTATAAATATGATCACCAGCTAAGATCACCACGTATTTAGCTTTGTAGCTACGAAGAATATCAAGGTTTTGATATATCGCATCAGCCGTACCCATATACCAATGATCCGTATTACAACGTTGTTGAGCAGGTAATAAATCAACAAATTCATTCATATCTTCGTTAAAGAACGACCAACCACGTTGAATATGCTGAACTAAGGAGTGCGATTGATATTGAGTTATTACACCAATACGACGAATTCCTGAGTTAAGGCAGTTAGACAGTGTAAAGTCGATAATTCGAAATTTCCCACCAAAGAAAACCGCTGGTTTTGCCCGTTTTGCTGTCAATGCTTTTAAACGCGTACCACGACCTCCCGCTAAAACGAGTGCAATTGCCTCTTTAGGAAGTTGTTGTGCCAACATTAATTTTTGGCCTTGTTCTGTTGTCATCATAGTTATAGCACTCCAATCAAATTACTTAACTCAGGAGGAAATATTGGGTAATTTTTTTAGTAGAAGACGGAATATCAAAAACGTTATTTCGCCAAAGAGTGATACTGTTAGGTTGTACTTCACAATGCTGAGACTGTGTTGGGTGACAAAGAGGCCAGCGAGTCGTATCAAGCAAGCAAGACCAAGATCCTTCAGGTAAAGAAAAAACAGCACTGTTTCTTAACGGATTAATCATTAAGATCCATTGTTGCGCTAAAAAAAAGTTGTAATGGTGAGGGGGGAAGTTGTTGCCAATCTTCATGGCTCATTGATTGAGCATTTTGATTGAGCCAAATAACGTCTTCGCTATCTTCTTTCCACCATTTAAGCGAACTTAAAGGCGTAATTTGGTGACGTAATTCAATAAGGTGGCGAATGTAATTAGTTAAGTCATAAGGATGTTGAAACCATTTGATCCAACTGACTTTATTATCCTGGCAATAAGCATTGTTATTACCGTATTGCGTATTACCCACTTCATCACCGGCGAGTAAATGAGGAGTTCCTCTAGAAAGCAATAAAGTTGCCAACATATTTCGAATCGCAAGCAATCTGTGTTGACCTATTTTTTCGTTAACAATCAACCCTTCTTCACCAAAATTCACACTGTAATTGGTGTTGTGTCCATCTAGATTTGATTCTCCATTCTCCTCGTTATGTTTGTTCTGATAACTCACCAAATCCCGCAATGTAAAACCATCGTGGCTAGTGATCATATTGATACTAGAATAGGGGGGACGGCCGTTTTTATGGTATAGCTTTGCTGAGCCAGTAATGTTGTCTGCAAATATCGCAATAGACACATCGCGCCATAACCAAAAACGACGAATAACATCGCGATAACTATCATTCCATTCTGTAAATGGCACAGGGAAATGACTAACTTGATAACCATCAGAGCCTAAATCCCAAGGTTCTGCGATAAGTTTAATGCGTGAAAGAAGTGGATCTTGTCGAATAGCCGTTAACAATGGTGATTGCGTATCAAA
Organism: Proteus vulgaris; assembly: GCA_901472505.1. Lineage (NCBI taxonomy): Bacteria > Pseudomonadati > Pseudomonadota > Gammaproteobacteria > Enterobacterales > Morganellaceae > Proteus > Proteus vulgaris. Next base: position 3,629,947 of record LR590468.1, read on the forward strand.
ATAAGGAACGCGACCAAGGCTGGTTGCTAAATCAAAGCGGAAGCCATCAATATGAAATTCGCTAACCCAATAGCGTAGACAATCCATTACCCATTGCACTGTTTCAGGGCGACTTAAATTTAAAGTATTGCCACATCCCGTCCAATTTTGAGCTTTATTTTCGTCGTTTAACCAATAATAACTTTGGTTATCAATACCACGTTGCGAAACAATATAACCTTCAAATTGGTCGCTTAATTCCGCTGTATGGTTAAATACCACATCTAAAATCACTTCAATATTGGCTTTATGTAAGCATCTTACGGCTTCTCGAAATTCATCAATAATATTCCGACCTGAATTGGAATAGTATTGGGTCGATAAAGCAAAGGGGGCTAATACGTTATAACCCCAATAATTTTTTAATCCAATCTTATGGAGATGTGGCTCTGTTAAATGATATTGAACTGGTAATAATTCTAATGCCGTAATGCCGAGCTTTTTTAGGTGTGAAATAAAAGCAGGGTGCCCTAATGCCGCATAAGTGCCTTGTAATTTTTCTGGTATTTCGGGATGTAGTTTTGTCAATCCCTTCACGTGTCCTTCGTAAATAATGGTTTCTGACCACGGTATATTTAAACGCTGATAAGTGCCTTTTTCTTTATAAGAATGGCAAAAACAGCCACTATCATCTGTGATAACTGCTTTAGGTGTAATCGCACTATCATCATGCTCTAATGCATTAAAAACAGGGGAGGTGTAAGGTAATGTATTATCAACAATACCAGTTACCTGTTTTGCATAGGGATCTAATAACAATTGTTGCGGTTGATAGAATAAACCTTGCTCTGGTGCCCAGACGCCTTCAACACGATAACCATAATGCAAACCTGGGCCTGCACCCGGTAAATACCCATGCCAAATAGCCCCCGTTTTGCCGGGTAATGGATAGCGGATCTCTTTGCCTGCTTTATCAAACAAGCAGAGTATGACTTTAGTGGCATTATCACTAAATAGTGTAAAATTTACTCCGTAGCCATCATAATGACTGCCCATAGGAAAAGGGCGACCATAGTCTAAAGACATATTAATCCTTCAATTTTAAATACAATGTCGCAAGTGGTGGTAGCGTCAATGACAATGAGTGAGGTTTACCATTTAATCCTTTTTCGGTTGTCTCAATTTCACCTAAATTTCCCACATTAGTTCCGTTGTAAAATTCAGAGTCACTATTGATTATTTCTTGATATATACCAGCTTTGTTTACACCCACGACATAGTTGTGATGAACGACTGGAGTAAAATTGCTGATAATAATCAATTCATTACCTTGTGTATCTTTTCGGCAAAAAGCAAAAACGGAATTATCATGATCGTCGACAGTAAGCCACTCAAAACCTTCACGCTCAAAATCACATTCATAAAGAGGGCTATTGGTTTGATAAGAAAGATTGAGGTCGCGTACAAAGTGCTGAATACCTTGGTGTGGGCTATTGGGTGTTTCTAGAAGATGCCAATCTAAACTACTGTCATGATTCCATTCACGCCATTGGGCGAACTCGCATCCCATAAACAGCAATTTTTTCCCAGGATAAGCCCACATAAAACCGAGATAAGCACGTAAATTGGCAAATTTTTGCCAATCATTACCCACCATACGACCAATTAACGATCCTTTGCCATGAACAAATTCATCGTGAGAAAGAGGAAGAATAAAGTTTTCGTTATAGGCATAGAGCACGCCAAAAGTCATCTGATTATGATGAAATTTTCGATAGATAGGATCACGTTGCATATATGCCAACGTGTCATGCATCCATCCCATATTCCATTTGTAGTTAAAACCTAAACCCCCTTCATCTGGCGGTAAGGTAACACCTGGGAAATCAGTAGACTCTTCAGCAATCGTGATGATCCCAGGGCAAGTAGCGCCTAACAATTTATGGGTATAACGAAGAAAATCAATGGCTTCTAAGTTTTCGCGTCCACCGTGTTTATTGGGGATCCATTCACCTTCTTTTCGGCTGTAGTCACGATATAGCATGGAGGCGACAGCATCAAAACGGAAACCATCAAGTGCAAAATGTTCGTGCCAATACAATAAATTACCAGAAAGATAATTTAGTACCTCATTACGACCATAGTTATAAATTAAGGTGTTCCAATCAGGATGGAAGCCTTCACGTCTATCTGCATACTCATAGAGCGACGTGCCATCAAAATTACGTAAACCATAGTCATCTTCAGGGAAATGGCCAGGAACCCAATCTAAAATAACGCTAATTTCAGCCTGATGTGCCGCTTCGATAAAGTCACGGAAATCCATAGGCGACCCAAAGCGACGAGTTGGTGAATATAATCCTAAAGGTTGATATCCCCATGAACCATCAAAAGGATGCTCATTAATAGGCAATAATTCGATATGGGTAAAACCCATTTCTTTCACGTAAGGAATTAACTGTTCAGCTAACTCACGATAGCTTAACCAACTCTGATCGTCTGTATGTCGGCGCCATGAACCTAAATGAACTTCATAAATAGAGATAGGCGCATTACGCTGATTCGCGTGTTGGCGCGATAAAGGCATTGGCTTAACGGATGGTAACGTATTGATAATCGAGGCCGTTTCAGGACGTATTTGTGTTTCAAAAAGCGTAAGGATCTGCTTTTAATCGACGTTCGCCATTAGCATCTAAAATTGCGTATTTATAACAATCTCCAAGATGGGCTTGTGGAACAAAAAGCTCCCAAATTCCACTTTCACGACGTAATCGCATAGGAAAACGTCTTTCATCCCAAAATGAGAAATCACCAACGACACTCACACTTTGTGCATTTGGTGCCCATACGGCAAAGGTAATTCCATCAATATCACCTAATTTTGTAGGGTGAGCGCCTAAACACTGATAAGGGCGAGAGTGATGACCTTGTGCTAAGAACCAAATATCCATTTCTTGCAGCAAAATACCGAATTGATAGGGGATCATCAACGACACTTTGCGTATTATTTTCCCAAGTAACGTCTAAACAGTAACTAAAACGACGTTTACGTCGAGGAATTACGCCACAAAAAAAACCACTCGGATGTTTAAAACTCTAATGTTGCGACTTTTCTGCCATTCTTTCTATCAATAACACTGACTGCAACAGCATCAGGTAAAAACGCACGAGCCTCTAAACCTGCCGATGTTTCATGCATACCCAGAAGTGCAAAAGGATCAGAATTATACCCATTTATAAGTTTTTCTATTGCTTTTTTTGTCACAGCTACAGACATTTTATCGTCCTTCGTTGCCAGTGAATAAATTAATAAATTTTATATATAAATATCAGCATAGAACGTTAATTTAAGTTAAACAATAAGTGTTTTTAACAGATTATTTAAAAATATAATAATTATTATGGGTTAATATACTTGTTTTTTAATTTTAATTGATTGATTTAAATTGAGTTTTATGGGGGAGTAGATAAAAGTGGTGAATGATAAATACAGCACAAATAGTGTTTTTACCTAATCAAAAAAAAGAAGAGTAATATTAATTATCTTTAATAAAAAAATAATTAAGCGTTTTTAAAGAGAATACTTTATAGAAATGAAATCATTATTTTTATGAAAAATAAACACTTATTTCATTAGAATAATTAACTTTTCTGTTGTGAGAGCCATTGCTCAAAATCGAGATGTGTTTTTGTTTTTTGTATACTTAATGGCGTTAATACATAGTAATGAACAGGGGCAATTTGGATGGTAGGAAATAAAATCTCTAATGCCTCATGACTTATCTCATTTGATAAAATGGAAATTGGGCCAAATCGAACGCCAATGTCGTTAAGTTTATCAAAAACATCACTTAATTCTTGTGCCAATGTTAATGCATAGAGGGGAAACTCAACGTAAATCTTGTTTGTTAAATATTGTTGAAAAAAAATCCATCTTTTAAAAAGATGGATTAAATAGATCCCAGTGTTGAATAATGACAATGTACATTAATAATCTACTGGTCTTATTAAAAGAAATCAATCAATGCTAATCTTAATTATTAAAAAGTAATATAAAAATACAAAATAGAAGTATTTATTTATTTTTCGTCAGTAAATATCTTTCGAACCTTTATAGTAATTAGTGAAAAAATAAATTGATATATTTATAAAACTATTTGTCAAAAATTCTATTTGGGTGTTTTTTTATTTGTTTTTTTTTGATAAACTGCAGTCGATTTATAATTAATAATTCCAAATAAAATCTTTATTTTCATAGCCATATTACCCAACAAATGTTGGGTATTTTTTTATATTCATCATTTTATAGAAATATCATTGAATAAATTAAATTATTTATATCGTTGAAGATTTGTGATTTTAATCACTCTATTTTAATGGTTTTTTTATATAAGATAATTATCTAAGTTTAATATCAAGCCTCAATGGTATAAATAAAGTTTGCTTTATATCTTGGTGCATTGATTGCGCTTTTTATTTAGTATAATTAATACCTTAATATTGTTATTAATTATATAAGGCATCAAGTTTTCTATAGGGTTTTAATTTTATTAAAACTATTTTTATATTTAATTAGATTAATACAATCAAAATAAAAGGTGTTTTATGTTTAAAAAAATAGTTATCGGATGCTTATGTTCTTCATGCCTTTTTTTTAGCGTGAATGTTATGGCAACTAATGAGCAGACGATCTCCCTAGGGTATAGTCAAGCTAAGATAGAAGGTATTAAACTCAATGGGGTTAATCTTAATTATCATTATGAACTGAGTAATAATTGGGGGATAGTTGGTTCTTTCACATGGATGAAAGGCGATAAATATTATGCCGAAGAACAAGATAACGATGGATTCACTTCTTCTGCAAAGACAGATGTTAACTACGTTTCGTTATTAGCCGGACCAAGTTATCGTATTAATAATTTTGCAAATTTATATGGATTAGCGGGTATTGCTAAAACTAAATTAAACAATCGAGACTATGGAACTGATGATGGTTATATAGAAAGTAGCTATTACAAATACAAATCAACAGGTATAGCTTGGGGGGCGGGTATACAATTAAATCCTATAAATAACTTAGCTATAAATATTGGGTATGAAGGAACTAAATTTAGCAATAATGAGTTAAATTCCAAAATTCATGGTTTTAATGTTGGTGTTGGTTATCGTTTTTAAAATAGATAACAGAGCGCCAGCAAATTCTTACTATAGCTATCACTTTATTAAATATGCACTGCCTATAACAATTAGTGATTCGGTATGGTTAGGTACGGGGTGCATTATTTTACCTAGCGTAACTATTAGTGATAATTGTGTTATTGGTGCGGGCAATGTAGTAACAAAACCAATTCCAGCTAATTGTGTTGCTGTTGGTAATCCCTGTCGTGTAGTAAGATAAGACAAATCAGTGATAAAGACAAAACCGACACAGAAAGAAGGTTGAAACTTTAATGACTAAAACTCAAGGCTCAATAGCTTATTGAGCCTTATGATTAAGTTACTCTTTAATAAAACTTAAATAGTTAAAGAGTGATTTAAAACCAAACTTACGGTATAGCGCCAAACCATCTGCCGAAGCATCTAAGAAACAACGCTCGACACCTTGCTCACGGCAAAACTCTAAAACATGTTTAATCAAATGAGTAGCATAACCATTGCCTTGATAAGCAACATCTGTCCCAATATCATCAAAACGTGCTAATTTATCATGTAACGTCAGCGTTAATGACGATACGGGCTGGCCTTCAACTAACAGAGCATAATGGAAAATAGTCGCACCATTATCTAATGCTTTTTGGTGATAACGAATATATTCATTAACAATCGTATCATCGCTATCATCTCCCACAGGAAACGCTGTTTTTAACGGATGTGCCCATTGTTCGAGGTTATGATTGGTGAGAATAATATCGCATGGATTATTTCGATAAGAAGGGTAAACTGCTTCTGACAACGTTAAATACATGGCTGTTGTCATACCGTCACCGGTATAACCTGCATTTTTTATAATTTCTTCAAACTCAGGCAATAATGATTCAGGTAAAATCAAAATATGGCCTTTTTTCTGTGAAGAAAAAAGGGTGCTTGCTTGCTGGAACGCGCCTTCTGTTGCACCTTGACGTAAATAAATAAAGTTAAAAATTGGCGCATCCATAGGTGTCATAAAACAATGGGTATGATCACCAATGCGAATATTATTTTCACAAATTTCTGACCAAAAGGCTTTTTCTACTATTTTAAATTCTTTATACAGTTGTGCATCCATAATGGTTCTCTAGCTAAATCGTGATAAGCGATAAGGAGTTAATAGAGGATCCGCTTTTTCGTAAATCAGTGCTTGTGCATAACTAACTTACACAATAAAGGTGACAACGTCACGGTGATATGCATAGTAACAAGATATAATCCTTGGTAAGGAGAGTTTTCTCCAATAATGGGTGTTTCATCTTTAGGCATGAGTTTTTCACCAACAGCAACCAGTTTAATCGTTAGTTTACCTGTTTACGTAAAATTATCATAAAAAGTCGCTTGTGCATGGCATACAATGTGCTCAGGGTGACGTTCATCACTATTATCAATGTAATCTTCAGCCGCAATAATCTCATTTTGAGCAAAGTGACGTAACTCCATTTCTGGCGTTGAGATAGTATAGCGTTTCTACTTTTTTATGCTTAAATGTAAAAAACAGCACAGAATAATGGTTTAGAGAAAAGTAATCTTATTTATCATCTCACTTTTTATGCTAATACATTCAATGATATATTTATAAAAATCATTATTTTTCATAAGTATAGTAGCTATTCTTACTTCTATTTTGACAACATCTAACAGATATAGATCACAAAAAGAATAAAATCCCATAACACAAAACAAACAATAGGGTTTTAGCTCTGATGTTCATCGTTTTTATGGTCTATAAAACCATTATTGTTTTTTATTTTGAATTTTATTACTGTATAAATTTTAATTTCAGCATCATACTATAACGCAAGTTTAAACTAGATTTTCACTCTAAAAACAATCACCAAAATAGACTTATAAACTACTTTTTATTAATAAAAGTAGTTTAATTGACTTATCTTTAAGTTATATGGAGATTATTGTTTTACAAAAAAATTATTATAGATATGATGACTTATATATTCAGTATGTTATTTTTTGAAAAAGGCGTCGTATGTTAGAAAGTTTCGGTATTTCAAATATTTGGACATACCTTTTAGGCGTTATTTTTATTACTTTAGTACCAGGTCCAAATTCGATTTTCGTCCTTACTTCCAGTGCGAAGCATGGTGTAAAAGGGGGGTATAAAGCCGCTCTTGGTGTTTTTACGGGTGATGCATTATTAATTTTTTTGGCATTTTTGGGGGTTGCTTCATTAGTCAAGACTTCACCCGTCTTTTTTATTGTCATTAAATATGCTGGTGCTCTTTATTTAACCTACTTAGGATTAAAAACGTTATATGCAACGTTCCAAAAGAAAAAAGAGACCTCAGAACAAGTATCAGAAGTAACAGTAAAAGCAAAAGAGGGTCTTTATGTTAAGGCGCTATTTTTGAGTATGCTTAACCCTAAAATGATCATTTTTTATGTTTCTTTCTTTATTCAATTTATCGATCCTAAATATGAAAATGCGGGTGTTCCATTTTTTGTGTTAGGTGCAATTTTAGAAACATGTAGCATGATTTATTTATCAATTCTTATTTTTGGCGGAGTGGCTATTACGAATAAAGTAAAACATAACAAACGATTAGCTTCATTATCAAATAGTTGTATAGGTGCTGTGTTCTTACTTTTTGGTGCCAAACTTGCATTAACCGCTTAAAAAATTAACAGCTTAACAAGTAAAAAAGGTTACTTTAAAGTGACCTTTTTTGCTGTATATGCAGTAAAAATAAAAGCAGATACAGTAAAACTCATTGATTTTTTCATAAACCTAAAGTTGCTAATTTGTTTTTAAATTTAAAGTGATATTTTTCATATTGAACCATAACGTTTAATACTGATGGTGATTGATTAAAATAAACATTAATAAAACCTATAAATTATAGGTAATTATTTAACTTATATTTTTTTATACATTTATATTTTTTATCATGCAATAAATAAGTATTTCTCTGTGAATTTAACAAGTTAAGAATAGTTATTAACTTTATTATTAACGACTTTTGCTTGCGGTATTGATATATAAATAATATTTATTTTATGAGAGCTAAATAACGGGAAAAGCAAGAAATGGAGTGCATAGTATCTCTATATTCACGTTATACTAACTTTAATGTTTCCAGTTTATCTGAGTGAATTTATGTACTTCCAGTATGGTGAAAAAGAAATAAACATCTTAAAGCAACGTGATAAGCGGTTAGCTGCACTCATTGAAAGAATGGGTAACATTAAGCGTCCACTTACCCCTGATTTATTTACAGCATTAGTTAAAAATATTATTGAACAACAAATTTCTGTTTCTGCTGCCATAACGGTACATCAACGGTTATTGAACTTATGCGAAGGCATCTATACTCCAGAACGTATTGCTATATTAACTGAACAAGAAATTCAGCAATGTGGTATGACAATGCGAAAAGCGGGTTACATTATTGGCATTGCAAATTCAGTCATTTCTGGTCAATTAGATTTAAATAAAATCCCCAGCATGCAGGATAAAGAGGTTATTGATACTTTGATTCAGTTAAAAGGCATCGGTATTTGGACTGCTGAAATGTTATTAATTTCATCGCTTAACCGACCAGATATTTTAAGTTGGGGGGATTTGGCCATTCAACGAGGAATAATGCGTCTGTATCATCATAAAACGTTAGATAAAGCGCGCTTTGAGCGCTACCGTAAACGATATTCACCTTATGGTTCTACAGCATCGCTTTATTTATGGGCATTATCTAAAGAGCCTGAGATTATTGCGCAATAAACGGAGTTCTTTATTTATTATGACTGCCGATAATAACCATAATCCCGTATTAAAGGACTGTCATAATGGAAAGTAAGCGTAACCAACTTATTGAGCAAGCCTGTCGTTTTATCGAAAAAAATAACGGTGATGTTTCGCTAGCTCGTATTGCTGAACATGTTATGGCAAGCCCATATCATTTTCATCGTCTCTTTAAATCAATTATGGGTATTACTCCAAAAGATTATGCCAATGCCTATCGCCAAAAATTAATAAAAAAAGCGTTGGCAGAAGATGGCAGTATTACAGAGGCAATTTATCAGTCAGGTTTTAATGCTAATAGCCGTTTTTATGAAAATGCAACCGCAATATTAGGAATGACACCAACGAATTGGCGTAATGGAGGTAAGAATATTGCTATCTTTTTTGCGATTGCGTTGTGTTCTTTAGGTAATATTCTTGTGGCTCAAAGTGAAAAAGGGATTTGCGCTATTATGTTAGGGGATGACGCTGAACAGTTATTGGAAGATTTACAAAAACAATTTCCTCTTGCTGAATTAATTGGTGCAAATAAAGAGTTTGAACAAATAATAGCGCAAGTCATCGGTTTTATTGAATTGCCTAAACAACCTTTATCTTTGCCTCTTGATATTCAAGGCACTGTTTTTCAACAAAAAGTGTGGCAAGCGTTATTAGAAATCCCTTTTGGTAGTACAATGACTTATCAAGAAATTGCCAATAAAATAGGTTCACCTAAAGCCTATCGTGCAGTAGCAAATGCCTGTGCGGCCAATAAGCTTGCCGTAGCGATCCCTTGTCATCGTGTTATTCGTCAAAATGGTGAATTATCAGGTTATCGTTGGGGTATCGAGCGTAAAGCGAAATTACTTCAAACCGAAGCATCAAATAATAAGACAATTGGCAAAAACACATAAAAGATAAATAAGGCGTGATAAGATACTTAACAAATTATCAATTTATTCGTGAGTAATACGATGTCGTCAATTCCTACAGAAATTACTTTTTTTGAACGTTTAATACCTTCCATTCTTAAAGAAATCAAAGTCATTACTATCAGAGATGAAAGTGAAAGCCATTATAAACCAGGAAGCATTGTTGAATTATTTGCTAATGAACATCGTACTCATTATGGGAAATTGAAAATTATAGCGGTATCGCCTTTACGTTATGAGGATATCAATGAGTATCACGCGCAGCAGGAAGGTATGACACTTCCAGTGTTGAAAGCACTTATCAAAGATATTTATCCAACAACCCAGTCTTTATATCTTATTGAATATGAGTTAGTAAAATAAGAACAAATAAAAAAGGATCACGGTGTGATCCTTTTTGTTTAAACATAATTTTATCTATTTTAAATTAATTTAAGTGCTTGCTTTAGCTGGCTAATCTCTAATTTCCATTGAGTTTGCAAAGCCGGTTTTTGATGGTTAGTTTTACGCGCTAAATCAGCGTTTAATTTCTCTTCTAACTCAATTAACTTCAAGAGTTTTTCATCATCATGTGAGGCTAATGGTGTTGATGAGATATTCTGCAAATTATCTGCCGACTGAACTTTAGATATTTCCTCAGCTGAAATAAACTGGTAAATCGCTTCAATATCATGATGCTCTGTTAAAACACCATGATGAATATACCAAAACCGATTACAGCTATTTTCAATCAATTCTCTATCATGACTAACCAATAGTACCCCTCCGGGGAATTGACTGATCTGTTCAGCTAATGCTTTTTTACCTTCCATATCAATATGGTTAGTGGGTTCATCTAGCATAAGAAAAGAATACTTAGCCAAACTCAGTCCAACAAACAATAAGCGAGCGCGTTCACCGCCACTTAGCGTGCTTACTTTTTGTCTATGACGTGCATAAACAAAGCCTGCGTTAATCAATGCCATTTTGCGTTGTTCATCTGTTAATGAAGCAAACGGTTTTAATGCATCAGAAAGGGTATCATTATCAATTAATTGCGCAATATTTTGATCGTAATAACCCAGTTCAACGCGAGGATGCAATCTTATTTCACTTTGTTTATGTGTTTTAACTGAACTATGTGACCAGATCATCTTTAGTAGTGATGATTTTCCGCTTCCATTAGCACCGATTATTGCCACTCGATCACCACTTTTAATACGCTGATTTTTGACAGTATATAAAGCTGGGGCATTTTCAGCAGGAATAACCGACAATTGGTTTAATTCACAAAGTTTATCCGCGCGTAATAACGTTCCTGAGAACTGTAATACCCATTGATTTCCTGCAGTGATTCCGGCTTGTTCATCTTTTAAACGAACAATATGTTTTTCCATCTGTTTCGCTTTACGAGATAAATTCTCGTTGTCATAAACGTGCCCCCATATGGCGAGTTGTTTCGCACTTTGGGTAATTCTATCTATCTCTTTTTGTTGAGCATCATGACGATGTTGCGCACTGATATCTTGTTCTTCTTGTGCAACTCTAGCTTGAGAGCAGGGCAAACGAAAAATAGATAGCGACTTATCACGAATGATCCATGTACAATTCGTCACGTTGTCTAATAACGTATTATCATGCGAAACCAAGATAAAACTGCCACGCCACTGTTGAAGAAATGCTTCCAACCATAAAATAGTCGGTAAATCGAGATGGTTACTCGGCTCATCAAGCAATAATAGATCAGGCTTAATAATTAAGGCTCTCGCTAATAATAAACGCGTATGTTGGCCACCACTTAATTGTGCAACACGTAGATCTTTTTCATTAAACGTAAAACCCATTTCACTGAATAGTAACTCTGCGCGCCAGCCTTCAGATAATCGGTATTCTTCAGGAAGTTTATGAAGTATAGCATCCATTAATGTCATTGACTGTAGCGCTTGTGGCAGGTGCTGTTCTATATAGGCCATTACAATATGATTAGCAATAGAAATAACACCCTCAGTTGGTGTTAATTGGTGTGATAAAAGTTTTAATAATGTACTTTTGCCACAACCGTTATGGCCAATTAAACCAATTTTTTCACCTTTGATTAGGGCTAAAGAAATATCATTTAGTAATAAACCGAGGTTATTATGAAAAGATAGATTTTGTGTAGATAATAATGTGCTCATAGCTTACTCATATTTTAGGCGTAATAACGCCCTGGGGTAATATCTCGCGATAACCCTGTAAGCTGAGGAGAGGTCGTAGTTAACGTCGCTCAGGCAGGTTAACGCAGTAAAATACTGTGAAAGCCTGAGCTATGGCGATTACCAAAGAAGTGTGAGTATTCAATAAGATCACACAAAAGCATAATTAGCCTCCTTTTCTAAGTTTAAATGTTAATCGGTGAGCTGATTCTATCAAGATAGATTTCTTATATGCAATCTAATAACAAAGGTAATACGTGTTATTTCGTGTGAAAAACTATAATTTTGAAACTTTTTAAGGCGTTTAAGTTTATTGATCTTATTATCAATTTTTAAATACACAATATTTCTATCAATAACGGCACTTTTTTGATTGGTATTCAGTTGGACTATTTCATCTAAAGTCCATTTAAATTGATTGTTTTATATCAGGTATGGTGTTTAGCTTATGCAAATAGCATTGTTATCGTTATTGAGCAGTTATCGCTTAACAGCATGATGCTTTTACACTCTAAATCATAGAATTTCATCATTTTATCGTAATTTTTCGCAGATAAGAACTATCAACCTACATTGGGAGTTTTTATCATGATATATTGCTACTTATTCGCTATAGCTGTCCTATAAAAGGTTAGAAAATGAGTAAATTAAGAGTCGCTATTATTTTTGGTGGAAAATCCACAGAACATCAAGTTTCATTACAATCAGCAAAAAATATTATTAATGAATTAGATCGAACGAAATTCGACCTTTGCTTAATCGGTATTAATGAACAAGGCCAGTGGCATGAATATTCAGAAGCTGACTATCTACTCAATAGCGATAATCCTAAAACTATCTCATTAAGCAAACCATTAAGAGCGGTTGCTATTATTCCAGGTAGTGTAAAAAATCAATTTATTTCTTTAGAAGACGGTCAGGCACTGCCTCAAATTGATGTTGTATTTCCGATTGTTCATGGCGCTTATGGTGAAGATGGTACATTACAAGGTTTGTTACACATGATTGATATGCCGTATGTCGGCCCTAATATCATGAGCTCTGCCGCTTGTATGGATAAAGACATTACTAAACGCCTTCTTGATGGTGCTGGATTAGCGGTTGCACCTTTTATTACAATTATGGCGCACCAAATTAATGATATTTCTTACAATGAAATGGTTCGTCAATTAGGACTTCCTTTATTTATTAAGCCTGCAAATCTAGGTTCTTCTGTAGGAATAAGCAAAGTTAATAATGAAGAAGAATTTAATATGGCATTAGCAATGGCGTTTGAATACGACCTTAAAGTGATCGTTGAAAGTGCTATTGTAGGACGTGAAATAGAGTGTGCCGTTTTAGGTAACGAAAATCCTGAGGTTAGTCCTTGCGGTGAGATCGTATTAAACGATGCCTTTTATGCCTATAACACAAAATATATTGATGACGATGGTGCAAAAGTCGTAGTTCCAGCCGTCATGAATGAAGACACTAGTTTACATATTCGCCAAGTAGCATTAAAAGCATACCGTGTTCTTAACTGCTTAGGTATGGCTCGTGTTGATGTATTCTTAACACAAGATAACCGCGTTGTGATTAATGAAATAAATACATTACCAGGATTTACCAATATCAGCATGTATCCAAAATTATGGCAAAGCGCAGGTTTAGGCTATCAGTCATTAATTACTAAACTAATTGAATTGGCACTGGATCATCATAAAAAAACGGCTATTTTGAAAACAAAGTGTGAACTTTAATTAAACTGAAAGCACGCTAAATTAAAATGTTTAGCGTGCTTTTTAGCTTTAGTAAATTGATTTTATTAAGTGTATTTTCGTGAGCCAGTTACACAAAAAATAACATCAATAGAACTAACAACATCAATAAATTGACAGATCCACGAAAAAATACCGTCGCTAAACCTAACCCAAAGAATATCGGTAATCATTGAACTGTTCTACCATTACAATCCTACCTTGAGAAAGGGAATAAGCGCCTTGTTCGCGCCAATTAATCACACCACCAATAATGCACCGTAAAAACAGATTAATTTGAAACATTTTTTCATCAGTCGAAATATCCTCAATGAGCAATAGGATTATGAACTTCTTTAACAAACATATATATGTATTAATTATCGTAATCGTTCTAATTAATCATTACCGTATAATTAAAGTAGGATACCATATCTATTTTGCTTAATGTTTCTATAAACAGTATTAATTGTTAAAAAAAAGAAATATTGAGTTATCATTTTTGAAAGTTTGTATTAAATGAGTATTTTCTACAAAAAAATATCAGTATAATTACTCAAGAACAATATGAAACTTAGTTTTGATTATCTTAAATAGAGTGGTTTTACGTTATCTTCACGTAATTGTTATATAAGAAACATTGCTAAAATGATAAGGCTTTGACTTTATTTTTATCTTTTAGATTAAAAAATTAAAGGAACAGCATAAATATCTTTATCTATGTTTTTAATCAAAAAATGGACGATGTGATGAAAAAACTTATCCTATTAAGTGCAATATCTGGTGGTATACTATTTTGGTCTATTCATTTACAAGCTGATAACATTGATTGCCGAAATGCAGCAACACAAACTGAAATAAATCAATGTGTCTATCGAGATTTTCAACAAAAAGATGAAGAGCTTAATCGTATTTATCAACAATATTACACTAAGTTAGATGGAACTCGAAAAGAACAATTAAAACAAGCTCAGCTAGTATGGGTAAATTTTAGAGATCTCTCTTGCCAGTATGAAGCTGATTATTATCAAGGTGGTAGTTTAGCACCAATGGTATATAGCAGTTGTCTAAAAGATAAAACAAAAGAAAGAATTAGTGATCTTAAAAACTACATTGCTTTATATTAAATAAAATATTAAGTCATTCAAAGAATAAAAAATCAAAAAGGACTCTTTTTATAAAAGTCAAATGAGTCCAATGAGTATGTAAATATTTTATGAGTGATATGAATGTAAATTTTGTATTATTTTGAAACATAAAATGCCTTGACTAATCATTGTCACAAAGTAGTCTGATGCCCAAGTAATAAGTCAAAAAAAGAAGCGAATACAATGAATAATATATTTAAACTTGGGCTAGGATTACTTTTTGCATCATTACCTTTTACTTCAATATCAGCTGATATTAAACTGGAATATGGAATAAATCTTATCGATTTTAATGGTGACGGTATTCCCGATGTTGTGGTTAAATCTCAACGATCACTAAATGACTCTCCGTCTATTGATATGGTAACCGTTTATATCAAAGGTAGTGATCAAAAGGTGTATATTGTCCCATCCATATATGCAAATGCCTTAAGCCTTTATAACAATAAGATTACAGGCACCGATATCACTATCTCTGATTTTAAGTTCATTGAAAAAAAGGATAAGGTTGTGTTATTAAGTGCAGAAAAAGTAGGAAATAATTTACAAAAGCCTACACCTATTCGTTTTTCTAGCTATGAAATATCAGAAAAGAAAAAAAAGGATGAAATTCAGTTCAAATGGCAATTTAATCGTTATTGTGTCACTGAATTATCTTATCTTAGCGTTGAAGATGCATATTCTGATACTTGCATAAATAGAATAATTAATGAATAAATCTACAGATCATTAACAAATACATCATATTATGATGATTTTATTTTTTGTTTTATAAAACAATGAATTGTAAAAATATAAAGAAGATTCCTTTCTTTATATGCATTGAGTACTTGTATCATTTCTTGTTCCTTGTTATTAATCTATTGTTAGGATATTTCTTAATTAAAATGATATTAATCGTGCTGTTCTTATCGGGGGCTGTTTAAGAGGGAGATATGAAGGAAATTATTACAGGTTTACTTCTAGCCTCAATATCACTATTTACTGTATCTTGCTCTCAAGAAGATACACATAAAGTAAAGGTGGCAATTAATACAGGGCCTGATCAAGTGATTTGGGATGAAGTGATTCGTTTAGCAAAATTAACAGAAGGGCTAGACGTTGAAGTTGTCGCGTTTAATGATTATGAGCTTCCTAATAAGGCATTAAACAGCAAAGAAGTTGATGCGAATGCGTTTCAATCCATTCCTTACCTTCAAGCACAAATGAAAGAATATAATTATAAATTTCATATCGCGAGTAAAACATATATTTTTCCTTTAGCTGCATATTCTAAAAAAATTAGCGATATAAATGAATTAAGCTCAGGATCGCTTGTTGCGATTTCAAATGAAGTTAGTATGAAAGGGCGAGCGCTTTTATTACTAGCAGAAAACCATCTTATTACCCTCAATGAAAATGTTGGCTTTACCCCAACACTTGATGACATTATCTATAACCCCAAAGAAATTAAGTTCATTGAAGTTGATACACCCAAGCTCACTGAAGCATTAAATGATCCAATGGTGACAATGGCAATTATTAATAATAATTTTTCGTCTCAAATTGGGTTAATTGCAACTCGTGATGGATTAATTTTAGAAAATAAAAACTCGCCTTATGCTAATGTTATCGTAACCCGCGAAGATAACAAAAATGATGAAAATATAAAGAAGCTGATTTCAGTGCTTCACTCACGACAAATCGAGTTGAAGTTTAAAGAAATGTATAAAGGTGATGCAGTAAGAGCATGGTAATGACTTAACTAAAAGATAGAGAGAATCCTTTTTATCTTTTAGTTCCTATTTTTTTCTATCTATCTCTTCTTTTTACCTACAATAATTTGCTCTTATTTGGACTTTTTTGTCTAAATATTACTCAATTCTACTCGTTTCATTATTAACTCTTTTTTTTATTCCTAATTTCGCTATTTTTATATAACTGCGAGTTTTTATACTTTATAAAACATTCTAACAACATGAATTTTTTTCAGTATGATAACTCATCCTCCATTACACAGAAGAAATAAAAAAATGGCTGACGCTCAACTAAAAAAACAATATATCGGTGAACACAAACTTTCGCCTGAAACACTGATGATGAGTTATGGGTATGATCCATTACTTTCTGAAGGTTCAGTAAAACCTCCCATATTTTTAACATCCACTTTTATTTTTAAGAGTGCCGAAGAAGGCAAAGCTTTCTTTGATACCGTTAGTGGAAGAAAGCCTTTACCTGAAGGTGAAAAAGCAGGTTTAGTGTATTCTCGTTTTAATCAGCCTAATAGCGAAATTGTTGAAGATAGACTCGCTGTTTATGAAAATACACAATCTTGTGTATTATTCTCTTCAGGCATGTCAGCAATCACTACAACATTGATGGCCTTAACTCAGCCTGGCGATGTCATTTTACATTCTCAGCCTCTTTATGGTGGAACAGAGACATTAATTGCAAAAACGCTCGCTAAATTTGGTATTCAAGCTACGCCATTTACCGACGGCTTAAATCTTTCGTTGATCCAAGGACAAGCCGATAATGCTAGTCAAAAAGGACGAGTTGCTGTTATTTTTGCAGAAACGCCTGCTAACCCAACTAATTCATTGGTTGATATTAGCGCATTAAAAATTGTTGCCGAGACACTAGAAAAGAAACAGGGCTATCGTCCCATTATTGTTTGTGACAACACCTTATTAGGCCCTATTTATCAACACCCAATTGAGCAAGGAGCTGATATTTCCGTTTACTCTTTGACTAAATATGTGGGGGGCATTCGGACTTAGTTGCCGGTGCTGCAATGGGCTCTCGTGAACTGATTAATCAAATCCGATTACTACGAGGTGCAATAGGAACACAACTTGATCCTCATTCTTGTTGGATGCTTGGACGCTCTTTAGAAACACTACAAATTAGAATGGAGAAAGCGAACCAGAACGCTTTATTAGTTGCAGAGTTTCTGCGTGATCATGAAAAAGTACAAGCTATTCACTATTTGCCTTTCGCAGATACAAATTCTCTTGAAGGTCAAGTGTTTGCAAAACAATGTACAGGCGCGGGTTCAACATTTTCATTTGATATTGTAGGTGGAGAGAGTGAAGCTTTCCGTTTTCTTAATGCGATGAAAATTTTTAAACTTGCAGTTAGTCTGGGAGGAACAGAATCTTTAGCCTGTCATCCTGGCTCAACAACTCATTCTGGCGTACCGATAGCATTACGGCATAATATTGGTATTCAAAACACTACAATTCGTTTATCTATTGGTATAGAAAATCCGCAAGATTTAATTACTGATTTATCTCAAGCATTAGCGAGTGTTTAATTAGACAATTTAATCCGTTTATATTGAAAAAACACCAGATAACAACCGAGTACCTGGTGTTTTTATTTTCATTTCCTCTGTTTTTGGATCTTAATCTATTCATCTTTAGTTAAACGACAAATATTCTCTACTTCAACTTCATCTAAAATAAAACAGATGATATTGTATTTATTGTTCTATTTATATCTCCCTACAAACTATGAAAAAAAGACACCTTCTAGGTGTCTTTTAGTCTGTGGGTTTTACGGAAATTAGAGTGCAATGACTCTTTTTTTACTGACATTCATTCCTTGTATCATGCAATACCAAGCTAATGCAGAAACGGCCATTAAAATCGCAAACAAAGAAATAGGAGGGAATGAGGTCAGAATAAAACCACTGGCTAATGGATTAAGAGCAGCGCCTAACCAACCTAATGACTGAGCAGAAAAATAGCTTGCTTTCATTCCTAACGGTGCAATGTTATCAATCATCATATACTCACCAGGTGCATAAATTAATTCACCTAAGGTAAATACAGCGATAGCTAATGCCCAAAAGATTAAATTGTTACCCGCAAACATAAAACCGAGTAAGCCCATCATAAAAAATAGCGTACCAAGCGTCATTAATTTACGTAGTCTTTCGGCTGTAACATGCTTACCTACAATATATTGTAAAGAAACGACAATAGCTGCGTTTACAGGTAATACAACTGCAATAACGGACTCTGCCAATTTCGCATCGTAGACGACTAAGATATATTGCGAGATACATGATGCAAAAGAACCAAATGTTAATGTACCGAAAAAAGTTGAGAGCACAAACCAACTCAATGCTCTATCTTTCAGCATTATTTTCGGGTCCCATTTCACACTATTTTCTTCAGCAGTATTTATTGCTTTAGAACGCTGAACGAATAACTGGATCATAAAAAGTGGAACGCTGGCAGAAATGGTAGCAAGCCAGAAGGGTAATTGTGTTCCATACATTAATAATAACGTGCCAATAGGTGGGCCGACCGTCCACCCCATATTGATAAAGGTATAGTTTAGAGAGAATATTTTAGGTTTCGCTGAAACCGATAAAGTTTCAGAAAAATAGGCTTTTAACACGGTTGAAAACACTAAATAGGAGCAGTTAATCACCGAGAAAAAGATAACCACTAAAACCGTACTATGAACCATAGGTATTGCAGCAAAGCCAAAGATAAACGTTATAATAGATAGCAACATATAACGTTTTTTCTCAAATTTATCCGCAAGCATCCCAAAGCCAAGGCTGAAAAAAATACCCGTTGTTAATGCAATCGACATGGCAATACCAATATCATCAACAGGTAATTGATATTCTCGTGATAAATAGATCGCCATAAACGGTAATGTTGCACCTCTGCCTATAGTAAGAAGAAGTGATGAAAATAGCAGTGCGGTTGTGGATCGTGTTTTTTGTGAGAACATATTATCTTTATTCTAATTATTTGTATTTTTCTGGATACGTTATAACTTGTGTGATTCTTTACGGGTGAAAAAAGAATAAATTCGTACTGTATATTAATACATGACTTAGTAATTACTGTATAGATTAAAATTAGAGAAAAAGCTCTTTTTATCTTGTCTTTTTTCTTGCTGACCTTGTAGTAAGATTTAATTATCCCATTTTTGATAATAGTGTTTATCAAATTCCTCTCTATCACCATATTGTTATTTTTTCTAAACTGAACCTATTATTGTTTTATTTACTGCATTAAATCGAGGTCGTTATGTCTGTTATTCATCTTGAATTTGAAAAACCTATTGTTGAATTAGACGAAAAAATAGATGTATTGCTTACTTTTAAGCAATCTCAAGATGAACCCACAGGTATTAATTTAGATGAAGAGATCGTTCGTTTAAGGCAAAAAAGTCTTTCGCTGACAAAATCTATTTTTACTGGTTTAGGGGCTTGGGAAATTGTGTAACTTGCTCGTCATCCCATACGCCCATATACCCTTGACTATATTAAAGCGATTTTTACTGACTTTCAGGAGTTAGCAGGTGATAGAGCTTACGCCGATGATAAAGCGATTGTTGGGGTTTGGCGCGATTAAATGAAATGCCAGTCATGGTGATTGGCATGGTATGCATGTCGTTGTTGATAATTTAGCTCATAGTGAAGAATATACCGCAAAAACACTGGGCAATATGCTATATCAACAATTTACCCAGTTACTAAACTAAATCTCACATTGTGACAACGTCACATTAAAGGTCTGCTTTTATAGAAAAGAGTGATCATAATATCATGATCACCCTTGCTAATTTATATTAAAGGTATTTTGTTATTTAACCGCTTTTTTGTGTATCTTGATAGAAAAACACAGATAGGTTTTCAACGCATTAATTATAAAAACAGTAAAAACCAGGCGTAATTAATAACGATCAAAACCTAAAAATATCAGCAAAAATAAATACCAATATCTTAGGCTTTTCAAATCAACGGCTACGATTTAATAACATTAAGCAAAGGAAATAGCTACCGCCTAAAATAGCGACTAAAGTGCCTGCTGCGATTTGTGCGGGGTAAATAAATATTTGTCCAAGCCAATCAGCCCAAACCATTAAAGTTCCACCAATTAATCCTGAAACCATTAATTGCGATTTAATTTTTTGAGCACCCAGCAAGGCCGCCATATGAGGAGCCACTAAGCCAATAAAAGCAATAGGACCTACCGTTGAAGTCACTAAAGCACATAATAGCGAGACAATAATTAATAATATAATACTTGCGCGCTCCGTATGTAATCCGCGAGCTGAGGCAAAACTTCGACTAATTGATATTAATGCTAGCCAACGTGTTAATAAAAAGACACATCCCACAATCAATGTAATTGCGAATGCAAAATAGAGAGCCTGTTCACTGTTAACGCGATAAGTCGAGCCAGATAACCACAGTAAGATTTTATAACTACTTAATGAGCCTTTGGCTAAGAAAAATTGAATAAAGGCTTCTAAGCTCGCGGTTAATGCAATTCCCGTTAATATTAAACTGGCTGGCGCATATTGGTGCTTTTTTCCTAAGATTAATAGAATAATCATCACAACACAGCTACCTAATAATGCAATTCCCCACTGTGATGTTTGTAAGGTGCTCCCTAAAATTAAGCTCGAAAAAACTAACGAAAAAGTCGCACCTGATGAAACCCCTAAAATATCCGGACTGGCTAATGGATTGTAAATTAAACGTTGTAAAATAACGCCAGCAATAGCTAATGCAATACCTGCAAATAACGCAGCTAATAAACGAGGAGAGCGTAATGCCCATTGATAAACAGAAGGTATTTCCCAAAACCACTGATGCTCATTAATATGAATAAAAAGTGTAAGGGCTAACCCGAGCATTAATAATACAAATATTCCTATCACGGTATACTTTGATACTGTTTTAGTCTGAGAATAAAGAGAAATAGACAGCTGATCTTGAGCTCGCATCCTCTTTTGACTAAACCAAATTAATGCAGGAGCACCAATAGCGGCGGCTGTCACACCACTTGGAATAACTGTATTGAGCCACTGACCAATCCATATTGCCAAGCTATCTGTAATCAGTAATAAACATATTCCCATTAAGCCACTGGCAATAAGCTCTTGACGAGCAGTTCTTGCGCCTAATGTTCTGACAATATTAGGTGCAAGTAATCCTATAAAACTAATAACACCAACAACGGTAATCGACACTGAAACTAACCAAGTGCTTAATATAATAAAAAATACAAATGTAGGTAAAACAGGCAATCCCCGAGCCATTGCACCTTCATGACCTAAACGCAATAAAGTGAGAATACGAGGGGCAAACATAAAAATAAGTAAAACAGGTGTAATTCGAGGTAATAACCAAAAAAACATCTCCCAACCATCTTGAGCAAGATCTCCAGCACCCCACATAAAGATATTCTGGGCGAATTGAGCATTTAACGTCACTAATGCGGTTGCAATCGCACCTAATAAGATATTCACCACCATACCGGAAACAACAAGGGGTAAGCCGGTCATATTGCGAATACCTGCAATAATAATTACCAGAAAGAAGGCGAATAAAGCTCCCATTGTCGCAGCGAATGCGCTGTGATCAGCAACCCAATCTGTAAACCAGATATTCACAATAACTAAAGCTAACCAAGCGCCTGATGAAGTCCCTAACGTTAAAGGTGATGTCAGGTTATTTTGCGTTAATTGTTGCATTAAACTGCCGACAACACCGAAAATTCCCCCAATAAGCAGTGTCATTGCTAAACGTGGTAATTGAGCATGAATAAAAAAAACATCGGCAAATAGGGTCTTCGTGTCTAAATGCCCCAGTAAATACCATTGGCGAGATAATGAAAGAGAATTATCAATTTGTAAACTGGTAATACTTAGTAAGATGATTGCCAAAAAATAGAAAGAAAATTGCTTAATGTTCATTATTTGGTGCCATATCTAATAAGCTTTCTGTAATAGCTTCTGCCATTAACATTAACGATGTCACTCCGCCATAGTTCCATACAGGTTTCACGGAATGAAAATGCCCATTCTGTACAAATGGCATGGCTTGCCATAACACGGATTTTTGCAGTTTGCTTTCATCGGGGAATGGCAACATATAAAGGACGTAGCCTTGTTTAATATGTTGCAATACATTCATTCTTCGCTGATCAATTCCCCAAGGTTGAGGAGGTAATGATATGGCAGAATTTAGGCCTAACTTATTGACTACATAATCAGTTGTTGAATTTTCGGTGTATAAAAAAACAGAGGTTAATGTAGAAAAACGGATCACCTCCACTTCAGGCAACGTAATAAATGCCCGCTGTAATTTACACTTTAATTGCACAAAAATGCTGTCCATCTCAGCCAGTTTTTGTTGTGCAAGTGCTGTTTTTCCCAAAAGAGAGGCTAGAGTATTAAAATGTGCCAAAGCAACTTCAGCAGCATTATCTTGGCGAGAAAAGTTAGGCAAATACATGACAGGGGCAATAGTTTTTAATACAGGCAATAAATCTTGTTGTGAACTTGACGCCAAAATAAGATCAGGCTTTAACGATGCCATTTTTTCTAAATTAGGCTCTGCCCGCATACCCACTTCTTCAATCGAATTCGGAGCAACAGGGTGAGCGACCCATTGGTTATACCCAGCAATTTCAGTTGCACCAATAGGAATAACATCAAGTGTTAATACTTGTTCCAGTAAATCCCAATCCAAAACAATAATACGTTGCGGTATTTTATTATTATTTTGTGTAGCATTAACGATGGGCGTAATAAATAAAATAGGCAGACAAAAAAAACAGTGATTTAATTATTTTTTGTAATATTACACGCATACCACTGCCACCTTATGTTGTTGTGAATCTTTATTATCAGGATGCTCAATCAGCTTAATGGGTGTTTCATAAAGTGCAGAAAGCCGTTCATCATCAAAAAGTAATGAAGCTTCACCTTCAAATGCAATTTTCCCTTTTTTAAGCGCGATAATATGAGTGGCATAACGTAAGGCAAGGTTAAGATCATGCAAAATAACGATAATACCAACATGTTGAGTTTGATTTAATTCACTCAATAATTCCATTAGTTGATATTGATGATGTATATCTAAAGCGGAAGTAGGTTCATCTAAAATTAAAATAGGTGATTGTTGAGCCAGTAACATTGCAACCCAAGCACGTTGACGTTCACCTCCAGATAAATCATCAGCGAGTGTGTCTGCAAAGGGAAGTACCCCCGCTTTTTCCATTGCCATTGTGATTATTTCATCATCTTTTCTATTCCAACGGCCCAATGTTCCACGCCAAGGGAAACGACCTAATCGCACTAATTCTTTTACTGTTAATCCCGCAGAAGCTGGCAGTTTTTGCGGAAGAAAAGCTATTTTTTTAGCTCGTTCACGTGATTTATAGTGTGAGATATTGCACTTATTCAGTGTGATAGTTCCACTATCTGGCGCTTGCTGACCAGATAATAAACTAACTAAAGTCGATTTACCTGATCCATTATGGCCAAGCACGATAGTTAATCCAGAATCTGAAATACGTAGTGAGGAAATTGATAAAATGGTACGCCCACCGCGAACCATTTGAATATTTGAGAGTTCAAACATGGTCACTCATTTATAAAATAATATTCCTCCATTTATTGTACGATTAGCAATAAATGAAGGAATAAGAAAAAAATTACCAACGATATTTAGCATTCAATAAAACAGAGCGAGATTGGCCGTAATAACAGTAATAATCACAACCAGAGAGATATTCTTTATCAAGAATATTGTTGATATTTAACTGTAATTGCCACTGTTTATTGAAGTTATAGATTGCAGCCATATCCCATAATGTTGCACTTGGTACTGTTAAATCACTGCTCTTCGGATTATCTTTAGATTTACCTAAATAACGCACACCTGTCCCTAAGATTAAATCTTGAGTCCCATTAACTGGAATAGTGTAACTGCCCCAAGCAGATGCGGTATGTTTAGGAATTAAGCCTGCTTGTTGTTTACCTTTATTACCTGTGTCATCGGTTTGCATATCGGTATAGGTATAATTGGCTTTTAACGCTAAACGTTCCGTTAATTGCATTTCACTTGTGAACTCCACGCCTTTAGATGTCACTTTACCGGTTTGTGTTGAAACAAAAGTCGTTGGGTTTGCAACAAGTGCATTCTTCTGTGTGATATCAAACCAAGCAATATTGAAGTAACCATCCATAAAATCAGGTGTGTACTTTATCCCTGCTTCAATTTGATCACCTTTTAACGGTTTATATAGATCGTTAGTCGCAGGGTCGATGGTGCTCATCACTTCAAAAGATTCGGAATAACTCACATAAGGAGACAGGCCATTATCTGCGAGATACATTAATCCTGTATTGAGACTGAATTCACTATCAGTACGTGATTTGTCCTCATTTTTTGCTTGTGCTTTATTTTCTGTTTTTACCCAATCTTGACGTACGCCCGCGACTGCAACCCAGCGATCGTCAAATTTAGTTTGATACTGTGAGTAAAGGCTATATTGTGTTTTGTCGATGGTACGATTGACATTATTAGCAGGATCAAGAGGGGTATATTTACCGTAAACAGGGTGCCACGGATTAATCGTACCAAAGTTGTAATTATCTTGCTCATCACCTTTGGTTTGGTGATATTGTAATTCAGCCCCTGCTAATAGCGTATGCTCGAAATTATCTGTATCCCATTCACCGACAACATTATTATCAAAAGAAATACTTTGATTTTTACCATCACGGAAAACAACACCACGATTCAGTTCTGTTGTAGCAATATCTGAATTAGGGAATGCATAGACACTACGCAATAATAGATCGTTATAACCATAATTTAGACGTTGAGAAAAACGCCAAACATCATTGATATTGCTTTCTAACAAATAACCCGCCGAAATTTGTGTACGTTTATATTTATCGTAACCTGGTTCGCCTAAATTCGTTGAAGGTTTAATTTTACCAAAAGGAGATGAAATTAATGTCCCCGCGGCAGGGAAGAATGGATTGGTAGGTGTACCATCATCATGCAAATAGGTTGCCATAAAGGTCAGTGCTGTATTGTCAGTTAGATTAATTGCAACACTTGGCGCAAGGTAAATATGCTTACTATCTGTGTGAGATAATTCTCCGTCTGATTTTTTCATTAACCCAACAAGGCGGTAGCGCACACGTTTATCATCAGTGGCACTTGAAACATCAAAACCTAACCCACGTTGGTCATTATTTCCGACTTCAAGAAATACTTCATTTTGAGGCTTAAAGCTGGGTTTCTTTTGTACAACGTTAACCGCGCCACCTGGTGTCGATTCACCGAATAATACGGCCGAAGCGCCTTTTACCACTTCAATTTGTTCAAAACCATAAGGTTCAAGTAGCCATGTATAATAGCCATCACGAAAGAGACGACTATTATCTAAATATGTTGCCGCTTCAAAACCACGTACACGAAGCCAGTCAGTATCGTTATCAGCACCAAAGGGCTGAGAAACAACACCTGAAGTATAACGTAAGGCTTCATCGAGTTTTTGAGGAGCATGAGTTTCGAGATCTTTTTGGGAAATGACAGAAACAGATTTAGGTGTTTCTTGCAAAAGAGTATTTACTTTTAGAGCTTGAGCGCTAACCACAAGCTTCTCAACTTGCTCTGTTTTTGCTGTTTCTTCCGCAAAAGCCGGTGTTGCTGCAATAAAAGGAAGGGAGGCAGAACAAAATAATGCCACTGGTTTTAATTTAAATGCACAAAAATCAATCACAATAGGTCACCGAATAATAATCATTACTATTATCACTATTATTCATACAATCGATACTAAGGTAAATTAATTTATACAAAAATGTCTATAAATAATAATTTTTTGGGTTAATTAACTGATTGTATTCATCCAAACAAGGCGACCACCAACAGAAGTGCTACGATGTAGTGCATTATAGCTTAAACATAAAGTCCACATTTCTGCTACTTATTGTGAATAATTGCTCTGTTCATCACAAAATATAGCATCATTATTTTTAATAATTTGGAGTTTCCCTGCGTTTAATTGCATACCACTTTGCTATTCCCACCAGATTTAGATAAAGAAACACAGATTGAGTTATTGGAAAAATACTTAAATAGAGAAGAAATATAAAAATGATGGTATTTCTTTATCTTTTAATCAAAATAAAGTATTCCTTATTTTTAAACACAAAGTTATCTATGAATTTATTAAAGATGATAAAAATATGAATGATATTGAAATTTACAAATAAGATTAATCATAAAATAGGGAATAAAATACAGTAAAAAGGCTCGATATATAGTTATCAAGCCTTTGATTATTTATCACTTTACCTATGTTATGAAATTAAAGCATCACACCTTTTTTCGCGAGGAACTCATCATAAGTTCCTTGGAAATTAGTCACTTTTTCAGGTGTAATTTCAATAATGCGGTTTGCTAATGAGCTAACGAACTCACGATCATGAGAAACAAAAATCAAAGTACCTTGATAGAGTTCTAATGCCATATTCAGTGATTCAATAGATTCCATATCCAAGTGGTTGGTTGGTTCATCCATGATCAGAATATTTGGTTTTTGCATCATCAGCTTACCAAATAACATTCTGCCTTTTTCACCACCTGATAAAACTTGAACTGATTTTTTCAAGTCATCTTGAGAGAACAGTAAACGACCTAATACGCTACGTACAGATTGCTCGTCGTCTTCTGGTTTCATCCATAAGCTCATCCAATCAAATACGGTCATATCTACTTCAAAATCAGTTGCATGATCTTGTGCATAATAACCAATATTTGAGTTTTCAGACCATTTTAAACGGCCTGTATCTGGTGTTAATTCACCGACTAATGTTTTAATCATCGTCGATTTACCCACACCGTTATTACCTAGAATGGCAACTTTTTCGCCCACTTCAAGCATCATATTGACGTCTTTAAATAGTGGGGCATTATCATCATAGCCTTTAGAGATATTTTCCACTTCAAGTGCATTACGGAATAATTTTTTATCTTGTTCAAAGCGGATGAATGGGTTTTGGCGGCTTGACGCTTTAACTTCAGCTAATTGAATCTTTTCAATTTGCTTAGCGCGAGAGGTTGCTTGACGTGATTTAGATGCATTAGCGCTGAAGCGACTTACGAAAGATTGTAATTCACTAATCTGTGCTTTTTTCTTCGCATTATCCGCTAATAAACGTTCACGCGCTTGGGTTGCAGCAAACATATATTCATCATAGTTACCCGGATGAACGGCTAATGCGCCATAGTCAAGGTCAGCCATGTGCGTACAGACCATATTTAAGAAGTGACGATCATGGGAAATAATGATCATGGTACTGTTACGTTCATTTAGCGTTTGTTCAAGCCAACGAATAGTATCAATATCCAAGTTATTCGTCGGTTCATCCAGTAACAAAATATCAGGATCAGCGAATAGAGCTTGTGCTAATAACACACGTAATTTCCAACCCGGTGCGACTTCGCTCATCGGGCCATTATGTTGTTCTAATGGAATGCCTACATTTAATAATAATTCGCCAGCACGAGATTCAACGGTATAACCGTCCATTTCGCCGAATTTTACTTCCAGATCGGCAACTCGTAAGCCGTCTTCTTCACTCATTTCTGGTAAGTTATAGATGCGTTCGCGCTCTTGTTTAACTTCCCAAAGTTCAGTGTGACCCATAATCACGGTATCAAGTACTGTATATTCTTCATAAGCAAATTGGTCTTGTTTTAATTTGCCAAGGCGCTCATTAGGATCAAGAAATACGTTGCCGCTACTTGGTACTAAATCGCCACCTAAAATTTTCATAAAGGTTGATTTACCGCTACCGTTAGCCCCGATTAAACCATAGCGATTTCCGCCACCGAATTTGACAGAAATGTTTTCAAACAGTGGCTTTGAGCCAAACTGCATAGTGATATTATTGCTGATTAACAAGACGAATACTCATTATTAGTGAATGACAAAAGGTAATGGGGCCGCATTATGCCACAAATTCCCCCCATTAAGACAGTAAAGTGACAAATGACTATTGAGGAAATTTCATTGTAAGCAGAAAACGCATCATAATGTGAGCTGTTGACCATAATAAAAGCAAGAAAAAAGAGATAACACATAGGTTATCTCTTAAGGTAATTGTATGGGTATTAATATCTATGATTTAGTTGGCACTAAACCCGGTTCAACCACCGCATAAACTTGATCGTCTAGCAGATCAGCATCCATAAGTTGAGTCACTAAACGTGCGACATCACGACGATTAACTAAGCCGTGAGTCTCTTCATATTGATAAAGCTGAGCTTTACCCGTTTCTTCACCATTCAGTAATCCGCCAGGTCTTACTATCGCATAATCAAAACGGCTAGTTTGCAGCCATACTTCAGCTAATGATTTTTCTCTAATGGCTTGACCAAAAGTTGCTTTTGCTCTGTCAGATAAGGCAACCCAACTATCGCCACAACCTAAAGAAGAAACCATGAGCATCCGTTGAAAACCCATTCTTTCTGCAGTATCAATCACTGTTCTATGCGCAAGATAATCATTTTCACCGCCCATTGTGGAAATAATGTCTGCTTCTTTTCCCGCTAGTGTTAAAACAGCTTCAACCGCTTTAACGTCAATCGCATCACCGATGACGGTTTTAATTCCTTTCTTTTCTAAACGCTTCGCAGCTTCTTGGTGACGAACTAAAGCCACAATAGGGCGTTGTTGTGCTACACCAATATCAGCAATATGTGCACCAACACCTTTGCCACCAGCGCCAAAAATAATCCAAGTTTTCACGCGTGATTATTCCTCATTTAATTGTTGTGCTAATTGACGGAAGGCTGATAATTGCTCTGGCAATAATTGACGATGTTCGTCTCTGCCAAGGAAAACCTTAAACATAGCAACGCCTTGTTGATTGAAAAATAAGATAGAGGCGGTATCCATCCCCATAAACTTACGTTCAATCATCGCAATAGATTGGCAATTTTCGGCTTTAATATGGCCTGTCATTCCTTTTTTGCCCCGTAAGTTAAAATAGCCATGACGATGAAAACCATTTGGCAATTCACCGCTAAACTCTAAGATAACATCTTGAGTATGCACAAGCGTGGTGACATTACCCCATTTCATCACACTATCCCATACAGTATCGAATTTCTCGCCACGTATTAATGAGCGTAATGGCAAATGTCTCACAACCTCCAACAATGTGGTATTAAATTGTGTTGCAATAGTTTCCAATGTTCCATCAGGCTCAGTCATTAAAAATTGTTGTAACTCTGTATTCATGATGTTGTTTCCATCTTCTAATTAATATTCAGGGTAATAAAATTAACGAGGCGTATTTAACTGCAAAATTAATTGCTGTAAGGATGTCAGCAAGTTACTTGCCCAAAATCGACCTTCATTAGTCAATTTCATACAAAGAAAATCGTCTTCAACAAGACCTGCTTGATACCATTGATTTAATAAAGGAGAGAGTAGCGTCGCTTGTGGGCTTAACTTGGCCAGATCAACACGGCCACACTCAATGCCAGCTTGTAACTCATGACGCCAACGAAAACCACTATCGGTTGCACGACTCATCATCATTAAGGGTTTTTGGCTATCTGTAATTTTTTGATAATAATTGTCTAGTGATCGCTCAATCATCCATGAATAACCATTCACTGTGCCACCAGCACCTGAGCCAAAAGCTAGGCAATCTGCCCCTTGTTTGATTAATAAGTTGTAAAGATTGCGCTCGCGGGTTGTTCTTGCCCAATGGCTATTACTGATCTGACGCCAGCCCACATTTTCCATAAAATCACAACCTTGAAGATAAAGATCACGCCTTTGTATTGGCGAAGGCACAGTAATTCGTTGATTTTCAACCGCTTTACCTAATGGTGTATTAGGCAATAAATTCAATGCATAGAGATCGACACCATCTAAACCAATATCATGAGCAATAGTGAGATCTTCTTGCCAGTTCGTCGCATCTTGCCCAGGTAATCCAAATAATAAATCACACACCACCGCAGCACGATCGCGTAAACAAAGCCCTTTCATAAATTTGGCAGCTTCTTCACCCGTTGAGGTTCTCGCCATTCGTTTACGAATTTTGCTGTTAAAGGTTTGAATACCAATAGAAAAACGGTTTGCGCCTGCATCTAAACAAGCATCGATACGGTTATCATCAAAATTTAAAACTCGACCTTCAAGAGTGATTTCGCAGTCAGGAGCCAAAGGAAGTGATTGCCTCAAATGCGTGATCACACGATAAAGATCTTTGGCCGATAATGCAGAAGGGGTTCCCCCACCAAAATAAACTGCATGAATTGGTGCTGATTGATAAAGTAAACTATCTGATTCAGCCGATATCTCACGCAGTAATGCATCGGTATAGCGCGAACAGGCTTCTTCATGATAGTTATTTTGATAAAACCCACAAAAGGTGCAATGTGTTGCACAAAAAGGGATATGAATATACAACAAACGTTTACAGGCTGGCGTTTTACTTTCTAATAAGGCTTGCCATGTGGATTGCTGCTCTTCTTTTGCGATAGGCACAGAACCACGCCATGGCATGGTGGCGTGTCTATCACGGAAAGGGCTATCACCTTCTAAAGCGAAATGAGCAGTAAGATCAATTTCAGCAGAAGGGGGGATAATATGTGTTACGACTGACTCTTTCATTATTAAATCATTCCTACTTATTATTCAGCATTATTATCTTTTAGTGGATCAGTGGGATAAAATTGTTGATGCAATAACTCTACGGCATCCACAATACGAGGCCCCATTCCCAAAATAAGGGATTGATCAATTTCGATAATGCGTTGATTTTTCCATGCTTGAGTCATCGACACTCCAGGTACAGAAGCTAATCCCTCCAGATGCTCTTATTGTGCCCGTTTGATTTTTCTGACTTTGTGTCGTGATAACAATTAACTCTGGATCAGCGGCAATAATGGCCTCTGCGCTATAGATACGATAATTCTCGTGTGTTGCGATATTCTCACCGCCAGCTAATTGAAGGATCGCATCTGCGACACTGGTTTTCCCTGCAACTTGAGGAATTCCACCTCCCGGTGAAAGAAAGAACATCACTTTTACTTTCTGTTTAATTTGATTATTTTTAGCGTTAATAATGGCTAAACGGGATTGTAATGAATCAATTAATGCATCGCCTTGTGTCTGCTTATCCAGAGAAACGGCTAACGTGCGGATGTTTTGAAGCATTAACTCAAAGGTTGCTGGCGTTCTTGGTAAAGAAATCACTTTAACGTTATGTTGTGCAAGCTGACGTAAGACCATTTTAGGCTCAGCATCATCCCATGTTACAAAAGTAGAAGGGCGTAGAGATAAAATGCCTTCAACACTTAACTGTTTCCAATACCCAATATGAGGCAATACCTGTGTTTGTTCGGGGTAAGAAGTGGTTTCATCAACACCAACAACCTTATTGCCAGCATCCATGGCATAAATTAATTCCACAATAGATCCCCCCGCAATAACCCAACGGTCATTTTTTATATTCTCTTTTGCCGTTAAGCTAAAAGGTAGCAATAATAAACTGAGAATCATTAATATTTTGTTCATCGTTAAAATGCCCATGTCAGACCAACTGCAGCATTAATACCCGCAGCAGGAATAGATTCATGAGCTGTTTGATAACGCTTATTTAAAATATTATTTAAATCAAAGTTAATACGATATTGATCGTTATGGCCAAACTCACTACTAAGTGAAAGGTTTACCGTTGCCCAACCAGCGTAATGTTGTTTGTTTTCAGGATTCCGATGATCTTTCGCTTGCGTTGCAGATCGCAAATATAAATCTGACATTAAATTCATATTATTGAGTAATAAGAGATGTTTAGCTCCAATACGCGTCGTGACTGTAGGTTCTCCTGTATCCCATGTTTTTAGGGTTGGAGTAATAAATTGACGGCGCATCACATTGGCAGAAACATAAGGTGTAATTGACCAACCTTGATATTGTGCCATTACCTCCATGCCATATGTCTTTGCTCGGTCAATATTGTCATAATAGAAGTAATCTGCTCGGCCTGTTTTGCTATTCCCTTCACAAATACGTTCTCCTGCACAAGCGACTGAGGTGATATAATCTTTTGCTTCAGAATAATAAATGGCGCTATCAATATACCAATTATTACCTTTATAACGCGCACCAAACTCCACATTATTAGAGTGTTCAGCCTCTAGGTCACGATTACCATAAGTCACCGCACCACCCGCCGTAGTGTTCATAAATTGCTGAACTAATGTAGGGAATACATAACCTTGTGCAAATGCAAGACGCAGCTCAGTATCTTTAAATCCGGAATAACGTAGATTGGATGAAATAATAAAAGCATTATCTCTGACGGATGTAGAAGACAACGCCTTATAGTTTGTGCCTGTTTTATTATGGTGAACAGTTTCATCACCACTTTGTAATTCTGATTTCAACCAATATTGTCTGGCACCCATTGCCCATGACCAATCATCTGCTATTTTCCAATCATTTTGAGCAAAAATAGAGATATTGGTTTGTTTACTGCGGTTATGTAATAGAGATTGCTTTTCATAATTTACAGCTGGTGGAAATCCTGTTGTACTATTTGAAGATGTTTGGCCAACAGAGGTTTGTTTTACTTTATCTTGTTGATATTGTGCGCCTAAAATTAGTTCATTATTTGCAGGTAATGTAAAGTTTGCCTGCATAGTCATTCCATAAGTATTCTGTGTATCCTCCGACTGTGTTCGGTTTTTAACAGTTAAATTACCAATCCTTGGGCTACCTGTTGGCGTAACGACACCAACGCGGTTTTCAAATTTTCGTTCAATTTGCTGTGTATAAGCATCTATATGAAGCTTTTTAAAATAATCAGCATCAATATCATAATCATAAAATAAGCCGATTTTTTCACGCTCAAGCTTAGGAACTTTAACGCTAAATTCTTGGTATTTTCCTTCATCCGCATAATAAGATTGTGTGGATAAATCATAGCGATCAAGCGAAAGTCCAAATTTGTGTTTATCAATTTTATAGCCTAGCCATGCACCTTGACCGTTATTTCTAAAATGTGTATTAGGTAAACGTCCATCAGGGGTGTCTCTGTCACCATGATCGGCATAACTCCCATTAAAGCGGTATTCAAAATCGCCTATTGTGCCTGAAATTAATGCAGACTCTCGCCATCCCATCGTCGCTGAGTCATAAACAACTTTAATACTGCCACCAAAAGGCTTATCGCCACCTTTTTGGGTGATTAAATTCACCACACCACCAATAGCTTGTGAACCATAAAGTACGGAATAGGGGCCTTTAACCACTTCAATACGCTCTAGTGCCGATTCATCGATTAAAATACCTGCACCAAAATTTTGACCACCTCGTTGATAGGTAACTTCTTGCCCATCAACCAATAAAAGTACGCGTGATGAAGCCTCACCACGGATGCGAATTTGTTTACGGCCGGCGAGGCTATTATCCGTCACTTCAACACCAGGAATATCACGCAATTGATCCGCAATAGAAGAAGCCGTTGATTGACTTAATGACTCTTTATCAATAACTTGAATAGTTGCAGGGCTATTCCATAAAGAGGAAGCGCTACGTGTTGTAGTGACAACCAGCGTTTCTTCTTTAGGTGATACGGTATTAGCAATGGCATATTGAGAGAGTGAGAGTGTTAGAGCAGATAATACGAAGCAAGATTTAAATTGAATACACATAGTTACAGACCTTAATGAGATCAATAATGATTATCATTTGCTTTATAATTTAACTTTTAGTATTCAGCAATCTAAAAATAGCAAATAGAATACATCTTTGATTTAGATCAAAGTAAAAATGTGATTTCATGCACATTAGGTGCCTAAATAAACAAAAATGGCATAAAAAGAAGGGTTTTAAGCCCACTTAGTGCTGTTATTTTAGGTTGGGCATTATTAGGGCTACAATTAACTGGCTTACACATTATCGGTATGATTTTGATATTCGTGAGTATTTGGATTAATCAACAGTCAGAAAAACGAGCAAGAGCAAAGCTTTAATCACTTAGTTAGAATTATTGTGTTATTTTAACCCTCTTAACCATGCAATAGTTAATACAGAATAATCAAGAGAGAGTTGTTATGCCTATATGGGTTGATGCTGACGCATGTCCTAAAGTCATCAAAGAAGTGTTATATCGAGCAGCAGACAGAGAAAAAATGATCATCACTTTTGTTGCTAACCAACGATTAAGCGTACCTGCATCGCCTTTTTTACGCACATTACAAGTTTCTGCTGGATTTGATGTTGCGGATAACGAAATTGTCCGCCGTACCAATAAAGATGACTTAGTGATCACTGCCGATATTCCATTAGCGGCTGAAGTGATTGAAAAGGGTGCGGTTGCGCTAAATCCTAGAGGTGAACGATATACTGAAGCAACTATTCGTGAACGCTTAAATATACGTGACTTTATGGATACGATGAGAGCCAGTGGTATTCAAACGGGGGGACCTGCAAGCCTAAACCAACGCGATCGCCAGCTTTTTGCTAATGAATTAGACAAGTGGCTATTACAGCAAAAAAGACGTACTTAACTTCACGAATTATCATCTCTTTAAATAGAAAAACGAGCATTTTAATCATTGCCCGTTTTTCTTTTTTTAAGATAAACGCTAAGTTATTTCTTTTTTTATAATGACATTAAACATAACGTTTTTTGCCTAGTATACTTGGTTTCTTTCCTTTAAAAACATGAGGGCCATCCATCGTTAATTTAAGCTCATCACCAATACGTGTTAACCAAGGAGTGGCTTCACTGCCTGCTCTTGATGTCACACCAGAAGGTTTTAACGTAATACTGTCTTGATCGATTTCAATAATACCAATGACATAGGTGTAAATCATATTATTGAAAAAGCCTTTTTTGTATTCACAAGAGCACTCAACGATTTGATTACCATATTCCATGCGCATTGTCGGTTTTAATGATGCAACAGAAACACAACCATTACTAATAGCAGAATAAACACTACAAACTAATGCCACTTTTCCGCCCATTAATTGAGAAATAGCGGGGTTTATTTCAACAGTCTCACAACCGGGCTGATCTTGACTAACACTAACCACATCACCAGTATGGAAAACAAAAGGATCGGCATTAAAAGCACCACTTTTATCTGGTGCTTGAATAATAGACATTTGACCATTGGGGCGCAAAATACCCACACGAAGATCTAAATCATCGTTATCCTTACCATCACCATTATCTATCCACGTTGCACTGACTAAAATACGTTTAGGTGCATCACTCCCTTTTAGTAAAGAAACACGGTGGCTACTCTCTGGTTTCGTCAGTTTCACTACGCTTTTTTGTATATTAACAGATGGCGTGGGCTTAGGGGCAATAACTGGGGCTGGCTCTTCGACTTCAATACCATAAAGATCACATAGCCCTGCAAGTCCTGATGCAAAACCTTGCCAAACAGAGCGAACTTTATTTTGTCCGTTTCGAATATACAGTTCTAAAACAATAATGCCCGTTTCTTGCGAGAATTGGCTTGGAGCTAATTCAATCACGTCATTATTTATCAATACTTGTGCTTTTAATTGCGCCACAACAGCAAAACCGCCAGCACTTCCATCTTGTGTCAAGGTAATGGCTATTTTGGTAATATTGGCAGGTAAACGGGATAAATCGAAATCAATGCTATGAATAACTGATGAACCTTGAGTAACAGGTGCAATAAATGATGCAGCACCAGATACATGATGAGGGGCATTAAAAAAAACCATATCATCATCATTTACAACTTTGCCTGACTCTGTAACTAAAAAAGCAGTCAGATTAATATCAAGGTTATTGCCTACTGCATGAGAGACTCTAACTTGTCCTTTATTTTCACTTAGTGATGTATTTTCACCTGGTTGTAATATTTTACTCATTAAACCGCTCCTTGATTGATAAGACTAACTGCAAGAAATTGGGATGAAGGAAGTGATAATAACTTCAATTAATTATTTATTCGGTGATCTCTTTCACTTTCATTAGATATCAAAAGCCAATGAATTTATTTATAATCTTAGGGAAATTTTCCCATCAAGACGAGAGGTAATGATGTCATTTTCTAAATCTATGCTTGCTTTGGCTGTAATGGCGGTCTCTTTTTCCAGTTACGCGACAAAAACAGGCTGATTTGATGATAGTTGACGGCACTGTTCTAACTATGGATCAGCAAAATAAAATAATTGAACAGGGCACGGTTGTCGTAAAAGAAAATAAAATTATTGCCGTGGGTGGCCCTGAACTTTCTAAAGAATATCAAGCTAATAAAGTACTTGATGTTGATGGTGATATTGTTATGCCCGGTTTGATTAACACTCATACTCATGGCTCTATGACAGTATTTCGTTCATTAGCGGATGATGTTCCTGATAGACTTCACCGCTATATTTTTCCTCTCGAAAATAAAATGGTTTCTCGTGAAATGGTTAGAATTGGCGCGAACCTTGCGAATATCGAGATGGTAAAAGGTGGCGTAACAACTTATGTTGATATGTATTATTTTGAAGATGAAGTAGCTAAAACCGTTGATAAAATGGGGAATCGCGCTGTATTAGGAGAATCTGTTATTAATTTCCCTGTTGCTGATGCGAAAACACCAGAAGAAGGTATTCAATATGCAGTGAATTTTATTAAAGAATATAAAAATCATCCTCGTATTATCCCTGCTTTTGCTCCTCACGCACCTTATACAAACACAACTGAAAGCCTTCAGAAAATAGCTAAACTATCCATAGAACTAGATGTACCGGTAATGATCCATTTAGCTGAAACTGACCGAGAACAAGAAGAAATTGCCAAACGAACAGGCGGTAAAAGTCCTGTTCAATATATGGCAGATATCGGAGCGTTAAATAATAAAGTTATTGCGGCGCACGCGATTATGGTTGATGAAAAAGATATTGATTTATTGAAAAAATATGATGTAGGCGTTGCTCATAATATCAGTGCTAATACAAAATCGGCTAAAGGCGTTGCGCCTGTCTTGACTATGTTAGAAAAGGGCGTTCGCGTTGGTTTGGGAACAGATGGTCCGATGTCGAGTAACACGTTAACAACGATGAACGAACTAAATCTTGTGGGTAAAATTCATAAATTAGAGAATAAAGATCGTGCAGCAATGCCACCTTTAACGGTTGTAGAGCTGGCAACTATGGGTTCAGCAAAAGTCTTGCATATGGAAGATAAATTGGGTTCATTAGAATCTGGGAAACTTGCTGATATCATAGTTGTTGATACGAAATCACCTAATATGGTGCCTATGTATAGCCCTTATGCTGCATTAGTTTATGGTGCAAATGGCAGTAATGTCCGCCATACCATTGTAGATGGTAAAATCTTAATGGAAGATCGCCAACTCTTAACAGTTGATGAGAAAGCGATTATTAAAGAAGCACAAGATTTCTCTGATAAAGTACGTAAAACGGTTATCGATAGTGGCGAAGTGGTTAAATAAAAATCGATATCAAACATCTTTATCCTAGGCAGTTTGCTTTTAAACTGCCTTTATTATCATTAAAATATTTCTCTTATTTTTATCCAAACAGGACTAATTAAGATCAAATAACTACTAAATTCTTCACCATTACTAAGATAATCTTGATTATTTATAATGGTTATTTTACCTAATGCAGTAACATCCTGTTTTATCGTAATTTCTACAATCTCATATCATTTTCTCTTTAAGTTTATTCTGTTATCTAAATTATTAGAGATGCAATACTATCTCAATATACTTATACAATAGTGCATTCCTATTTAGCATCCTAGCGACACTGCTCATCAACTATGGATAGAATAAAAATGATGATTAAACCTAATAAACTCACTTTGTCACTTTTTACATTATCGATTATTAGTGCATCTAACGCTTTGGCTAATGAACCTGACTCAGCAGAGCTAACTAAAACGCTTTATCAAGATATAAAACTTAATCAAGCTACTATTTTCTTACGAGGCGCAGAGCTTGAAAATAGTACAACGCTCAATTTGCCAGCAGGGCAAAGTGAAGTCATTTTATCAAATGTTGCAGATAATCTTGACCCAAGAAGCCTATCAATTAGCCTTGATAATGACGATGTGATTATTAACACCATTAATGTTAAGAAAATCCCTATTGCTCCTAGTTACCCTCCTGAAATTGCAGTATTGATGGAAAAACAGAAAGATATTAATAAGCAAATTGAAGAATTAAACATCAATATTAATGTGGGTGATGAACAAATTGCATTACTTAAAGATAAATCATTCTTTGGTTATGGTGATACTCAAACATTAGAGCAATCATCACAAAAATTTGATTTTATTAGCCAAAAAATGACATCGATTCTTAATCAACAAAAAGCAACTCGAGAAGAAATCGCTGAACTCACTGAGCAATTAGAAGAATTAACTCGTAAATTAGAGATTGATATGCCAGTGATTGCAAAAGAGAAAACACAAATTGTTTTATCGGTAGGCACATCAAAAAATATTACCAGTAAAATGCAAATTTCTTATATAACGCCTGATGCAGGATGGTCGCCCGCTTATGATATTCGAAGCCAAGGGATGGATAAGCCGATATTACTCACCTATAAAGCAGACGTTATTCAAAATACGGGCTTAAATTGGGATAAAGTTAAACTGGTTTTAACATCAACTAATCCCTCACTTAATATCACTGCGCCAACCTTATCACCTTGGTATTTATCTCTTTACAATGATAATGCTAAATTTAGAAAAGACAGTATGAGGATGGTAATGCCTGCACCTGTTGCTGTGATGAGTGCTGAAGTTTCGAGTCGAGCTCAAGAGGAAAAAATGAACAAGGGAGTCACTCGATATGTTACAACCAATAATAATGGTATTAATTTAAGTCACGCCATTGCTTTACCTTATACACTAAAAAATAGTACAGAGCCTAATACTTTGGTTATTAATCAAAAAGAGATAACCGCAGATTACCACTATTTAAGCACGCCCAAATTAGTCGAAGAAGTTTATTTACAAGCTGAAATTAAAGATTGGGAAAACTTAAATTTACTTAACGGTCGGGCGAATATCTACTATATGAATAGCTTTGTCGGTAATAGCTATATTAATACTGATGAGTTAGTAGAATTACTTAGCATTCCACTTGGAATAGATAAGAACATTCAAATTAGCCGTATTAATAATGAAAAAATAAGGAAAGAACCAATCTTTATTGGTACTACCATTGAACAAAAAGAAAGCTATACCATTAAAGTAAGAAATACATATAACACACCTGTAAAAGTGACAATTTACGATCAATTACCACTTAGCCAAGAAAATAACATTAACGTGACAAACGCTGATTATAAAGATGGTGTACTTGATAAAGATACAGGTGAAATAAAGTGGAATATCATGTTAGGAGCAAAACAAGAAAAATCCTTACCGTTAAATTATACGCTTTCTTATCCTAAAAACAGACAAGTTATGGGGCTATAATTACGATTTTCAGGTTGATCAAACAAAAATAGAAAAGGGTGCAATTGCACTTTTTCTATTTTAAGTAAACACTACTATTTTGAGTAAGTATAGAAAAAAATAACAGTAAACTTTTAAAGAGTATTTTTCTGCATAAACTGATTAATACTATTTTCCATTTTGGAAATAATATATTTATCCTATTATCAAAAATGATCATGTTTTTTAGGAATATACACTAAGATTCGATTATATTTTTCCAAATCAAATGCTAATGACGTATATTCATAACACTCTTTTTTATTGTCAAAATTTAGTGTTCTTGTTCCATCGCAAGGTGGATATATCTCGTGTTTTTCCCACATACGCTTAAATTCAGGCGACGAACAACTTAATGTAGCAATTAAATTTCGAATATTAGGGTCATTTTTTGTTCTAGCGTGATCACGGCGAAAGCTAGCCAATAATCTATCAGCGATATTTTCCCAATCATCAATACGTGTTTTATAACGAGGATCCATAAACAACAAGTAAAGATAATTACGATTTTCAGCACTATGATCTGAAAAATGGAAATACTTATCCGCTTTTGGATTATAAGCCAAGACATCCCAATGTAGGTTTTAAAACATAACAGAGATATTCTGATGGCAAATCTGACAAGATCCGTAAAATAGTTGCAGGGACTTGATGTTCTGTTACACCAGTTTCTGTAGGCTCTCGCATATGCGATAATAAATAAAGATGTTGTCTTTCAGCGCTATTTAATCGTAACGCACTCGCTAAGTTATCTAAGAATTGACTTGATACGCCAATATTTCGTCCTTGTTCAAGCCACGTATACCAAGTCAACCCAACCCCCGAAAGTGCAGCGACTTCTTCTCTACGTAACCCAGGCGTGCGACGGCGCCCTGTACCAGGCAATCCGACAGTTTCAGGTGAAATACTTTGTCTTTTAGTTCGCAGAAAATCTGCTAATTCAGGGCGCGTTCGTTTTCTCTCTGTCATAGCCTATTGCTTCTAGTAATAGTATAAATGGTTAAATTGTATCAGGATAAGCAACTCATTATAGTCTCATTTCTTTAATTAATGAGACAAAAAATGAACAGACAACAACGTATTGCCTTATTTGTCCTGTTATTAGCGGGATTTGTAACTATTTTTGATTTATTCGTTGTTAATGTTGCGATTGTAAATATAGAGAGAACACTCAATGCAACATTAACAGAGCTGACACTCATTATCGTGGGATATGAATTAGCCTTTGGGTTATTACTCATCACAGGAGGCCGATTAGGTGATATTTATGGCCGTCGTACTCTTTACCGTATTGGTATGTTCGGGTTTACTGTGACATCAGTATTATGCGCTATTTCTCCCAATGCCATTTTTCTTGTTATAGCTCGTTGTCTTCAAGGATTGACGGCTGCGCTATTATTTCCTCAAGTATACTCAAGTATTCGTCTTAATTTTGACGAGGCACAAGCTAAAAAAATATTTGGTTTATTAGGTATGACGTTAGGATTAGCTGCAATAGCAGGACAGGCCTTAGGCGGATTGTTAATATCACTCAATGTTTTTGGTCTTGAATGGCGTACTATTTTTTTAATTAACCTTATTATTGGTATTATTGTATTAGGATTTTCTCGTTATTTAATTCAAAGTGAAGCTTTAGATTATATAAAATTAGATATAGGGGGAGTTATTTTATCGGCTTGTGGCATCTCTTTCACCTTACTTCCTTTATTAATGTTACCTATCTGGGGATGGAAATTACATAGCACACTGTTTTTTCTTTTCGGACTCATATTGTTAGTACTTTTCATTTACTATGAAAATAACTTAAAACAACAAGGAAAACAGCCTCTTTTTGATCCCTTTTTATTTACTAATAATCAATATGTCATTGGAATAGGGATTGTTGTTTGTGTCTATGCAACATCATCAGCTTTCCCGATGATGATGTCGATATTATTACAAAGTGGATTTAAACGTACAGTACTTGATTCTGGATTAATTTTTGTTCCATCAAGTATAGGATTTGTTCTTTCATCATTATTAACCCCCAAATGGGTGAAAAAAATGGGTGAAAAAATTATTTATTGGGGGGCTACTCTTTACGCTTTAAGTTATATTTCTTTGATTGTAGGGGTTTATTATTTAATATCACCAGAAAATAGCTCTTTTGTGATCCCATTTCTGTTTTTTAGTTGGATTTACTCAAGGGATGATAATGACACCAATGCTTAATTTAGTTTTAGCGAAAGTTAAACCCGAATTTATTGGGATTGCTTCAGGGTTAACAGCAACATTACAACAAGTTGGAGCAGCGCTAGGCGCAACTTGTGTTTCAATTATTTTACAATTTAGCCTGAATCACGCATTCTCAACAGAGGTGATTGAACAATATAAAATAGCTTTTAGTTTTAGTATGATTTTTAATTTTCTTATGGCTATATGCGCCACATTTTTATTAAGGAAAATAGTACATAAATAGTCAATCATCTTATATATAATATCACTTATGCGCTCACGATTAGTGAGCGTTTTTATTATGGTATTAATAATTCAGGAATATGTGCTTACCTTTAATTTTTCAAACAAAGGGCAGGGAATTAATATTAATCGGTTTGTTTTTCTTGAACTTTCTTTAGCGGTCGCTTTTTTCTTTGCTTTTATAATAATCTTAGGGCTATGGTTATATGGGGTTAGAACTAAAAAAAAAGCAAAGAGATTAAAAGCCCCTGTAACATAAAATTACAGAGGCTATCCCTTTAAAGCTAAAAATATTTAATACAAAAAATATTATCTATTTAATGGTTTTTAAACCACATTATTATCTCTTCATAACTGCCTTGGTAAATAATTTTATCTTTCTTTTTGCTCAATTGATAACGATACATAGGATCATAATATTCTTTAAGTAAAGGCGTTAACCAAGAAAAATGGGCTTCTGTATTTGCACTTTTTTTTCTGTATTTCTAACGCATTTTCTAGCAATTGTGTCAATTCCGCAGCCCGCTGAGAGCCAAGTCGACGACGTATAGCGAATAAACCATGATGTAAATAATCACTGTAAGCCTGCCAGCCTTGTTCTTCGCCATAAACTTCTAAAAAATCGTGGGTCATACGATCAAAATATTCAGCTTTTAAACGTTCAATGCGTTGTTCTAGTGGATCATCAACAAC
Source organism: Proteus vulgaris (assembly GCA_901472505.1). NCBI lineage: Bacteria > Pseudomonadati > Pseudomonadota > Gammaproteobacteria > Enterobacterales > Morganellaceae > Proteus > Proteus vulgaris. Next base: position 3,673,300 of record LR590468.1, read on the forward strand.
AACAATTGATGCTTCTGTCATTTTTTGCTCTTAGCGATTCAAGGTAATCCATTCGCACCGATAGCGCGACCTTCATCTTCAAGCACCCAACGCGTATATTTTTGTGATTTTTTCAACATTTCGATACCAAGATGGTTTTCAAATGTTGCTTGAGGAAATTGTTCTTCAACAGTACGGCCAAAAGAAGAACCTCGATGATGAGCAATACCTTCAAGATCAATACCTTCAGGTAATGAACGCACTAATGTCGTTTTTCCATTACCAGTACATCCACCAATAAGAATAATAGGGCGCTGAACGAATTCATTGGTCATTTCAATAATAGTCTGCCTTAACGCCTTATATCCTCCTTCAATTAATGGAAAATCGATGCCTATTTCTTTAAGCCATTGCTGAACGATATGAGAACGCATTCCGCCCACGAGCACAGCAAATATAACCATTAGGGAATTGCTCGCAAGCTTCACGCCAAGCAGTAATCCGTTTATCACGAATTTCACCACTCACTAATTGATGTCCTAAATCAACCGCTTTTTGTGAGCCTTGTTGTTTATAACAAGTCCCGACAGCAGCACGTTCTTTATCATTCATTAAGGGCAGATTGATAGCATTAGGGATAGAACCTTGATTAAATTCAATAGGTGCACGCACATCAATGATGGGGGTGTTATTAGCAAGAATATGTCGAATATTTTGATCTGAAAACGCTAATTCCATAATAAAAATCGTAATATCTAGTCAGGCTGAAAGATTAGCTACTATACTCTTAAAATCATATAACGCCCATAATTACAGTCATATTGAAAACGAAGCTCTACCTTCAATAAGAAAAATTTAAGATAAAGCTATGGATTGAAGTATAAAAAACATCTAACATTTATTCGATATGATGTTTTAAATTAATTCATTAAACAACTGTAAATAAAAACACTATAGTGTTTAAACGAACAAAAAATTTATCGAAAAATGACAGGTACATTACCTTGAACATAATAAGAAAATATTATCGTGTTACTAGCGTGAGCATAATTGCATTACTGTTGTCTGGTTGTTCTCAAGGCCATTCTCCTTTTATTACTCTGTTGGGCGCCTATTTTCCATATTGGATGTTATGTACCGTTATCGGCTTATTAGGGGCTTTGGTTATACGTGTATTACTTATCTATTGGGGTATTGATGATAATTTACCGCTCCCTTTGATTTTTTATTTTGCGATATTGTTATCAATTTCTTTAACTATCTCTTTATTTTATTTTTCTTATTAAATTATGGATAAAAAAATCAAAAAAAAGCTAGCTATTATAATCACTGTGATTGTTTTTATGATCACGCTCATCTTATTGTGGAAAAATATTCAGTTATCAGCGCTAAATCCACTCAGTGAAGATGCAATAATTGATGCTAATAAAATTAACATATCTTCAACTGTACCAGGACGAATTAGCGCTATATATGTCAAAGAAAATAGTAAGGTCAATAAAGGGGATTTATTATTTACAATCGACCCCACCATGTATGCATTGAGAGTTCAGCAAGCAAAAGAGCAACTCATGATTGCTGAAGCAACATTAAGTAATAAACAACGTATTATTATTGCAGAAACATCAAATTCAGAAGTGGCTGAAGCGCAAATAAAACGTGCTGAAGTCAATTTGTTATTAGCGACGCAGTCACTCCATAGATTAGAGCCGTTATTAGCAAAAGGGTTTGTGACTGCACAACAAGTTGATGATGCAAGAACATTAAAACATGATGCAGAAGTCACATTAAAACAAGCACAAAAACAAAACGTTGCCTCAGAGGCCTTAATTAATAATACCGATTCAGAAGTAGCATTAGTGAAATCCTTAAAAACCTCACTGGCAATGGCTGAATGGGAATTAAGTAACACAGAGGTGAAAGCACCAAGTAATGGCTATGTTGCTGGATTAGTGCTGTCACCGGGAGAATTTATTATTTCTGGGCAATCTGTTTTTACCTTAATTGACACGGATACTTGGTATGCTTCAGCTTATTTTAAAGAGACAGATTTAAATAATATAAAAATAGGTAGTTGGTGTGGTTATTTATTCAATGATTGACAATAAACACCCCATTAAAGGTAAAGTAGAAGGAATTAGCCGAGGGATCATGTCAACTGACCTTATTAATATCCAAGGGACTTGCCTTATGTACCTAAATCACTGAATTGGGTTAGAGTTCAACAACGGTTTCCTGTTAAAGTCACAATCACCAATCCACCAGAAGATCTTATGCGGGTTGGGGCTACAGCCACTGTCAATATAATAGCTAACGATGATGATTGTTAAACCGTCCCTCATAGTGAAACAAGTTAAAAAAGACTTGTTGCCTTTTGATTTTCGTTTAGCGACAACTTGGCGCATCGCACTGCTTTGCGCCTTAATGGCTGCTATTGCGATGATCTATGAAATTCCCGAATCTGCCATAAGTTGCTATCTAATTATTTATTTAATCAAAGCCGATGCAGTACAAAATATATTATTATCTATTGGCGTTATTATTTTATGTTCTATTGTAGTGTGTGTTATTTTTTTACTTTTTAACCTCACAATACAAAATATTATTTTACGCTTCTTTTTTATGGCTTTATTCTCAGCCGTTTTTATGTATTTAGCATCTGCAAGTAGCCTTGGTGATATTGGTAATTTAGTTGCTTTAGTTATCGCTTTTTTAATGACTTTAATTGATGATGTACCCGTAGGGGATGTTGCAACAAGAGCACTACTTTATGCGTTACTGATGGCTGTATCTCCAATGCTATTAGTTATTTTATTTAATTTTTTTGTTGGTATTAGCCCTAGAAAATTACTGTTAAACAGAATCGCCTCACGCTTTTCTACCGCAAGCGATTTCTTTTTAGGAAGAAAAGAAAGCCAACTCGAAATCAGTGAATTACTGAGTACCCAAACAGAATGTAAACGCTATTTAATGTTTATAAAAATATTTTATTTGCGAGGAAGAGAGGATATTCACTGGTTAGAGAATATAATTGATAATTCTTATCAGATATTAATTATGTCGTTAACTTTTGATAAAAACACTCCAGCTTCTATACGTTTTCTTCTTTCTAAAAGATGTTTAGATCTTGTCGATTGCTTCACGCATCATCAAATAGACAAAATAAAAGATAAGCAACAAACTCAAAATAAAATAAGTAAACTTCAATTATTAAATACTTTTGATAAGATTTTATTTAATAAAAGAGAAACTAAGTCTGTACAGAAAAAAAACACCTTTTTTTGTTAGTGATGCATTTACAAATCCTAACCATAAATACTTTGCGATTAAAACTACGATAGCCGCAATTCTATGTTATATTTTTTATGATTATTTTAAATGGCAGGGTATTCATACTGCAATGATAACTTGTTATGTCGTGGCATTAACATCTGTTGGTGAAACAGTCCATAAAATTAACATTGCGGATCACTGGTTGTCTAATTGGAGCACTAATTGGCATGATTTCACTGCTCTATATTATCCCTAATTTATCTGATGTTTTTGAGCTGATGGTACTGATATTTTTCTGTCTATTGCCCGCAGCATGGGTTGCTGTTGGTAATGAGCGTATCTCTTATGCTGGTGTACAAGTTGGGTTAGCATTTTTATTAACAACATTACACGGATTTAAACCTAGCTTTGATATGAATGTGGTGTCTGATCGTATTCTAGGGATTTTGTTGGGTAATATCGTGATGTATATTATTTTCACAAAAGTATGGCCAACAAGTATTATTAATACTATATACAAACAAATTAGTTCTATTTTAGATAATTATACTGAATTAAGATATTCGACAAATAAAAATGATATGTTAGATTTAGTTTCATCCGTAAATGAATCTATTACACAATCGAAGGGTAATATAGACTTACTCATTTTCGAAAAAGAAGATAGCGCAAGAAATAAGAATATAACATTTTTTTTCAAAACATCATTAAATAAAATTTCTTACATTAGTTATCATAATTACGCTCATAAATTTATTTTTGAAGATAAACTCTCTTATTCACAAATCAATGAAGAATCAAAGGATGAATTTAAAAAATCGATTCTTAATAATGAATTAAAAACATTACCAACAAATGAAAGAGAGCGTGTATTTAAACATTTAATAAGAGAAAAATCATAATGATAAATTTAGTCATTAATAATAAGAAAAATATTCTGTCCTCTCTGTTAAGCCTATTACTTGTTGGTTGTATTGATACGAGTAGCTCATTTAAACCGTATTCTCAACAACCTATTAATTATGATAATACAAAATATATTTCTTCATCTACTGGAGCAATATTTATCGCCAACGCAAGAAAAAAACAACTAAATCCAGTTATGCATTAGCTGATCTTATCGATTTAGGACAACAAAATAACCCAGACACACGTATTGCGTGGGAATTAGCAAAAAAATCAGCAACTGATATTGGTATGATAGAAAGCACATATTTGCCAATTATTACAGCAACTGCACTAGCAGGGTATCAACATGGGAAAATCGATTTACCTAAAAATCCTATTATTGATGATATAAAAACATCGAATAGTGCTTTTATTCCCGCACTCACATTTAGATGGCTTATTTTTGATTTTGGTAAGCGAGGGGCATTAGTTGATGCTGCTAAACATACTTCTTTAGCAACAAACCTTAATTTTAATCTGATGCATCAGAAAATTATTCATGATGTCTCCGTTGCATATTTTAGTTATGGTGCAGCACAAAAAAAAGTGAGTATCACTCGAAATGCCCTCCAGAGAAGCAAAGACATTTTATATGCCGTTGAACAAAAAAGAGCGAAGGGATTAGCAACGGTATTAGATGTCGCATTAGCTAAACAACAAGTCGCACAAGTTGAATTACAAAACGTGTTAGCCAAAGGTCATGAAAAAGATCAATATCAAATTTTACTGTCTGCTATTGGAGCATCACCTTTTGAAAAAATAACCGTTAATTATGCCGATGATAATTTACTTCCTGATGATATTTCACCATTAACTCATGATGTGATCAAAAAAGCACTTGCACAGCGTCCCGATGTTTTAGCGCAATATGAATTACAGCAAGCGGCCATCAAAGCTGCTGATTCCGTCAAATCAGACTATTTTCCTAAAGTCTATCTTGCTGGCGCGCTTGCAGGAGGAACAGGTAGCTTTGATGTGCAGGGATTGCCCGATATTAGCCAAAGAACTTCATCTTCTAATATCCTGATTGGAGTCAGTATTCCATTATATGAAGGCGGAATGCGTCAGTCTCGAATGGTAAATGCACAGTCAGAGATCCGATTAGCGCAAGAAAATTTACGTAAAAGCCAAGATATGGCGATAAAAGAGATTTCAATAAGTGAAAATACACTCAAGTCAGCACTTGAGGCAAATAAAGCCTCTAAAAATTTAGTAGAGACGACTCAATTAACATATACCGCTAGTGTTGAATTTTATCATAATGGGTTGGGAACCGTAACCGACATTAATACCGCTGAGATTGCATTATTAAATGCACAAATGTCTCAAATTGATGCTTATACAGGATCACAAATTGCAGCTGTTGATTTAGCGTTTGCATTAGGCGAAATCGATAAAGCATTGCCTAATTCAGTATCACGCTAGAATACTTGCTTTTTGTTATTGTATTAGAGGCGGTATTAATAATTCGCCAACCTCTAATACAACGATAAAAGATTATTTATTCAAGTTAATCTGTTCAAAAACAGATTTATTCATATCTTTAAATTGTGAAAGAGAATACTCGGTATAATTTATATTGTTATAGCCTCTTATTTTCATCACACCATTCGTTAAATCAGATAGCGTAGTCCAAACAGTGTATTCTGTTTGTAGCTGGCTACTAGTGCTTTGACTTTCTCCCATAACATCAGCCGTGATATTTTTCGTTCTATCAAAACGATTCATAATGTGCGCTAGGGTATTCATCGCTTCTGATGTAGATCCCGCTTTAGGTGCGTAGGTTGAAAAATAAGCGGCACGAATAAAACGACCGACAGACGTATCTGATGAGGGTAATTGAGATGTTGCAATACCACTATCAGGCTGTACTACATTGATATTTGCAAGTTTTCCTGAAGATTTATCGATATTCGTTAATTGACTATAATTGTTAAGGTTAGTTAAGTGCCAAGGAAAGTCTGGGCCATTTGTCATTACACGGGTTGGATTTTGATAAACATGTAATTTACCGTTTGTGGCTTCAATAACAATGCTGCCTCCTTTTTTATCATAAAAAGCATAGTGAAAAGGGGATTTTAAGTTACCAAAGTTTTTTAATACAGGAGCCCAAAAATAACCTGATTCAACTGCTTTTTGTACTTCTTCGACCGTTGAGAAATTAGCTAATGCCCATTCACTAGCGAAGTCACAGGAATAGCTTTATCATAATCCTTTTTATCAAGAGGTGATAATTCAGCGTCTGTTATCATATTTGCGCTAAATGATAAACCTGCACTATTTAAACCTTGTAATAAGTTATGATCATCGCCATCAAAAAAGATATCTGTTGTAACGGCTAATATGTCATATTTATTGCTATAACTTAGACTATCTTCACCATTAGGAGCTTTCTTTGTGAATTGTGTATTTTTAGGATAATAGGTGACCCATGAAGGTAAATCAGCGGTCAGTTCAAGTGTCCTACCTTTGATAAACATTGTTATTTTTATCGAGTATCGCCAAACTAGAGCAGGCTTCACTTGCCATAGAAACAGCGAGTAATGAGGATAACAGACCAACCAATATTTTATTGCGTTTCATTATAAATTCCTTAAATAAACAACTCCTTTAAATTTAGTTCAAATAAAAAAGACAACAACTATTTGGTAATTAAATGACAAATATTTTTAGAGAATCGGAGATTTTGTGATATTTGAAATCAGTAGAACAATTTTACACTACAGCTTACATTTTCTGGCACCCATTTTATTAGGTTATTTTTTCTGGCGTAAGGATTGGAAGATAGCCTCACTGCTTATGATCGGAACAATGGCCATTGATATTGACCATTTGCTAGCAACACCTATTTTTGATCCCAATCGTTGTAGCGTTGGATTTCATCCATTACACACGGGTTGGCCGCTTTGGTTTATTTGGGTATATGGTTTTTACCCTCATGGAAATTAAAAGCCATTGCAGTAGGATGTTTATTCCATTTATTTACCGACTCGGTTGACTGCTATTTAGGGGGATTAAAACCCAACCTAACAATAACGATGAGTTGTGATAAAAATTACTTTATATCCAATTTCAGTAATAACTTTATTAGTCAAAAATAGAAAAGGGGTGGTGGATAAACCTCCCTTTATTTTTATTTAAATTGCTTAGTAAATTTTATTAATACACCACCAGCAATCAATAAAATACCTATTAAAATAATGCCTTTATTTATGCAAAAGTACCCAGAGCTTGATGTACAACTTTATATCAAGCTGGCTTAGAGTGGATTTTTTATCAAAGAGGTAAAAAATATAGCCATATTCCTAAAGGTAGTTATCGTGCCAATAACAGTTAAGCCCCCATACACTAAATTACTTGTCTCATTGACACTCTTTTTGACTTTATAATCTGGTGGTAATTGCAAAAGTCTTGAGGTAGAGTGCTCAGTCTTTTTTTAATGAAGTCTATTGGGGAGGTTGAATGTTTATAGGCTTTGATTACGGAACATCAAATTGTTCTGTTGCAATCATGAAAGAGGGAAAAACCGATTCTTTTGCCTTTAGAAGGTAATGATGTCTATATTCCTTCAACCCTTTGTGCGCCAACCCGTGAATCTGTTTCTGAGCACTTATTTCGCCATTTAAATATTAAACCTTCCAGTGAGATTGGCGAACAATTACTCAGAAAATCGATTGCATTTAATCGAGAAGAGGATATTGAATTAGTCCCTGAAGATATTCTTTTTGGACAATCTGCATTGAGTTTATATCTGCGTGATCCTCGTGATGTCTATTACGTTAAATCACCTAAATCTTTTTTAGGGGCTTCGGGCCTGCATGATATACAAATTAGCTTCTTTGAAGATTTAGTTTGCGCCATGATGGCCAATATTAAACATCAAGCAGAAAAAAAGCACACAAGAAGCGATTACAGATACTGTTATTGGCAAACCGATTAACTTTAATGGGTTAGGTGGTGAAGCGTCAAATAAACAAGCAGAAAGTATCCTTATTCGAGCAGCAAAACGCGCGGGCTTTAAGAATATTATGTTTGAATTTGAACCCGTGGCTGCAGGGCTTGAATATGAATCAACGTTAACTAAAGACCAAACGGTATTAGTAGTTGATATTGGCGGTGGTACAACGGACTGTTCATTAATTCAGATGGGCCCTAGCTATCAAGGTAAAACGGATCGTTCAAACACCTTACTTGCTCATAGCGGGCAACGTGTTGGTGGTAATGATCTTGATATTTACCTTGCATTTAAACAACTTATGCCTTTATTTGGTATGACCGGATTAACTTCTTCAGGTATTAAATTACCGCTGAAACAGTTCTGGGATCCTATTGCGATTAATAATGTAGAAGCACAAAAAGATTTTTATTCTCGTCAAAACCTAGCCGCATTAAATCAGCTAAGACGAGATGCTAAAGATCCTGAGAAAATAGCCCGCCTAATCGAAGTGTATAATGAGACATTGGGGTATAGTATCGTTAGACGTGCCGAAGAAGCTAAAATTGCCTTATCAGATTCTCCTGAATATATTGCTAATATCACCTTATTAAGCGAAACATTAGAGTGCACTATTGCGCGAGAACAAATGGTTGGATCTATTGAGTCACCAAAAAGTAAAATGATTGAATTAGTAAATGACGCTGTTCGTCAAAGTGGTGTAAAACCTGATGTTATTTTTATGACTGGAGGGTCCGCGCGTTCACCTATTTTATCTCAGGCGATAGAACAGCAACTACCTAATATTCCTATTGTGAAAGGGAATGATTTTGGTTCCGTTACTGCAGGATTAGCTCGTTGGGGCGAAGTTTGTTTTAAATAATAAGCCGTAAATAATCCGTTTTAAATGCCTTAATTTTTCAATATATTAAAGCGCTTTACATTGAATCAACGTATTGATTAGATGTAGAGCGCTTTTTCTTTATCAAGCACAATAAAAAACACAACATTTAATAGGAGAAAACATGTACCGCTTCCAAAATGATTATAATGAAATTGCACATCCTGCGGTCATGAAGGCAATCACGGATACAGTGGGGCAACGCTATGATGGTTATGGTATGGATACACTTTGTCATCAGGCCGCTAAATTAATAAAACAGCGTATTGCACAAAACGAGGCTGATATTCACTTCTTTAATGGCGGTACTATCACCAACTTAACGGCTATTTCTCATTTTTTACGTCCACACCAAGCTGTTATCTCTGTCAGTACTGGACATATCGCTACACATGAAACAGGCGCGATTGAGGCAACTGGGCATAAAGTTATCACCACATTTTCGGCGGATGGTAAATTAACGCCTGCATTATTAAAACCCATTCTTGCTGAACATAACGATGAACATTGGGTACAACCCAAGCTTGTCTATATTACAAATGCTACCGAAATTGGTACGGTTTATCGCAAAGCAGAACTACAAGCACTGCGTAATTTCTGTAATGAGCATAACTTGTGGTTGTACCTTGATGGTGCTCGTTTAGCCGCAGGGCTTATGTCTGCACTAAGCGATCTCACTATTGAAGATATCGCAAACTTAACAGACGCCTTTTATATTGGTGGCACAAAAATTGGTGCAATGTCAGCGGAAACCCTAGTCATTTGTCATCCGACATTGAAAGCTGATTTTCGTTTTAGCTTGAAACAAAAAGGGGGATTGCAAGCTAAAGGCTGGTTATTAGGTGCCCAGTTTGAAGCATTATTTAATGATGATCTCTATTTTAAATTAGGCAAACATATTAATGACATGGCATCGCAATTAACGGAATTCTTCACCGCACAAGGTTTTGATTTTTTAGCCCCTCCAGAATCTAACCAAATATTTGTTATTCTACCTAATACTATTGCAGAAAAATTAACTCAACAGTTTGTTTTCCATAGTGTTTTACTTGAAGAACCTAACTTGAGTTGTTTACGCCTTTGTACTTCTTGGGCAACAACACAGCAAGATATTGATAGTTTTAAAAGCGCATTTCTCCAATTAGCTTAACTCTCTCATTTCAACTTATCATTATGCATTACGCGTTTATTTCGGCGTAATGCATTTTCAATGTAATAAGAATTTAAAATATAGTGATGGTGAGGCACTTTAATGATGTTATATTAAAGACTCCTCACTCAACATAGGTAGGGTAATAGCATGAAGAAACTGACACTCCAAGAAATGACAGATGCCCAACAAATGCGAGTAAGAACCCGAATAGGTCAAGAAAGAAAAAAATTAGGGCGAGAATTAACTAATGCCGAAATGAATAAAGTCAAAGATTCCATTATTACCGAAATCTCCCTCGAAGTTGAAAAAGCCACCAAAAAAGCACAAACCCTCAAAAAGAAACAAAAACGAACCCCAAGTGATGAAACCTACAGTTGGTCTGCCCAAAATCATCGTAGCGGATACCGTTAATCTTTTAATTAGCCCTGGTATATTTATCAGGGCTAAGCCATAAATTCCGAGTACTCTGAACAACAACACCTAATAAAGCGTCTAATGGTGCAAGTAATACATCACTAATAATCAATACCAGTTTTCCTATTGTATTTCCATTGTATCAATTAATGCATATAACTTTTTAAAAGCATGATATTTTTTTTCGTATGCTTTATGTCTTTCTAAATTGGGTGTATGGCGTTTTTCAAGCTTAGGCTGAGAAAGAATAACCCGTGATGAATGTACGGGATTTACCGCTAATTGTGCTAGTCTTGCAGCACCAAGCGCAGGGCCAACATTACCATCTTGACGATAATCAAGGGTTTTTCCTGTAATATCTGCAAGCAATTGTCGCCAATATTCACTTCTGGCACCACCGCCAATTAAGGTAATGTTATTGGCTAATTGTCCAGCATTATCAGCGACTTCAATCCCTTGTCGTAAGGCAAAACTCACACCTTCAAGAACAGCCTGGCATAAGTCGACACGTTGATGTTCATGGGTTAATCCCCAAAATACACCTTTCGCATTCGGGTTGTTATAAGGTGTCCGTTCACCGGAAAGATAAGGCAAAAAGAGTAGAGGGCTATCAACAAAAGTCGCGTGTTCAACTTCTTCAAACATCGCACTTACGCTTTCAATACCTGTTACTTTGCATACCCAATCAAGGCAGGATGCTGCACTCAACATCACCGACATTAAGTGCCAAGTATTAGGTAAAGCATGACAAAAACTATGTACCGCATTATCACTATTTTGAAGAAACTTTTCGCTAACCACAAAATAAACACCTGATGTACCTAAAGAGAGTATCGCTTGGCCGGGTTGATAAACCCCAACACCAATGGCTCCTGCGGCATTGTCTCCGCCACCAGCAATAATAGGCACCTGCTTCATATGCCATTTTTTAGCCACATCAGCTAACAGATAACCGGTGATTTGATTACCTTCAAATAAGGTTGGCATCTGACGGCGCGTTAATCCGGTTGCGCCTAAAAGTTCATCACTCCAATCACGTTTTTGCATGTCTAACCAAAGCGTACCTGCTGAATCTGACATGTCACTGGCAAAATTACCGGTCATCTTCCAGCGCAAAAAATCTTTAGGTAATAAAACATGTGCAATACGTTGAAAAATTTCAGGTTCGTTTTCAGCAACCCATTGTAGTTTAGGCGCTGTAAACCCTGGCATGACTAAATTACCGGTGATTTTTTTAAACTGAGGATATTGTACTTCAAGTGTCTGGCATTGCTGAAAACTACGGCCATCATTCCATAAAATAGCAGGGCGCAAAACTGCTTGTTGATCATCAAGTAAAACGGCACCATGCATTTGCCCACTTAACCCAATCGCTTCTATGTGTTCCATCGGAAAACGACGTCCGAGGTCAATAATGGCTTCTTCTGTAGCATCCCACCATTGCAGGGGATCTTGTTCTGACCATTGAGGGTGAGGGCGTGATATTGCTAAAGGAACTGAGTGAGTGGTGACAACGTCACCTTTTTCATTCATGATGATCGCTTTAACACTCGATGTGCCTAAATCTAACCCTAAATACATGAAGTTACCTCATGATGTTTATTTGATATATAAACACAGCGGAAAATCCGCTGTGTTATAGCCATTGAGCAATTACCCAAAAATATAGCGATTCACTAAGCTTTCTAACATTTCTTGACGCCCACTTTGTAATTGTGGCGCTAATGTGTTGCTTTGTGCGTATTTCGCCACATCCTCAAGACTTAATTTACCTTGTAGGATATTTTGGCCAAATTCGGCGCTCCAGCCTGAATAGCGCTGTGCCGTGAATTTATCAAGGCCACCATCTTGGATCATTCTTGCTGCAATGCGCAATGCCATTGCCATCGTATCCATTCCTGAGATATGTCCATAGAAGAGATCATATTTATCGTTGCTTTGACGACGAACTTTAGCATCAAAGTTTAATCCACCTGTTGTAAAGCCTCCTGATTTCAGAATTTCATACATCACTAATGCATTTTCTTCAACGCTGTTAGGAAATTGGTCTGTATCCCAACCTAATTGAGGATCACCACGGTTAGCATCAACAGAGCCTAAAATCCCCAACGCAATCGCAGTAGCAATTTCATGATGGAAGCTGTGTCCCGCTAATGTCGCGTGATTCGCTTCAATATTTACTTTCACTTCTTTTTCAAGACCAAACTGTTTTAAGAAGCCATAAACGGTTGCAGTGTCATAATCATACTGATGTTTCGTTGGCTCTTGAGGTTTTGGCTCAATCAGCAATGTGCCTTGGAAACCAATTTTGTGTTTATGCTCGACCACCATCTGCATAAAGCGACCCAATTGTTCTCTTTCTTGGCGTAAATCGGTATTTAACAGGGTTTCATAACCTTCACGTCCGCCCCATAATACATAGTTTTCTCCCCCCAGTGCTTTTGTCGCTTTCATCGCTTCACACACTTGTGTTGCGGCCCATGCAAAGACATCAGGATCAGGGTTCGTTGCCGCACCGGCGCCATAACGAGGGTGAGTGAAGCAATTTGCGGTTCCCCATAATAACTTAACGTTGGTTTCTTCTTGTTTTTTCGTTAATACATCGGTGATCGCCGCCATGTTAGAAATATATTCATTGATGCTATTTCCTTCAGAAATCACATCGACATCATGAAAACAATAGAAAGGAACATTTAGCTTATGAAAGAACTCAAAGGCAATATCGGCTTTACGCTTAGCTTGTTCTAAAGCTTCACCGGGTATTTGCCATGGTCTATCAAACGTCCCGATACCAAACATATCAGAACCATTCCAGCAGAAGTTATGCCAATAACAAGCGGCAAATCTGAGGTGATCTTCCATTCGTTTACCCAAAATAATCTCATCAGGGTTATAGTAACGAAACGCTAATGGGTTATCGCTTGTTGTGCCTTCATATTGAATTTGTTCAATTTTATCAAAGTAAGACATGGAACCGTCCTTATTTAGTATCAAGTTGTAATTCTGAATGTGATCCAAGCTCAGCAGTCATTTCTTCCTGCTCTTCTGGTGTTAATTTGGCAATACCAAAGCCCGTAAAACCCCACAGCATGGCAAAGAAGATGCCACTCCAGCACAATACAGCCCAAGGTAAGTAACTTAAGGTGGCAACACCTAACGTACCCGCCATATAAGCGCCTGCGGCAGTCCACGGTAAAATAGGTTCAAAGATAGTGGCGGAGTCTTCTACAGTACGCGCCAGATTTTTAGGATGTAAGCCGCGTTCAATGTAGGCACCACGTAACATTTCGATAGGAATAAGAATGGAGATTTGTCCGTTACAAGTCACACCAATCATGGTTAGTCCGCAAGCAATAGTGGCTAAAATCATTGAACCTGTTGAGTGCACCATTTTTAACAATGCATGGACAATCACTTCTAATGCGCCACTTAACGATAAAGTACCAGCAAAAGAGAGGGCACAGAAACAGATAAGCAAGGTGCTCATCATGGAGTTCATGCCACCGCGATTTAGTAAATTACCCAATAATTCAGGGACTTCTTTACCTTGTATCATCGAGACATTAAAGCCATCAACCGCACTTTTTACGATGTCATGTAAACCAAAACCTTGAATAAGATAAGCGTTAAGCATTGCGATAGCGGCAGAAGCTAACATCACTGGGATAGTGGGTTTTTTCGTGACTGAACCATATAAAATGACTAATACTGGAATGAGAAGAATAAAATTGAAGTTATAAACATTCTCAAGACCATTTGTAATTAATGTCACTTTTTCTGGCACACCTTGACCCGCTAAATCGCCATTCATGCCATAAACTGTCATCACAATCGCCGTTAAAATCAGCGAAGGCAGAGTGGTGTAAAGTAAGTGCCAAATATGTTGATAAAGGTCAATCCTCGCTGCCATTGCGGCAAGGTTGGTATCACCTGATAATGGTGAAAGCTTGTCACCAAAATAAGCCCCAGCAACTACAGCACCGGCTGTGGCAGCAAGATTTGCTTCCATGCCCACAGCAACACCCATAAAAGCGACCCCAATGGTTCCAGCAGAACCCCATGAAGTTCCCGTACAGACCGACACCAATGATGTGACCAATAATGCCGTAACATACAGCATTTCTGGGCTGATCATTTTTAAGCCGTAATAGATCATCAGTGGAATAGTACCACCAATCATCCATGTACCAATTAATAGACCTACACTGATTAAAATCAGCAAGGCTGGCATGGTTTTAGCAATCTTTTGTGAGATAGCGGTTAAGATCTCGTCATAGCGAAACCCCAACCGTTTTACTAACAGTGCAGCCACAACGGTCGAAAGCACCATCAATGGTTCTGGGGGTAAATCAAAAGCGGCATAACCGCCTCCTAATAACACCACCATCGTGAGAATAGGAAAGAGCGATTCAATAAGTGTAGGCGTTCTCGGGCTGTTTATCGTTTGCGTTTTCATTGTAATTTATTCCAAACTGGCGTGAGGTAAGGTACGAATAAGCCGAGTGAAAACGGTTTCTAATATTGAACGAGGCGTCGCGATATTAATGCGGAAAAAACCATCCCCAACCGCACCAAAACCGCGCCCCCAACTCATTTCTACTTCGGCTAATGAAACAAACCAATGTTTTAGTTGTTCTTCAGTTAACTGCATTTTTTGGTAATTAATCCATAGCATGTAAGTGCCATGACTTTGTGTGATAACCCAATTGGGAAAGTGGCGTTCACATTGTTCTTTTACCCAACGTCGATTATCAGCAAGGTACGTTTTTAATTCACTAAGCCATTGTTGGCCTTGTAAGGTATAAGCTTGTAAAAAAGCGGGAACAGAAAAATACCCTGGATTATGAATACCTGCGGCAATCAAGCACTGTTTAAATTTTTCACGATATTCAGGGTTAGCAATCACAATATTTGCTATCTCAAGTCCCGCTAAATTGAAGGTTTTAGCTGGGGACGTGCAAATAAAAGAGTGCTGTTCTACATAGGTGTTTAAGGACGAAATAGGGTGATAGATAGCATCGTCAAAGACAAAATCTGCATGTACATCATCAGAAATAATAAAAACGTGATATTTTTGTGCGAGTTTCGCTATTTTTATTAAATCAGCTTGTTGCCATACTGTTCCTGTTGGGTTATGCGGTGATAGCAAAATAAAACAAACAGACTGTTTAAATTTATTTTCTAGATCGTCAAAATCAATTTCATAATAGCCATCACGATAAATTAATGGACTTTCTAATAGATCGCGGTGATTTACACAAACGGTATGACTAATAGGATGGTAAGCAGGTGATAAGGTTGTGATTTTATCACCAAGGTGTGTGAAATTTTGAATATAAAGCGAAACGGCCTGAATAACACGAGGACAAAAAACAATAGATTCGGGAGCAACAGTCCACTGGTATTGCGTTTTAAACCAATTTATAGCCACCTCATTCCAATTACAGCTAATGTCGGTATAGCCATAAATCCCTTTAAGATTAAACTGAGTTAATTCATTAATAATAAAATCAGGTGCTGGAATATCCATATCTGCAACAGATAATGGAATAACGTTCTCATTACTATTACACCATTTCGCGCTATAGGTATTTTGCCTAGAAATTAATTTATTAAAGTTATTCTGATACATGAAAAATCTCCTCGGCAATCATGTTTAAAAACAAAATACGCGTTGTAATTAACATTGGTTATTCCTATTTTTTACTTTGCTATTACGAAATTTGGCTTGTGTGATAGTAATCACATAGCGATAAAAGTAAGTTCGAGCAAAATTAAAGCTGTGGTTTAATGCGTGGCTAGGTGATCAGGTAGAGTAAAATGAAAAAAGATAAATACTTTCGTATTGTGCTGTTATTCAACGCTAATAAAGTGTATGACCGCCAAGTGGTTGAGGGTGTTGGGGAATATCTTCAAGCATCACAGTGCCATTGGGATGTATTTATTGAGGAAGATTTCCGTACTCGACTTGATAATATAAGCCATTGGGTTTGTGATGGCATTATTGCGGATTTTGACGATCCGATTATTGCGAAACATTTAAGCCAATCATCGTTAGCGGTAATTGGTGTAGGGGGCTCTTATCATCAAGAAGAAAACTATCCCCCAGTGCCTTATATCGCTACAGATAATTATGCCTTAGTTCAGCAGGCTTTTTTGCATCTAAAACAAAAAGGGCTTAAGCATTTTGCTTTTTATGGTTTACCCGCGAAAGATCACCCTCATTGGTCTAATGAGAGAGAACACGCTTTTCGCCAATTAGTCACTAGAGAAAAATATCCGGGTATTGTTTATAATGGCATGGATATTACACAAGAAAATTGGCAACATGCACAAAATCGTTTATCTGATTGGATACAAACATTGCCACCACAAACAGGGATTATTGCTGTTACCGATGCACGAGCACGTCATTTACTGCAAGTCTGCGATAATTTAACTATTAATGTACCTGAAGAAATCAGCATTATCGGCATTGATGATGAAGATATGACACGTTATTTGTCCCGTATTGCCTTGTCTTCTGTCGTACAAGGCTCACGGCAAATGGGGTATTTAGCCGCGAAGCTGTTACATCAAACTCTAGAAGGGCATGTAACAGAGAAACAACAAAGAATATTAGTTCCTCCCGTTAAAATTGTTGAGCGTCGCTCAACTGATTTTCATTCTTTTAACGATCCTACCGTGGTCCAAGCCATGCATTATATTTATTACAATGCCTGCAAAGGGATAAAAACAGAGCAAGTATTAGATGCTGTTAATATGTCGCGTTCTAATTTAGAGCAACGCTTTAAAAAAGAGATTGGTAAGACAATTCACACCATTATTTATGAAGAAAAACTCAAACGTGCTCAAAATTTATTAACTACCACAACACTTGCAATCCAAGAAATTTCAGTAATGTGTGGCTACCCATCATTACAATATTTTTACTCTATCTTTAAAAAAGAATTAGGGATGACACCCAAAGAGTTTAGGGATGAGTGATAATGATACTATCAGCACTATTTTATTGATTCATTGAGTGTTACTTTCGACGGCTATTTGCCCAAGGATCACAATCAGAGTGATCGATAACTTCAATCACATCATCAAGATCTTCTTCAAGAGAATCAAGATAGAGCGCCTCTACTTCAGCACGTGCCCAAGGAGTTCTACGCAAAAACTTTAAACTTGATTTCACACTAGGATCACTTCTAAAGCAGTTGATCTTGATCAGTTGACCTAATTTAGTCCAGCCATATTTGGCCACCAGCGCATTGACCTGCATCTCAAGTGTGACACCATGTAGCGGATCTTTAGAAATATGTCCTGTCATGATTTTCTCAAATATGTTGTTTTATTAAAATTTCAAGATAAGAAGCGGTGCAGAGTACAAGAAAGTCGTGGGAGTATCAATAATTAGCTTATTAAACCAAGCCATTAAGCTAATCTATTCGATAGGCTTTAATGACTTGGTAAAAGGTTAATTACTTTTTGCGCGAACGCGAAAAAGCAGAAAAAGAGTGTGTCGCTTTTTTATTACTAATTATTTTATCTAATTGTTGTTGCAACTGTTTATCATCCATTGTCGCACGATCATGTTGACGAAGATGTTCAGCCCACGAGGCTACCATAAAGGTTTCCATATAAGTCTGAGTGTCTTTTTCCATAATGGCATCAGATGAAACAAAAAGTCCCCATGAGTAACCCCCATCTCTTAGCCGAACTGTTTTTAGTTGATTCATTAAATTGAGAAATTGTTCGCGATGAGTTGCATCAATTTGATAATTTACAGTAATTAATACAGGGCCTTTATCCGTTGTAATTTCAATAAGTTCATTATCAAGAGTAAAATGTTCTGAGTGCTGTAAGTTAATGTTGTCATGTTCTAATTTTACACGTAAAACACACAACCAAACTAAAATAATCCCGACGGTTGCACACAATAAGGCTACTGTCACAGAGGTATGTGAGGCAATTTGCCCCCAAACAAGAGAGCCTAATGCCATTGAACCAGAAAATACTGTTAAATAGAGTGCAAGGCCTCTAGCTCGTACCCAATTAGGCAATGCCGTTTGTGCTGAAACCATTAATGTAGAAAGGGTGATTATCCAACTAAATCCTGCAAGCATACTGGCGAAAATAGCAAGATATCTTGAAGTCGCACTGGCAAAAATAAATAACACCAACGCAGTCCCCATTGTACCAATAGCGATTAATGTACTAGTACTTAGTTTTTCACGTAATGTTGATAAACTAAATGCGCCCCCCACTGCACCAATACCAATGCTGGTAGTTAATAAACCGTATAATGTGGCATCCCCGTGTAATGATACCCGTGCTACTAGCGGTAACATTGCCCAATAAGCACTGGCAAAAATAAAGAAGCTGGTGGCTCTTATAATCGTTTTAATCAGTGCGGGACTATAACGCGCATAGCGTAAACCGGAAATCATCGCCGCAACAACAGACTCAGCAGGGAGTTTACCTTCTTCTTTTTGCTCACCGTCCCACCACCATACAGCAAGAATAATAGCAATAAAGCTTAGGGCATTAAGTAAAAACGGTAAATAAAGACCCACTTGAGAAATTAAAATACCAGCAAGTGCGGGGCCTATTGCACGGCTAATATTAATTCCCATACTATTTAAGGCAATACCCGATTTTAATTCATTTGGTGCAACAATACTCGGCACAATCGCTTGCCATGCTGGGCCTAAAAATGCCGCTCCAGAACCTAAAACAAAGGTAATGAATAATAACCAGCCAATGCTAATAACATCGAAATAGACCAGAACTGCCAATAATGAAGCCGCGCAAAGCATCAATATATTGACAAAAATAAGTAATTTTCGTTTATCAAAAATATCAGCAATTGCACCTGCTGGAAGCGCCAATAAGAAAACAGGTAATGTTGTCATGGCTTGAATAGCCGCAATCATAACGGGATCGGGGCTTAGGTTTGTCATCAACCAACCAGCGCCCACATCATTCATCCAAGTACCAATATTAGAAAATAGCGTTGCCATCCATAATATGAAGAAAACACGATTACGTAAGGGTGACCATGCAGAGGCACGTTGCGTTGCCATTGTCTTATCTCTCTTTGTTTGAGATGGTCAGTAAATCATTACCGACCCTCGTTATCATAAAAATTAGAATGCAAAGCAAGAACAGCCTAAAGCGCCCCAAAATGCATTATCATCTGAAATAGGAATGGATGATTGGCGAGCAATATCATGTTGATGCCCATGAACATGGCAAGCACCACAACATTGATGTAACTGATTTAACACCGCCGTTTTTGTTTCTTGTTGTAAATAAGAGTAATGTCCTGGGACTTTGATCACTGGAGACCAATCGGGTAATACAGGAATAGAAGGGGGCGTTAATGATGAGAATGCGCCATTGGCATACACAATCTTACCATCCACTACCGTTAAAAGTGATTCAATCGCTTTGATCTCATTTTCAGGTACTCGAAAATAATCCGCTGAAAGGGCGATAAAATCGGCAAGCTGACCTGCTTTAATTTGCCCCTTTTTACCTTGTTCATTAGAAAACCACGAACTTCCCATTGTCCATAACATAAGCGCAGTATCTCTGTCTAAACGATTATCACTGTCATACATTTGCATACCCCCGACGGTACGCCCTGACACTAACCAATAAAGCGCTGTCCACGGATTATAGCTAGCAACACGAGTTGCATCCGTACCTAATCCAACAGGTACTTCTGCATTTAGCATTTTGGCAACAGGCGGTGTTTGTTTCAGTGCTTTTGTGCCATAACGTTGTGCAAAATATTCACCTTGAAACGCCATCCGATGCTGAATAGCTAATCCACCGCCAAGTGCTTTAACGCGTTCAATATTTTTTTCACTGATGGTTTCGGCGTGATCGAAAAACCAATGTAATCCATCAAAAGGGATCTCTTTATTCACTTTTTCAAAGACATCTAACATGCGACTAATGGATTCGTTATACGTAGCATGCAAACGAAATGGCCAGCGATGCTCAACTAAATGACGGATCACTTTTTCTAATTCCGTTTCCATATTTTCAGGAAGGTCAGGCCTTGGTTGTAAGAAGTCCTCAAAGTCGGCGGCAGAAAAAACTAACATTTCACCTGCACCGTTATGACGGTAGAAATCACTGCCATCGCCAGGTGATACCATTGATGTCCATTGTTGAAAATCTTCAAACTCTTGTTTGGGTCTTTGAGTAAATAAATTATAAGCAATACGAATAGTTAATTGGTTGTTCTTAGCTAACTCATCTACGACTTGATAATCTTCAGGGTAATTTTGAAAACCACCTCCGGCATCAATTGCACTCGTCACACCAAGACGATTCAATTCTCTCATAAATTGACGAGTTGAATTGACTTGATATTCAAGGGGTAATTTAGGGCCTTTTGCTAATGCAGAATAGAGCAACATAGCGTTGGGTTTTGCTATTAATAATCCAGTCGGGTTACCATGTTCATCACGCTGAATTTCTCCCCCTGGTGGATTAGGTGTCTCTTTGGTATAACCAATCGCACGCAATGCGGCTTTGTTAAGCAATGCGCTATCATAGAGGTGTAAGACAAAAACCGGTGTATCTGGAGAAACCGCATTAATTTCATCCAGCGTTGGCATACGGCGCTCTGCAAATTGAAATTCACTCCAACCACCAACAACACGCACCCACTGTGGTGACGGTGTCACTTGTGCTTGTGACTTTAGCATATCAAGAGCAATAGAAAGAGAAGGTACACCTTCCCAACGTAATTCAAGGTTATAGTTTAATCCACCGCGGATAAGATGAAGATGTGAATCATTAAGCCCAGGAATAATAATATGGTTTTTTAGATCAATGATTTTTGTTTCTGTATTTTGAAACTGCAACGCTTCATCATTTGAACCAATAAAAAGAAATTTACCTTGATGGACAGCTATCGCTTGAGCGATAGGCTTTTCTCTATCAAGAGTATGGATCTCACCATTGATAAATATTTCAGACGCGAAAGTTTTATTCATGATTTTTGATTTCCTATTTAAAAAGAATCAATCCTTTTGTTAAATAAAAGGCGTGAGCGTACCGTGCTTTATCAGCAATACAGATAACTATTTCTTTTTTAAACAAATTAAAAAATAAGCAAGTAAGTTTTTATTTTTATTTTAGTGGGCTTATTAAATTGTAGCTTAAGTTCATTTCATTACTATTTAAAACATTTGCTTTAAGGGAACAAAAAAAATGAACAAAAAACCGTTTACAGTCTAATACCGTTATCAATTTGTTCTTTTATAAGTCAAAATCATACTCAGCAAGCCACCGGAAATAAGAATAAGGTGTGTAAAAATTTCACTTAGCGCTGCCTCCATTCTCTGTCATTGTTGCATAACATTACTGTTTAAAGCCAAAGCACGCAAAACTGACAAATAAGGTAACTTTTTAGTATTCATTTCAACAGTTATCGAAATGTGGTTCTTTTTTTTGAATATACTTATTCTCACTAAATAAAGGAGAGCACAAATGATTGCCGTAATATTTGAAGTGAAAATTAAACCCGGAAAACAGGCACGTTATTTATCTTTAGCTGCTGATTTAAAAGCATTACTAATGGATGTTGAAGGATTCATTTCGATAGAGCGCTTTCAAAGCTTATCGACAGAAGGGAAATTATTATCACTTTCTTGGTGGGAAACTGAAGAGGCTATTTTACAATGGAAGATAAATATTTCACATAAAAGTGCACAAAAAGAGGGTCGTGAGTCTATTTTTGATTTCTACAAAATTAGTATTGTTTCCCTTACTCGAGAATATTCATTTAACACAGAAGCCCGTCATTAAATAGACGCATATCCTTGCTACAATAATGTTATTACTCCAATAATACGCTATCAAAGAGTTGAAATATCAAATGACTAAATCAGAAATAAAATCGGAATATCAGCACTCAGTAGAGTCAGCAATAGCTACCGTAGGGGCTGCAATATCTGATATTTCCAGAGTCAAAATACTCTGCGCATTGATGGATGGAAGGGCGTGGACAGCCACTGAATTGGGTATTGCGGCTGATATTTCTGCTTCTACAACCAGTAGTCATTTATCCAAGTTACTAAGTAGAGGCCTGATTTCTGTAATATCTCAAGGAAAATATCGTTATTTCCGATTAGCTAACGATGAAATTGCAAAAATCATTGAAAATCTTATGTATTTTTCACCTAATCATATTTCACAGGCGAAAATCACAACCCCAAAAAATCTAAGAAAAGCACGAACTTGTTACAATCATTTAGCGGGTGAAATCGCTGTTGATATTTATGATTCGCTTTGTCGGCAAAAATGGATAACAGAAGATGGGCATGCTATTACTGCGCTAGGTGTTGAACAATTTAAAAATATAGGTATTGAGTTACATACAAAACATGCACGCAATATTTGCTGTCCATGTTTAGATTGGAGTGAACGCCGTTTTCATTTAGGAGGACAAATTGGTGCCACTTTTCTTAATTATGCAGAAGCACAGGCATGGTTAATACGACATCAAGGATATAGAGAAGTCACGATCAGCAAGAAAGGTTATAAAGCGTTGACTCAATATTTTAATGTAAAAAGAAAAGAAGAAAAATAGGCGGGGTAAAACCAATTTTCAGAAATAACAAAAACAGGTAGGACATATAATACGTTACCTATTAAATTTAACATAATATACATTATGCGAACTTTGGTATCTAAATACTGATAGACACTGAAATCTCTGTTTTAGGCTGATCGATTATGTTGATTCATTCTTAACTTAAGGCTTATTCGCCAATGCTTTTTCTTCATTCACAAAGAGTTTTAATAATATCTTTTTAGATATCACAACTTCAGCAAAGTTGATTTGAGTGACTTCATTATAAGACATATCGCTGATATGACATTTTGGCTGTTACTTTGTTGCTGGCCGAAGTTCATCATACGAAATAGCGACATGCTCACGATATGCAGGTCTCTTAAGAATTCGTTTATAATAAGCTTCAATGTGTATTACAACCATCTTGTAACACAGGAACAGTACGGTTTGGATTCAAACGATAAAATTCGTCAGTGTCAGTCCCACCATAACGATGCCCAATATCATATCTCTGATAAGGCAATCCTAACTCTCCAATACACCACATGAGAGCTTGTACGTTAGATGATGTTTTACGACCCCAAACCGTTAGCAATTGAGTTTCTCCAGAAGATAATTCGATATATCTACAATAATACAGGTATAAATAAGAACATTTCAACTTTGCTGAAAGGCAGGATCCTTATAATGTACTCTATGCTAAAATAGAGAGGAATATATAACTAAAAAAGTTAATTTATACCAACTTATCACCTTTATCATTAACAACTTGTTGCCCATCTTCTTTTGAAAAAGCCCCTTTTTGCTTTTCGGGTAAAATATCTAATACTATTTCAGAAGGTCGACATAGGCGAGTTCCTAATGGAGTGACAACAATAGGTCTATTGATCAGTATGGGATATTGCAACATATAATCAATAAGCTGTTCATCCGTCACCTTAATATCGCCAAGGCCGAACTTTTCATAGGGTTCAACATTTTTTCTTAATAATGATTGAACTGTTATCCCCATATCCTTAATGAGTTTCTTTAGGATCTGTTTCGATGGTGGCGTATCGAGATAATAGATAATTGTTGGTTCTGCACCACTATTTCTTATCATTTCAAGTGTGTTTCGCGAAGTGCCACAATGGGGATTGTGATAGATTGTAATATTATTCATATTGTCACCACTAATTCATTAATGTAAGCCTAAGAGCTAATGCAACTAATGTCACTGTTAGCACAGGAATGGTCATAATAATGCCGGTCTTAAAGTAATAGCCCCATGTAATGGTCATATTTTTTTGTGATAGAACATGTAGCCACAATAATGTTGCCAAACTTCCTATTGGGGTAATTTTGGGGCCGAGATCTGCACCAATAACATTGGCATAAATCATCGCTTCTTTAATTAAACCGGTTGCATTACTGCCTTCTATTGATAAGGCACCAACAAGAACGGTTGGCATATTGTTCATAATTGAAGATAAAAATGCGGTGATAAATCCCGTACCTAGTGTCGCTTCCCATATTCCTTTTTCTGCCAACACATTGAGTATTTCTGATAGATAATGAGTCAAACCAGCATTGCGCAAACCATAAACGACTAGGTACATACCCAGAGAGAAAATCACGATTTGCCAAGGTGCTCCTCGTAAAACTTTTTGAGTATTAATCGTTTTTCCTTGTGCCGCGATAAGCCACAATATGACTGCACCTGTTGCTGCAATAGCGCTAATTGGTATACCTAGAGGTTCTAGTATGAAAAAACCAAGTAATAAAAGAAGCAATACCAACCAGCCTGCTTTAAATGTTTTCACATCTTTAATTACTGTCGCAGGCATCGCTAATTTTGATGTGTCATATTGCTGAGGAATATCTTTGCGGAAAAACCAATGCAACATAATTAACGTTGCAATAATAGCCGCTATATCAACAAGGATCATTACAGAAGCATATTCTGTAAATCCGATATCAAAAAAATCAGCTGAGACAATATTGACTAAATTAGAAACAATTAAAGGCAAACTTGCTGTATCTGCAATAAACCCTGCTGCCATAACAAAGGCTAATGTTGTACCTTTACTAAATCCAAGCGCTAACAACATCGCAATGACTATAGGTGTTAAAATCAGTGCTGCACCATCATTGGCAAAAAGTGCTGCAACAGATGCTCCGAGCAGGATGATATAGCTAAATAAAAGCCGTCCTTTACCACCGCCCCATTTTGCAACATGAAGTGCAGCCCATTCAAAGAAACCACTTTCATCAAGAATAAGGCTAATGATGATAACAGCAACAAATGTTGCGGTTGCATTCCAGACGATATTCCAAACCACAGGAATATCTTGGAGATTAATGACACCTAATAATAGTGCGATTAACGCACCCATTGTGGCACTCCAACCAATCCCCAATCCTTTGGGTTGCCAAATAACAAAAGTGATTGTCAAAATAAATATTAATAAGGCGATAAACATAAAAACCTCAATCAGAAAGCAAATTTAAAGCGCCTTCTGCTAGAAATAAAATTAATCCGCGAGTCTGCTTAATGCTGAAACACCCACCGGTTCTTGTTCCTGTAGTGGAACAATGGCCACTCGTTTAGCAAGCGAGTTAACCACTTTTTCAATCTGTGGTATTTCCTGTTCAGCTCTAGAAAGTAATAATGGTGACGTTGTTTTTGTCGTAGATAGACTGTTATTAATCACCCATGCCCACGGATAAATACCTGCTCGTATCAAATCATTTTGCAAGTTTTCGGCTTCAAGAACGGGAGTTGTTTCAGCTAACGTCGTGATAATCACTTTCGTTCGTGTTGGATCCTGCAATTGCATCATAGGGGTAAGAAAATGGCCTTTTTCCCCCATTTTTTTTGCAATTTCTTTATGGTAAGCACCGGTGGCATCTAGTAAGAGCAATGTGTGGCCAGTCGGAGCCGTATCCATAATCACAAATCGATGACTAGCTTCACGGATTATCCGAGAAAAGGCCTGAAAAACAGCTATTTCTTCAGTACATGGAGAGCGAAGATCTTCCTCTAATAATGCTCGCCCTTCAGCATCGAGATCTTTACCTTTTGTTTCGAGGACATGATGACGATAACGTTCTGTTTCCGCTATCGGATCGATTCGACTGACCTGTAAATTCGGTAAACTCCCCTTTAATGTGTTTTCGAGATGAGCTGCGGGATCGGACGTTGTAAGATGAACATCAGCCCCCTGTTCTGCGAGTTTGACTGCTATTGAGGCTGCTATTGTCGTTTTTCCTACGCCGCCTTTTCCCATTAACATGATCAAGCCATGCTTCTGTTCTGCAATTTCTTTAACTAGAGAGGATAATTTCGGCAACATCAAATCTGCATTAGATTTTTTAACCAAGGGTAATTCTGATCCTTGATTAGACAAAAGTTGAGCTAACGCTTCAATTCCCACCATATTTTGTACACGTAACATAAGTGTATCTGTTGGTAACGATTGAAGGATTTCGGGCATATTCTGTATTGCAACTTGCTCTCTAAGATAAAGTGCTTTTGACAATTCATCATCAACAGAAACGGCTGATTCAGGAAAAACACCATTAATCACTAATTGCTGATTTTTAACACCAAGAGAAGATAGTTCAGTATACGTTCGTGCAACTTCACGAAGTGCAGCAGATTGTGGTCGTGCAACAAGTATTAATCGTGTTAGCTGTTTATCACTCAGAGCATCAACTGCCAGACTGTATTGCGCACGCTGTTTTTCTAATCCAGACATAGGCCCAAGGCAAGATGCCCCATCGGGATTATCACGAATAAAATCACGCCAGGCGCCAGGTAGTTGTAATAATCTTATTGTATGACCCGTTGGGGCGGTATCAAAAATAATATGATCGAATTTACCCGTGATTTCTTTATTAGTTAGTAGCCCTGTAAATTCATCAAATGCGGCTATTTCCGTAGTACAGGCGCCTGATAATTGCTCTGTAATACTTTGAATAACGGCGTCAGGTAAACTGCCTTTAATGGGAGCAATAATTTTATTTCGGTACTCTTTGGCCGCAACTTGCGGGTCTATTTCTATGGTTGAAAGATTGGGTACAAGTGAAATTTGCTTAATACTATTGCCAATAGTTTGTGAAAATACTTGCCCAACATTAGAAGCAGGATCTGTGCTGACCAATAAAACTTTTTTTCCTCCCCTTGCTAGCTTAATCGCTGTTGCACATGAAATAGATGTCTTACCTACACCACCTTTTCCCGTAAAAAAAAGATAATTTGGTGCATTTTCTATAAATTTCACAATATTTCTCCTTTAACAACAACCACTATTGTTTCCACAACAACTACTTTTCACATCGGGTTTATTGTCATTTGTATAATTAATACCAAACCATCTTGCTAATTCACTGCGTTTGGGATAGCGACCCGTTAAAACAACTTCATCATTAAGTAAAATAAGCGGTAAGGCTTCTGTACCCGCGGTTTCAAGAAATGCTTTTGCTTTTAAATTATTAACAAATGCCATGGGCTCTTGCCCTAGATTGAAACGTCGAATATTCGCCCCTTGCTTTTTTAACCAATCAACATCAGTAGCAAAATTAACTAATGCTTGATCAACATCGGTGCCACAAACACCTGTGCTACAACATAATGCGGGATCAAAGACTTCTAGTTTTTTCATATCGATACCTCATATCTGATTTTTCATATATGTTAAATTAAAAAATTTTATTCAGAACAGCAGCTCACGGCTCCTTTCTTTTCAATCGTTCGAAGCAAATCTGATACCCGATTTTTCTCTGCCTCATAGGTGATTTCAATCATATTTTTTACCCACGATAGTAATGTAGGAGACAAACGATAATGAACCCATTTTCCGTGTTTAGAATCAAGTAACAGTCCACTTTCTCTCAACATAGCTAGGTGGCGAGACGTTTTAGGTTGAGATAAATTTAAGGCTGTATAAATGTCACAAACACACAACTCGCCGGATGCTTTAAGTAGCAACACAATATCTAGTCTTGTTTGATCACTTAATATCTTAAATAATTGCAACGGTTCCATATTTGCTCCTTTCTTTAATAGGCTCTAACGTACACCTGCAAAATACATCTGTCAAAACATATATGTTTTGGCAGATGTATTTTTACTTAATCATGCTCGATTAAAGGAGCATATCCTGTTGACTTATATCAAATGAAGCAAAGTTAAATGAATCGTTTCACCTTATTGATGAGCTACCTCTCTTGACTTAATAACCTACGGGGTGAGAATGCACTAATACTTTAATTTTTCTAAATAATGTTCTGATATTGGAAGGTTTATTATGAGCTATCGTATGTTTGATTACTTGGTACCAAATGTTAACTTTTTTGGCCCAGGTGCTATCTCTGTTGTTGGCGAACGTTGCAAATTATTGGGCGGTAAAAAAGCCCTATTAGTAACGGATAAAGGCCTGAGAGCTATCAAAGAAGGTGCCGTAGATAAAACTATTGGTTATTTAAAAGAAGCGGGCATTGATGTTGCCGTATTTGACGGTACTGAACCTAACCCAAAAGACACTAACGTACTTGACGGTCTTGCAATGTTCCGCAAAGAACAATGCGATATGATAATTACCGTCGGGGGCGGTAGCCCACATGACTGCGGTAAAGGTATTGGTATTGCAGCAACGCATGAAGGTGACCTTTATAATTATGCTGGAATTGAAACGCTAACAAATCCACTTCCCCCTATTATTGCCGTGAATACAACCGCAGGTACCGCCAGTGAAGTGACTCGCCATTGTGTTCTGACCAATACAAAAACAAAAGTCAAATTTGTTATCGTTAGCTGGCGTAACCTCCCTGCTGTTTCAATTAACGATCCCCTATTAATGATTGGCAAACCTGCTGGACTGACTGCTGCAACGGGTATGGATGCTTTAACTCATGCAGTTGAAGCTTATATTTCGAAAGATGCTAACCCTGTCACTGATGCTTCAGCGATCCAAGCAATCCGTTTAATTTCTCGCAACTTACGTCAAGCCGTGGCGTTGGGTACAAATCTGAAAGCCCGTGAAAATATGGCTTATGCTTCACTTTTAGCAGGTATGGCATTTAATAACGCTAACCTCGGCTATGTTCATGCCATGGCTCACCAGTTGGGTGGATTATATGATATGCCACATGGTGTGGCTAATGCTGTATTACTCCCACATGTATTACGTTATAACCTAATTGCTAATCCAGAAAAATTTGCAGATATTGCTGAATTTATGGGCGAAAACGTGACAGGATTATCCGTAATGGATGCTGCTGAACGAGCTATTGCGTCTATCGCCCGCCTTTCTTCGGATATTGGCATTCCACAACATTTAAGTGAATTGGGTGTGAAAGAGTCTGATTTCCCATATATGGCGGAAATGGCACTTAAAGACGGTAATGCATTCTCTAACCCACGTAAAGGTAATGAAAAAGAGATTATTGAAATTTTCCGCCAAGCATTCTAATTTTTCTGAAAAATATCCGTCAGCTATGTTTTCTGTTGGCGGTTTTTTTAATGAGGCTTTATTACAAGAAAAAGTATTTTTAACCAGATTAGATAAAGACCTTTTAGAATTAACATCACCTGATAATACTGTCGCTATTTTAGGCAAAAAGCCTATTAGAATTTAATTCATGATAATCTTAGCTTTCTAACTTATTTTTTATTATTTCCGGCATTAAACAAAAAGAGCCTAATTTTTCACTTAGGCTCTCCTCTTTTTTATGTGGTACTCATACCACTTTAGAAGGACTGTATAACTGTTTCAATCCTTTAAAAAACCATAATAATGAATGCCAAATAAGTAATAAAATAACAGCATTAGCAAAAATAAATAGCGCCGTTGATAATAACTGCATAAAGTCACTAGTAGATGTCATACTCATATTTAATGAGGCTTTTGCTAATGCAGAAACACCAAAAGAGAAACTCCAAAATGGCAATGAAAACGGTTGTTTCACAAACCAAGGAATTAGTCTCAGCATAAATAAAAGTTGTAATAACCCATAACCTAATAACATTTTTGCGAAGAAGTCGATATGATTATCATTAATTGCTAAGTAAGCGCTACAAGCCACTAAAGCGGGCGCGAGTTGAATGCCAAATGAAAGACGTGATTTCTCATCCATTAATCCATCACTGCGTATTCTTTTTAAAATAGTAGGCTCTAAACTTAGCCATGAAAAAACGCCAGCCCCAAAAAATAAAATACCCAAATCATTAAAACCAAATGCACCACATGCCATGGCGCAAATGAAGTTATTGGCAACCGTTGGTAAATATAAAACAGGTGTGGTGGCTATTTTAGGGTATTCCCCTTTCCACTGAGAACCAATTAACCAACTGGAGTAAGCTAATTGAGCTACAGCTCCAAGACTAAACAGTATGAGTGAAAAGAAAGGTAAATAAGGATTTAGTCCTATCGAAACTAAAACGGTCGTTGCTGGAAATAAGCTAGTAAACCCACTTGCAACGGGATGTTTAATTTCATCGAGAATACTTTGTCGATGAAATAGCCCTTTGCTTAGTAAAAATAGCGTAAGTGTTAGCCAAACCAAACACCCCACACCGATAAATATTTCACCAATATAAGCCGGATACTGATGCTCTTTAGCAGCATAGCGCCATGCCATTCCCGTACCTATCATTCCTAATACTACACCAAAATAGCCTGATGTGAATTGTGATGAGATTTTTTTTAGTTTATTTATCAATATCATACTTTTATTTTAACTCATGTAAATGACATAATGCATTGATGTTTTGTTCTGAGCATCAACGAATACTAGAAATAATAGATTTTATTTTTATAAAATGCATTTAAAATAAATGTTACCAGTAATGACTCACTTTAAGAGTTTTCCCCCTCCTGTTCCCGAATATTCTGATGCTGGTATAAATACGATAACGATATCTTTATATTGTCCTTTATTTTGGAGTTTATAAAAATGAATATCACGTTAAAAAAGATTGGAACACTGTGTGTCGCTTCTGTTCTGCTTTTTTCACTTGCGGGTTGTTCTAGCATGACAAAACGCGACCGTAATACAGCGATTGGAGCCGGTGCTGGTGCCATCGGTGGTGCTATTTTGACTGACGGTAGTGCATTAGGCACTATTGGCGGTGGTGTCTTAGGTGGCGTTATTGGCCATCAAGTAGGTAAAAAATAGCTGAGCTTGTCTTATTGCACTAGACTGAGCTTATATTCTATTGGCTCAGTCTAGTTACGTGCTATGCTAAAATATTCTGCATTTAATTAGTTGTTGAATGGTAAAATCACTTATCTTTCCACTTAAAAAATCTCTGATCCTCAATGAGATTAACCTTCCTTTTTTTGTCCATCACTTCTATTTTTATTTAAAAACAATTCAATAGTCGGATTTTGTTCTGTGAGCTAAAAGCAAAAATACCGATTATTATCAAAGATAAAAATCTTTCGCATCAGAAAAGAACCTTGTTTTTAGACTGATTTATCACAAACCTTACTTTTAAACTTGACTCTTTTTAGTGATAGCCTTTTACTTTCAATTATTATAACTATCGAGGGTAATTAAATGATTATTTTTATTACGGGAGCTTCTGCTGGTTTTGGTGAAGCTATAGCTCGTCATTTTATCAGCCATGGACACAGTGTTATTGGTACTGCTCGCCGTTTGGAAAAACTGATTAATTTACATAAAGAGCTGGGAGATCAATTTTACCCCCTACAATTAGATGTTACCGATAAAAAAGCCGTGAGTGAGATTTATACTCAATTACCTGAAAAATGGCGCACCATTGATGTATTAGTAAATAACGCAGGTTTAGCATTAGGACTAAATACCGCCGATAAAGCGAGTCTTGATGACTGGGATACGATGATTGAGACAAATAATAAAGGTCTTGTTCATGTGACTCGCGCCATTCTTCCTTTTATGGTAGAAAGAAATAAAGGTCATATCATTAATATTAGTTCAACCGCCGCATCTTGGCCTTATTTGGGTGGCAATGTTTATGGTGCAACTAAAGCCTTTGTTAAACAATTTAGCTTAGGGTTACGCGCTGATCTTCAAGGTAAAAAGGTACGTGTCACCGATATTGAACCAGGCCTTGTTGGTGGTACAGAATTTTCATTAGTTCGTTTTAAAGGTGATAGTGATAAAGTTGAACAAACATATGCAAACGCAAATGCATTAACTCCAGAAGATGTTGCAGAGGCAGTATATTGGACAGCAACATTACCAGCTCATGTCAATATTAATACCTTAGAAATGATGCCCGTTAGCCAATCATTTGCCGGGTTAAGTGTTCATCGGCAAAATTAAATGCACTGAAAACTCATTTTTTATTAAGGCATCAGCTATAATTATTAAGATATAATAGCCATTGACTGTAATAGCGACATAACATTAGAGGATAGCAACTATGATCAATACTCTAACTAAGAAACCAATGGCAAGAACGATATTGTTCTCCTTATTTCTTAGTTTATCTGTGTCTTCTTTTTCTTCTATTGCCGCCTCTACCAATGTAACCATTAATGGTAATGGCTATGACAATGTCTTAGATAAAGAACAAGCTCGACAACTGAAAGAAGACTGGGATCAAAAGCGTGAGCTTCGTACCCAAGTCAATCAGCGAGAAAAAATTGAATTTAATAAAGTAGATAAAGCCATTGATGAGCGAGATGCTTGTCTGAAAAGTGCAAATGTCTACGCTTATTGGGAGCCAGAAACACGTCGCTGTTTAGACAGTAATACTGGGCGCCCTGTTAATCCGTAAGAAAATCGTGAAACAGTGATGTTTTACTTTGTAAAACAAGGAGAGAGTAATATGAAAAAATATATCTTTGCAGTAATGGCAACCCTTATGGCATTTGCCCCGTTAGCAGCAAATGCAGGTTGTGATGAAGTTGTTGAGTCTATTCAACAAAAAATTGTCAATAATGGTGTCCCCGCAGCTAACTTTACTTTGACTGTCGTTGAAAACGACCAAGTTGCACAAACAGAAGGTAAAGTGGTAGGCACTTGCGAGAATGACAGTAAAAAGATCATCTATACTCGTCATTAATGTTTTATTGATAAAAATGTGTAATTAAAAAAGGGCGCATTATTAGCGCCCTTTTCCTTTTTTACTTAAAAAATTGAGTATCTAACTGATTTAAACTACTTTACTTAATTTTTTTCCGTTTTTTCTTTAATCTTGCATGTTCTTTTTATCATTATTCCGATTTTAAGCAAGATTTAGAAAAAACAAAAATACCCAATGAATTTACTCATCAGGCATTTAAAAGTAACAAGTTTGGTTCCGTTAAAAAACGGGGAACTCAATCCACTTCGTTACTTATTTATATTCTCTCTTAAGCAGGTACCGCGATATCCAACTGGCTTAAATCAAGGTAACAAGAGAGATCACGTTCTTCAGGACGTAATAAATACGGGATTTCACCAATCAGCGGCGCAGGAATATGCTGAGACAGCCTTTCCACAATTTTCGCGTAATAAGGTAATCCTGGATTTATTCTGTTAGCAACCCAACCGACTAATTTCAAACCATCGTTGATAATAGATTGTGCTGTTAATATTGAGTGATTAACACAGCCTGGTTGAATACCGACAACCAAAACAACTGGAATTTGTTCTTTTACCACCCAATCAGAATAAAAAGTATTATCATCAAGCAGATAACGCCAACCGCCATTACCTTCGATAACAACACACTCTGCTTTTTTACTTAAATTATCGAGCTCATTTGAAATCTTATTAAAATCAATTTCATTTTCGCTAACATAGCAATTATCAAGCAAAATAGGATTAATTTCGTCGTAGCGAACTTCAACTGGCGATGAATTATGAATAATCATCGCATCATGATTACGTTCACCATCAGCCGTTTCATGTAATTCTGTTGCAATAGGCTTAAAACCCACTGCCGTTGACCCGCCACGATTTAATGACTGAAGAAGTGCTCGGGTCACAACAGTTTTACCCACGTTGGTATCTGTCCCCGTAACAAAAAAGCGTGTTAACATATAATTTACTTCCGTTATGACAGATAAATCAGGTTCATAAAAAATGACAGAGATTAGAGTTTAGGGTAACACTGTTTCTGGTGGCTTGAGGTAGCTCAATTTTTTAGTTAATTGGTCTAAAATAGAGAATTCGTTAATGATCAATTGAGGTATTTACGCTTGCAAAACACTTCCGTTACGATTTTTTTCACTTAATTTAGCCTTGCATCAACTCAATTAACAAAGAACCGTTGTACAGAGCCTCTTTAACCAATGAGGCAGCAGGCAATGTTCCTTTATTTCTTAACTCTGTTTCTTCAATAATTAACGATTGTGTATAACGAGGCATGGCATGATGTTGAACATGGTTCAAGATCAAAGGAAAAAGAATAGACTTTGCTCGACAAAGAGGTGAACCAATTAATATTTTTTGCGGATTAAAGATATTAATCATCACGGCAAGAATAAACCCCAATCGCTGAGCGACTAAACTCACTATCTTAAGAGCTTGTTTATCTCCAACTAATATTGCATCACACAATGTCTCAATGGTAATAGGATATTTGTTTAACAATGAGGAAGGATCCTCTTGAGCTAATAGCTGGGCTTTTTTAATTAATTGAGGAATTGCAATTTCTGTCTCTAAACACCCTTTCGCACCGCAATAACAGTTATTGTCAGAGTCAGTAACTTTAGTATGCCCAATTTCAACCGCACTGTGGCTATGAGAATGTAATGTTCGTCCATTACTAATGATACCGGCACCCACGATGTCATCAATGACGATTTGCAGAACATCTGAATTATTTTTTGCGGCACCATATAAAGACTCGGCCATTGTCCATGCGGTCACACTATGCTGTAAGAAAACGGAAACTCCCGTTTTTTCATGAATTTTATCAGCAAGGGGAATATCTTTAACATCATAATAAGGGGAGCTATGAATAACACCACTAATGGGATCAACAATCGCATTCATTGTGATACTAATTGCCGTCAATCTCTCAACATGAGATTGATAACGTTCGAAAAATTTATCAATAGCAAGTAAAAAGTGATTAAGGAAGTCATTACTATTTTCTTTAGGAAAATCAAACGTATCTTCAGTAACAAGTTTACTGTCTAATTCTCTTAAACTAAAAAGTAAATTACCTTTATTGACGCGGATACAGAGAAATTGCCACCCTTGGCTTTCGAGTTTTAACCCTACAGCAGGTCTCCCACGAAATCCCACATCTGGAAACTCAGTTTCGTGAATAAGATGAGTTTCAACTAATTCTCGCGTAATTTTGGTAATACTCGCGGGAGCCAGCTCTGCTTTTTTTGACAGTGAAATACGAGAAATAGGACCATGTTCATCAATCAAACGAAAGACTGTGCCAAGATTAAACTGTTTTACGTGATCGATGTGGCTAGGTTGATTCCCCATTGAATGTCATCCTTAATAAGGAGCCATCATTAATTCGAGGCTCTAAATAATTCATTACCGATTATGTCGTTAATTTGTGATAATTGTACAATACTTACATAAAAAGCGTGATCAAAAACACAGATAAATCAAGATTTTTGGTGTTCTAAGATATTTTTTAATAACAATTGCGTTAATCGATTAGCCGCTGCGGGTATTGTGCGTTTTTTATGAGAAACCAACCAAACTTCAGAAAAAGCCTGTGAATTAGCAAAATGCAGGTAATGCACGCCATCGACTTTCATTCGAGTGAAAGATTTAGTCACAATCGATATACCTAACCCTGCGGCAACTAACCCTAAAATCGTCATGGCTTCGCCCGCTTCTTGTGCAATAGTAGGGGTAATTCCTGATAAACTCAGTAGCTGAATAATCTCATCATAAAGCGCTGTGCCTACATCTCTTTCAAAGAAAACAAAAGGATATTGTCCAATATCTTGAATATTAACCCCCGTTTCTTTGTAAGCAAGTAAGGGATGTCCCTCATACACAGCTAAAATAAAAGGCTCTCGAAACAACAGCTGGTGGTGTAAATTTTCGGGTAATGTGGTATTTCGCATAATACCGAGATCAATACGCCCTGTAAGCAATGGTGAAATTTGTTGCTTTGTATTCATTTGATGCATATGAATGCCGACTTCAGGATAATTTTCTCTAAATTGCCGTAAACTCAAGGTTACCAAATGCATAAAAGGAGTTGTTGATGTAAAACCTATCGATATTTCACCTAACTCGCCTTTTTCCATTCTAGCTGCACGTGTTGCAGCTGCGTTGACCTGCGCCATAATTTGATAAGACTCTTTTAAAAACATTTGCCCTGCAGGGGTTAGTGCAACAGAACGGTTAGTTCGTTCTAAAAGCCTGGCTCCTATTTCGTTTTCAAGTGCTTGTATTTGTTGGCTCAAAGGGGGTTGAGAAATATTCAATCTTTCCGCTGCTTTACCAAAATGAAGTTCTTCAGCCACAGCAATAAAATAACGTAAATGCCTCAATTCAATGTTCATATTTACCTACATGACTATTGATACTTTAAAAGTCTTATTTCAAATAATTAATATATTAGACAAAAAAATCAAATATTTCTAACATTGACATAAATCAAATTTAAGTAATGGAAGTTTAATCAATATGGATAATCACGAAATAGACAGTAAAAGTATGAGCTTAGGCACTGATATTTCAGACAATACATCGTGTATAAAAAAGCCTGCTCATCGGCAATCTCCTCCTAAACACTATATTCAGCGAGATGATGCTCTGTATATAAAAGTGACGGTGTCATTTTTCATGGTTGGATTGGCGACTTTTGCCTTACTCTATTTTGTACAACCCATATTGCCAGTGTTATCCGACGAGTTTTCAGTGAGTCCTGCAACCAGTAGCCTAGCGCTTTCCCTTTCTACGGCTTTAATGGCGTGTGGATTATTAATCACAGGCCCACTTTCCGATGCATTTGGTCGTAAAAATGTCATGGTTATCGCATTATTTTGTGCTGCCTTTTTCACATTATTAAGCGCGATGATGAATAGCTGGACAGGTATTTTAATTACTCGCGCCTTAGTGGGACTTTCATTAAGTGGTGTTGCAGCTGTGGCAATGACCTATTTAAGTGAAGAGATCCACCCTGCTTATTTAGCATTATCGATGGGGTTATATATTAGTGGCAACTCTATTGGGGGTATGAGTGGGCGTGTTATTACTGGGGTATTAAGTGATTATTACTCTTGGCGTTTATCTGTGGTTATTCTTGGTATTTTTGCACTGTTTGCTGCTGTGACTTTCTGGAAAATATTACCTGCGTCTCAGCACTTTAGACCGACTGCATTAAAACCGCGAAATCTTCTTATTACCACAAAGCTACATTTTAGAGATAAAGGATTACCTCTGTTATTTATTGAAGGTGGTTTATTAATGGGAGGATTTGTCACTTTATTTAACTATATTGGGTATCGCTTATTAGATGCGCCTTATTCATTAAGTCAGACAACCGTGGGGTTGATTTCTATCGTGTATTTAAGTGGTACTTATAGTGCATCAAAAGCGGGATTATTAACCACTAAATATGGCTTAGGAAAAGTGTTTATTGCAGGTATCTCTATGATGTTAATTGGCATATTGATTACCTTAATTGAATCATTACCAATTATCTTTGTTGGTATGCTTATCTTAACAACAGGTTTTTTTGCAGCTCATGCCGTAGCAAGTAGCTGGGTTGGTCGTCGCGCTAAACGAGGACGAGCTCAAGCCTCTTCACTTTATCTTTTTACTTACTATGCTGGTTCAAGTCTTGCAGGTACACTCGGTGGCCTATTTTGGGTAAGCTTTGGTTGGTTGGGCGTTGGGATGTTTATTGCTGTTTTAATGTTAATTGCCTTACTCATAGCGTTGCACTTAAACAACGTTGCTCAATAATAAAATACGATCATGACAAAGTGCGAAATTGGATTAACACTATTTAATGTTGTCGATTTTGCACTCTCTTCTTAAGGTATAAGCCTATACTTTAGATAAGGATTAGCCATTATGCCACCAATAAAATATCCTATTGCCCTGCTATTTCTCTTTCTTACCTCCATTGCAAGTGCATTCACAGAAAACTGCCCTCCGATAAAACCAGACTGCGATGCGTTTCAAGAGCCAATAACGAGGGTGAGTGAAAAACAGGCTCATATTGCATTAAAAACCATCAATTAAATGAGCTTTAAGAAAAAGATCATAAAAAAATGCCCTTTTTACGGTATACTGTATAAATAAACAGTATACTGTGTTTTTGGCATTTTCTCCCTGTCAAGCAATATACTTTTCACTGAAGTTAATGTATTGTTTTAAATAGTGGCTTATTGTATGTTGTAACTAAATAAGGATGTGAAGATGAGTAAGTATGATTTTATAGAACAATTTAATCTCTGTTTTAAACAATTAGAAACAGAGATTAATGCACTAATTGAAAAGCTGAAAAAACTAACATTATTACCTTCAGCTGTTTTTGAATTACCCGATATCACGAAAGAAGAAGAACATGATGACGTTACACGAGTGACAGTGTCACCTAGTTATAATGAAGACGCACGTGAATTGACATTAAAACTAATGGCCAATTTGTTTATTTATGACAATGCGCCGCATATCAGCAGTAAACGTGCTATTCGTTTACCTGGCGTACTTTGCTTTGGTACTAATAACATTGAATTTAAGTCAGTAAAAGGCGATATCGAGCGCATTAATTCATTAAAAAAACAGCTTTCAGATATCGTGACTAAAGAGTCTGGGATTTCTAAAGAAGAACGTTTTGATTTTGTACATAATCAGTTAAAAGGTTTAATCACACTAAATGCTTATCGCACCCTCACCCTAGTGGCTGATCCTGATACTGTACGTTTTGGTTGGGCAAATAAAAATATTATTAAAAATTTAACGCGCAATGAGGTTCTGTCTCAATTGGAAAAAAGTCGAGAAGCCAATCGTGCTGTATCGCCGTATACCCGTGAACAGTGGGCAGAGCGTATTGATAAAGAGATAACCACCCTTTCCCAATTACCTGAAAATGCAAAATTAAAAATAAAACGCCCCGTAAAAGTACAACCTATTGCTCGTGTTTGGTATTCGGAGCTTCAAAAACAAGTGCAATATGCGTGTCCCTTGCCTTTATTAGCTTTCTACATTGATAAAGAGAGCGATTTTAAACCGATTATTGGCGAACTCCCTGATTATGATGCCGATAACATTCAAATTCGCCATCGCCCTAAAGCTAAGAAGTTACAACTGATTATTCCAAGAATGCATTTATATCTTGAAGTTAATTAATAAGCTTAATCGAACTTCCTTGAAGGATTTGTATAATGTTATCATTAAGATGAATAAATTGGTTATCTTCAATTTTCAAATTAATGGAGATCACTACATTATTTTTTAATACAAAAATCATTTTTTCTCGCGTTAACGTAATACGCTCAAGACTATTAATAGCTTCAATATCAGATAAATGTGTCATTAAACCGATAGAATTATCAATACCTTCATCTTCATCATCAAATCTTGAAAGAATAATGAAATGATCAGGAGAAACAGCATCATCCCCTATTCCTATAATGGTGACATCATCTTCGACATAACAATTAATTTCTGTCGCAGTAAACGTAATTTCTTCAGTCATTATTTTTCCTATCAGATCTAAAAATCCCGCCATTATAGCGGGATTTAATTTCTGCATTAAATAAGTGTTAAATACACTTATTTTTTCATACTACCAACCATATCTTCAGGGCGAACCCAGCTATCGAATTCTTCCGATGTAAGATAGTTCAGTTTCAGCGCAGACTCTTTCAATGTTAAGCCTTCTTTGTGCGCTTTCTTCGCAATTTCAGCGGCTTTATCGTAACCGATATGAGTATTTAACGCAGTAACTAGCATTAATGATTCATGCAGTAGTTTATTGATACGCTCACGGTTTGGTTCAATACCAATTGCACAGTGCTCATTGAAACTACGCATACCATCAGCCAGTAAACGAACTGATTGTAAGAAATTATCAATGATCATTGGGCGATAAACGTTCAATTCAAAGTTACCTGATGCACCACCAATGTTAATGGCGACATCATTTCCCATAACTTGAGCACATAACATTGTTAGTGCTTCACACTGTGTTGGGTTAACTTTACCTGGCATGATCGAACTCCCTGGCTCATTTTCTGGAATAGCGATTTCGCCAATACCACAACGAGGGCCAGACGCTAACCAGCGCACGTCATTAGCAATCTTCATTAATGAAGAAGCCAAACCTTTTAATGCACCATGTGAATGAACTAATGCATCACAGGTTGCCAACGCTTCAAATTTATTAGGCGCCGTTACAAATGGCTGACCCGATAATTCAGCAATACGTTTAGCCACACGAACTGCGTATTCTGGATGCGTGTTTAATCCTGTTCCTACAGCAGTACCACCCAATGCTAACTCGCAAACATGAGGAACAGAATCATCTATATGTTTGATGCTGTGCTCAAGCATAGCAGCCCAACCAGAGATCTCTTGCCCTAATGTCAGAGGTGTCGCATCTTGCAGGTGAGTACGACCAATTTTAACGATGTCATGGAAAGCTTCTGCTTTCTCTTTAAAGACTTTCAGCAGTGATTTTAATTCTGGCAATAAATCCTGACGTAATGCAATAACAGCAGCGACATGCATGGCAGTTGGGAACACATCATTTGAACTTTGACTTTTGTTAACATCATCATTCGGATGGATTTTGCGTTCCATGCCACGGATACCACCAAGGATCTCACTACCACGGTTAGCTAACACTTCATTCATATTCATATTTGATTGAGTGCCAGAACCTGTCTGCCAGATTGCTAATGGGAATTCAGTTGGATGTTTGCCGGCTAATACCTCATCTGCTGCAGCAATAATTGCATCAGCACGTTCTTTAGGTAATAAACCTAAATCCATGTTTAC
Source organism: Proteus vulgaris (assembly GCA_901472505.1). Taxonomy (NCBI): domain Bacteria; kingdom Pseudomonadati; phylum Pseudomonadota; class Gammaproteobacteria; order Enterobacterales; family Morganellaceae; genus Proteus; species Proteus vulgaris. The sequence continues at coordinate 3,714,395 of LR590468.1, forward strand.
ACCCGCGGCTGCTTTTTTAGTAAGAGCAAGCGCATGGATAAGTGCAACAGGCATTTTTTCAACTGAAATACGGAAGTGTTCAAGAGAACGCTGCGTTTGAGCTCCCCATAACTGGTCAGCGGGTACTTCGATTTGTCCCATTGAGTCTTTTTCAATGCGAGTGGCTGCCATTTCAATCTCCTTAAGTACACAGAATAATTGATTAATTCCGAATCACTTTTTAGTAAATAACTCGGATATCACTATCATGCCATAAACAGAATAATAAATATGAGAGCTAAAGCGAGCTTATGAAATTTATAACAGAATGAAATCTGTTGATTTTTCTGGAAAAATACGGTTAGTCATCTTATTTTGTGACTACAGTTAATTATTTAAGCTTTCATATTTATATCCATATTTATTATGAGCCTTTATTATTCATCATAAATAGAATCTCATCACAATTAAATATTGTCTAAATCGAAAAAAGAGTAAAAACAGACGTTTTTAATGCTTATTTAATTTATCTTATAAATCATATCCATTTTGCTTTAAACTCATTATGTTAGCGAGTAACTAAGTAAGTTCTGATTGCGATTTTATTCCACTAAATCTATATTTACAGTTAATATAGGTGGCGATGTATATATGTGGATTATCTATATTTAAATTTAGTAAAAATTATCACCAATTTATCGGGTTGTTTAAAGGTTACAAAACAGCCTTTATAACGTACATCGCCGGATGTACACAGAGGATGGACTAGAATTATGAAGAAATCGCTTGTCGCTGTTGGTGTTATCGTCGCACTAGGTGTTGTATGGACCGGTGCTTCGTGGTACATGGGCAGCAAAATTGAAAGTCGCTTACAGGAAGAAACGAAACTCGCTAATGTCCAGTTAGCGCAACTTGCTAAAAATGCACAATTTGGCGCTGATATTAAACTTGAAATTCGTGACTATAAAAAAGGGGTATTCACCTCTAATGCAGACTTTGCTGTCGTGATTTCAAAAGATGCTAGTGAGGTCGTTGAAGGCCAAGATAAAAAAGTAGAAGAAGTCATCTTCACTACTGACATCGATCACGGTCCATTCCCTCTTTCTGATCTAGCTAAATTTAATTTAGCACCAAAATTAGCCGCAATGAATAATACGTTGGTCAACAATGATACAACTAAAGAATTATTCAAACTAACTAAAGAGAAATCTCTTTTTGATATCCATACTTCTTTGGCTTTTGATGGAGCAGTATCAGGTGAAGCTAAACTGAACCCTATCGATTTCACTGAAGACGGAGGTACGGTTAAAACAACACCTTTAACAGTTGAATTCTCATCGGATAAAACCGCATCCAACTTCACTACCTCCGTAAAAGGGGATCAAGTTGTTGTGACTAAAGATGGGGAAGAAACTTTTACACTTAAAAATATTGCGGGTTCTGTCGTCGGAACTAAAGTTAATAACGATCAATATTTATTTAATGAACAGTTATTAAGCTTTGCTGAAATTACACATACCAGCAAAGATAAAGCGTCAGATTTCTCACTGAACGATTTTTCTCTGACAACAAAAAGCGATATCAAAGATAAGTTCTTTAACTTATCTCAAACTTACTATTTTAAATCATTGAATGTTGGCGGATTAGAGTTTGGCTCGGGTAAGTTTGGCTACTCGATTGATAAAGCTGACACTGATGCAATGTTGCTGTTAACCAAAGTTTATAACAACTCGTTATTACCTTGGAACAAATACCATTATGGCAACGATGATATGGTAGAAAAAGCGGTTCGTGATGTACTGGAAAAAGGTTTAGTTTTCCGTATTGATGAAGCGTCTTTAACCAATAAAAGCGGTGCGAGTAAACTAAGCTTTAATTTAGACTTAAATGCATTTAACGTTAAAGTATTAGAAAGCCAACAAAAATCACCGGCAGAATTATTTAACTACCTGTTTAAAAACATCGATTTCAACGTTGATTTATCTCTTCCAATGTTAGCTGAATTCCGTAACTCCACTCAATACCTTGATGCGGCTCGTTACCAAGAAACCGCATTAACAGATGCTGAGAAAAAAGAAATCGAAACAACCACAGCGGCCGATATTGAACAGTTAAAAACTGAGTTACAACAAAATATCAATCAAATTTCTCAAGATGAAAAAGAAGCATTACCGCTGATGTTACTTGCACAAGATGGTAAAGCATTAAGCCTGAAACTGAACTATGCGGCAGATAAGTTCACTATGAATGGCAAAACGTATTCGTTTGATGAGTTTATGGAAGTGACTCAAGCACCTCAAATGTTAGGTTTAGCGGCAATGTTATTCGGTATGGGTGCATCATCATATGATTACGATGACTCTGATTATTCAGAAGAAAGTTATCAAGAAGAGATGACTGAAGATCCAGCGATTATCGAAGAACAAGAAATCTTAATTCCTGAGCAACCAGCACAAGCTCAATAATTAATTTCTGTTAAAATATAATCGATTCGAACTAATAAATAAAAACACCCCATTCATGAATAATACAATGGGGTGTTTTTTTAAGCTCGTATTTTAATTAACAATCACAATCTTTAGCCGGAGGGTGGTGATTGCCCCATTCATCTTTACAGCAAGAATCAATGGTTTTATTAATTATTCCTGCAAGTGTATTTACTGTTGAAATAATAGAAGTTAATTGTTCACAAACATGGCTACAGTTAGATTTTTTATCATTCGGTTTAGGAATGTTTGGTAGCGTTAAACTATCACAGAGGATCTCTTGTAATACTAAAGAGAAATTCGCAATACCTGTAGTATAAATATAAGAGCGCCCCACCTGTTTGCTCCGCTAAACGTACATACTCTTTTGTTACACGATCTCTATCAGCTACACTTGGAAAACGATCGAGGTTCGTTGCACTATCGTCTGGCGTTCCTTGGTAGGTATATACTTTGACTTTCTCTTGTTGGGCAACGGCAATTGCTTCGTCATTTTTTATCTTTGCCGCGTTGGTCAATACACCTCCGCCACCTTCCATACCTTCATCACCCAAAACAAATACTGCTCGACGAGCACCATCACGCCAATCAAAATATTTACTTAAATCAATCACGGCACGGCATAAATCTTCTTTATTACCCGCATGATCACGCCCATCAGCCTCTTTAAAAGGTTTTCTTGCCTGTAAGCGACTTTCAGGTACTCCCCAGTGCTTTTAAATAATCACTGGCTGATTGATCAAATTTAGTGCCATCCCATGTACCTTCAATACCCAAAAAGGTCACCCGAAGTTTGGATGGGCCAATTTTCCAGCGCTTTTTGTATTGCAATATCAATATCTTTACTTAAATCAGATGATTCATCAGACATTGAACCACTAGTGTCAATTACAACAACTAAATCTAATGCAATTGCACCATCACCAGTAACAACTTGTGATCCATAAGTAAGATTATTTGCTGATGAAGGCGGTAATATTTTAGAAATTGACTGGTGTTGTATTATATTATCATTTTTTTCAAGATTTAAATTAGTGTGCTCATTCATATTTATACACCTTTAACTTTAAATAATTAGGATTTAAATTAAAAATAATTATTATGGGAATAATTATATGCTGTTAAATATATCTATTTAATCGCAATATATTATGACGTTAATACCTTATTCCTCATCCCTTATTTAATAAAAGAGATATTATGTTTTTTGTTTCTATTTTATTCTGTTATTTATTATAAAAAGTGCTTTCTATTCTTTACTCAAAAGTATTAAAAAATAAAACAAGTAATTTATTGAATAAGATAATAATATTTAAGCTGTTTTTTTACTTGATTTTCTCTTGTAAACCTATCAAAAAAATTGATAAGACATTTCATTTATAATGATAATTTTATTTTAAACTGAAAATCTAACATATCAATTTTCTTGATAATACACGTCAATTACATTGAATGTTGTAGCTAATAAATAAACATCCCTCTTTTCTATTTTTTATTTTTTAACTTAAATTTGAGAAAAAAATGCATTTTTAGTTTTAAAAATAACCAATTTAAGTTTATTTGTTAGTGAATAAAATAAAAATCAGTCATAATAATCTGCAACTTATTTATATTTACCCAATTAAAAGAAAATCACTATAAACGATAGATTTTCATTATTTCTATTAAAAGGAAAATAACACGTGATTGACACACAGTTGCCTTTAACCGATTTACATCGCCATTTAGATGGTAATATCCGCCCTCAAACTATTTTAGATTTAGCAAAACAACACAATATTGCGCTTCCCGCTTATGAGTTAGAAGCTTTGCGCCCTCATGTACAAATTACAAAAAAATGAGCCAAGTCTTGTGAGCTTTTTACAAAAATTAGATTGGGGTGTGGCGGTTTTAGCAGACTTAGATGCGTGTCATCGTGTTGCTTATGAAAATGTGGTGGATGTGGTTAATGCGGGGATTGATTACGCTGAACTGCGATTCTCACCTTATTATATGGCAATGAAACACCAGTTACCGGTTGAAGGTGTCGTGGAAGCCATTGTTGATGGTGTGCAAAGCGCACTGCAATCACACGATGTAGATATTCGTTTAATCGGCATTTTAAGCCGTACTTTTGGTGAAGATGCTTGCCAACAAGAATTAAATGGATTACTGAAACATCAGGATAAAATTATCGCACTTGATTTAGCGGGTGATGAATTAGGCTTTCCGGGCCACTTATTCCAACCTCATTTTAATCGTGCTCGTGAAACAGGCTGGAATATTACCGTTCATGCTGGTGAAGCTGCTGGTGCTGAAAGTATCTGGCATGCAATTAAAGAATTAGGTGCAGATCGTATCGGTCATGGTGTTAAGGCTATTGAAGATCCTCGTTTAATGGACTACCTCGCCGAGCATCAAATTGGTATTGAATCTTGCTTAACCTCGAATATTCAAACCAGCACTATTAATTCATTAGCAGAACACCCTCTAAAAATCTTCTTAGAGCACGGTATTATTGCATCACTTAACACAGACGATCCCGCTGTTGAAGGTATTGAATTAAAACACGAATATAACATTGCAGCACCAGCCGCGGGATTAACACCAGAGCAAATTCGCCAAACTCAAATCAACGGATTAAAAATGGCGTTTATTAATCAAATTGAACGTGATGCATTAATTAAAAAAGTCAGCTTACGTTAATATTTATTTTATTAAAACCATCTGTTATCAGGTGGTTTTTTATATTTGTTAGAAATAGATGGAATTATTAATGACTCTTAGATTAAAATTGGTTTTCAAAGAAAAATTCATCATTAAGATAAAGCAATGTGGAACATTCACCCAACAAGAGGCCATTATAAATTATTAACTCCAATATTTATCACCGATTGATGCTTCAATTGAAGCGGGGCTTCTTCAATCTGAAGGTATCGATATCATTCTTTTAGATGAAAATATTGTTTGGAATAATCAGGTCTATGCTCAAGCAAATGGTGGAGTAAAACTGCTCGTTAACGATAAAGAATTTGAACAAGCTCAAGCCATACTTCATGAACTCTACCAAGGCAAATATAATATTAACGAACAACGAGAACCCATCGATGGTGAATTAAAAACAACGGTAAGAAATAATAAAACAGATTATTTGAATATGGGGTTTATTTTCTTAATTTACTTTGTATTAGGTTTACCTCTTCCATTAAAGTCACAACCTTCCTCATTATTAGATAAAAAAAGAAAATAATAAAGATCATAGTGAATAAGAAAAGCATCGATAATAATTAAATCGATGCTTTTCTTATAGTTACCTAATAATAAAGATTTAACTAATGCTATTGATTACCCATCCAGCCTAAATATGTTATTTCTTTTCAGCTTCTCTAGCTTGATTTGCATAACGCTGTGCTAATACAGCACAAACCATTAATTGGATCTGATGGAATATCATTAATGGCAATAACATGACCCCTACTGTTGCAGCAGGAAATAACACGTTCGCCATAGGTACACCATTCGCTAAGCTCTTTTTAGAGCCACAAAAAACAATGGTAACTTCATCCGCTTTATTAAAACCAAGCAACCTTGCACTGTATACATTCACAAAAATAACAATTGTTAACAAGATACAACTCACTATCGCAATCGTTAACAGTGACCAACCGTCGATTTTATGCCAAATTCCTTCAACCACCGCTTCACTAAATGCCACATAGACCACCAGCAAAATAGACGAACGATCCGTACTATTAACTAATTTTTTATGATTATCAACCCAACGACCAATTAAAGGGCGAGATAAGTGACCTATAATAAACGGCACCATTAATTGAAGTAAAATCGACTGGATCGCCCCTACAGTATCAAAATCATCTACTGAGCCTTGCGTTTGCATTAAAAAACCCACCAGCACAGGTGAAAGAAAAACCCCTAAAATACTGGATGCAGATGCACTACAAATAGCGGCGGCTACATTTCCTCCGGCTACCGAAAGTAAATGCAATGGCTGATTGAACCGTTGCAGGAAGAGCACAAAGGGTACAAAAAATCCCATATAGACCGTCGGCGACATCCATTCAGGCACAATCACTTGTAATCCTAGCCCTAAAATAGGGAAAAGAATAAAAGTACTGGCAAATACAGTTAAGATGTAAACGCCAATGCCCAATCCCTGCTAGTATCGCTTCTCTAGAAAGTTTCGCACCATGCAAGAAAAACAGTAGTGCGATGGCGCCAGTTGTCAGATATTGAAACAGAGTTTTAATATCGCCTCGTGCGGGTAATAGCGTTGCTAATGTCACCACACAAATCATTATCATGAGAAAAGGGTCAAGTTTTAATTTTTGCCACCAAGACATTAGATTGAGCGCTCCCTTTAGCTTATAGCGTAATAGTTTGTTTTAAACGATTTGAAATTTCGCCCGCTTCAATTAAACGCATAATAGTTGTTGCTTGTATTGGCGTAACAGGGTTTTCTTCACCCCAAGGTAATTGCACGATAAACTTGTTGATAATAAGCCGGATAATCACCAGAAAGTGTAGTCAGTGTGGTTGTCTCTAACTCGCCAGACGCTGACAGTATTGTTAATTCACCATCATGACTGTCCATTCCCCAATTATAAGTTTGATTAGGGAGATAACCGGCTTTTAGGGCGTCTTCTTGAGTATCTAAACCATATTTAACATAACTTCCTTTTGTTCCATGAATAGCAAAAATAGGTGTTGGAGATGCAACTAGCATAGACGCATGAAGAACAACTCTAAGATTGTCATACTCTAATAATGCATGAAAATAATCGGCATTTTTTGCATTAGGACGTAATTGAGCGATATCTGCTGTCATTGCTTTAGGTTCACCAAAAAGACAAACAGCTTGATCAAGAAGATGAGGCGCTAAATCATACCAAAGCCCGCCACCAATTCCCGCATCTTCTCGCCAACGTTGACGCACGGTTGGACGAAAACGATCAAAATGCGCTTCATAGGCACTAATCTCACCGAGTGTTTTATCCGCTAACAGTTTTTTAACTGTTAAAAAACCAGAATCCCAACGACGGTTATGAAAAAACAGAAAGTAGCTTGCCTGCATCTGTTGCTTGTTGAAGTCAACTTTTCAGCTTCTTCCAGTGTTAGTGTAAACGGTTTATCAACAACAACATGTTTACCTTCAGCCAGAGCCTGTGAAGCTAACGAATAGTGAGTATTATTCGGCGTTGAATAATAATTAAGTCTATTGAGGGATCATTAATAAGTGCTTGAGGGTCTGCATAAACCGTGATGTGAGGAAAATCTTGTTTGATTTTATTTTCATCAGAACTTGAAATTGCACTGAGATTTAAGCCTTCGGTTGTTGTAATTAAGGGAGCATGAAAGGTTTTACTTGCATAACCATACCCGATAATCCCAACATTGAGTTTATTTGCCATAACCCTATCCTATTTTTATCTGCTTTTTTATTAACAAAAATCACTTTCACTTTTGTAGCTAAATAAATAATAACAAAGTTTGTGATAATATCCTGTTTAGTTCTATACACATGAGTAGGAATAATTTATTAATGAAATTTGATCTCAAAGCAACGCGCAAAATAATCCCTCAGGAAAAGCGCCTATTACAGGGTGGCTACTCGCGCCATTGGCTTATATGATCTTATCAATTGTTGGCTCAGGCTTGATGTCAGTTCTCTACGTTCTTAAATATTTTGCGGATTTTTCGATCCTCCACCAGCTTCCTTTCCATTTAATATCAAGTTGGTATCTTTCTGCGCTCACCACTTGGGTGATGTTCGGTTTTACAGTATATCTACTACGTCAATTCTTTTATCGCGCGAAAAATTTTCCACGTCTATTTATTTTATGGTTACTTATCAACTTACTATTAGCGATAAAAAGCTTCGGCTTTGCGCCTGTAGATGATCAAACAGCGTTAAAATCGCTTCTATGGTCTGTTTTCTCGACGGTCTGTTTTGTGCCTTATATCAAGTATGCAAAGCGTGTTCGTGAAACTTTCACACAAGTTCGATAACTTCGCACCTTTACCCTTGATATTATATACGCTTGTTTAGCCTCTTTATTTCAGGAGGCTTTTTGTTTCTCTGTTTAACAATTTTGGCATAACAATGACTGATTACTTGCTTCTATTCGTCGGCACCGTATTGGTGAATAACTTTGTACTCGTCAAATTCCTGGGTTTATGCCCTTTTATGGGTGTATCAAAAAAATTAGAAACCGCAATCGGTATGGGATTTGCGACAACCTTTGTTATGACTCTTGCCTCGATTAGTTCGTGGTTGATGGATAATTTTATTTTAGTTCCTTTGGACTTACTTTATTTACGCACACTAAGCTTTATTTTAGTTATTGCAGTCGTTGTACAATTCACTGAAATGGTCGTAAGAAAAACAAGCCCAACACTCTATCGTTTATTAGGGATCTTCTTACCTTTAATTACCACGAACTGTGCTGTATTAGGTGTGGCATTATTAAATATCAATCAATCACACACGTTTATGCAATCTGCTGTTTATGGTTTTGGTGCTGCCGTCGGCTTCTCTCTTGTAATGGTATTATTTGCCGCCATTAGAGAAAGATTAGCAGTGGCCAATGTCCCTGCGCCATTTAAAGGTGCATCAATTGGTTTAATTACCGCAGGTTTAATGTCTCTCGCCTTTATGGGTTTTTAGTGGTTTGGTGAAACTGTAATGAATTCTTTATGGATAGCAATTGGCGTGCTAGGTGCGCTAGGTCTTATCTTTGGGCTAATTTTGGGCTATTCTGCACGCCGTTTTAAAGTGGAAGAAGATCCTATTGTTGAAAAAATAGATGCTATTTTGCCACAGAGTCAATGTGGGCAATGTGGCCATCCTGGTTGTCGCCCTTATGCCGACGCGGTTGCAAACAATGGTGAAATGATTAACCGTTGTGCGCCGGGTGGCGAACAAGTAATGTTAAAAATCGCAGAATTAATGGGGGTTGAACCTCAGCCACTTGATGGTGACGAAGAAGCATTAAATCCCGTTAGAAAAGTCGCTTTAATTGATGAAGATAACTGCATTGGATGTACTAAGTGTATTCAAGCCTGTCCTGTTGATGCCATTGTTGGTGCAACACGCGCAATGCATACGGTGATTGAAGACTTATGTACAGGGTGTGATTTATGTGTCCCACCTTGCCCAACAGATTGTATTACCTTAGTACCCGTCAAAGTGACAACCTCAAATTGGAAATGGGATTTAAATACTATCCCTGTTAAGAACATTCCAGCAGAGCCTGAAGAAACACCTGAAGATGAACCGTCATTAAAGACGGAGGATAACGCTCATGTTTAATCTCTTTTCGTTATTTAAAAAAGATAAAATCTGGGATTTTAAAGGCGGTATTCATCCTCCTGAAATGAAATTACAGTCAAGTCGTACACCAATGCGTATAGCACAATTGCCTGATGAAGTGATTATTCCTATTCATCAGCACTTAGGTGTACCGGGGCAACTTTGTGTCAGCGTAGGTGAGCATGTTTTAAAAGGACAACCTTTGACCAAAGGTGTTGGCAGAACATTACCTGTTCATGCATCTATCTCGGGCACTGTCGTTGCTATAGAACCCTTTCCAAGTGCTCACCCATCAGGGTTACCTGAAATAGCCGTAAGAATTCAATCTGATGGTAAAGATGAATGGCGAGAGAAATCACCTATCATCAATTACCAATTAGAAAATAGAGATACGTTACTTAACCGTATCCATGAAGCAGGTATTGCAGGATTAGGGGGCGCAGGATTCCCAACTGCATCAAAATTAAAAGGTGGTGGCGACCTCGTTAAAACACTCATCATTAATGCAGCAGAGTGTGAACCTTATATCACAGCAGACGATCGCTTAATGCAAGAACATGCTGATGAAGTGATTGCTGGATGTCAGGTCTTAATTCACCTACTCTGTCCTGATGAAGTGTTAATTGGTATTGAAGATAACAAACCTGAAGCTATTGAAGCATTGAAACAGGCATTAAATGCCGTACCTGATGAGAAACGAATTTTTATTCGAGTCATTCCCACAAAATATCCCTCTGGCGGTGCTAAACAACTGACCAAGATCTTAACGGGTAAAGAAGTACCATCAGGGGGACGTTCATCTGATATTGGTGTATTAATGCAAAACGTAGGTACGGTAGTCGCCATCAAACGCGCCATTATTGATGATGAGCCTTTAATTGAACGTGTTGTCACAGTCACGGGTAATGGTGCTAAAACACCGGGTAATTTTTGGGTACGTTTAGGTACCCCTATTTACTCATTGCTAAAACAAGCCGGTTTTGTTGCAGGCTCTGAGCAAATGGTGATTATGGGGGGGCCTTTGATGGGTTTTACCTTACCAGACTTAAATGCTCCTGTTGTTAAGATAACCAACTGCCTACTTATCCCTTCAGTTGAAGAGATGGATACAGATAGTCTTGAAGAAGCCTGTATCCGTTGTGGTCATTGTGTCGATGCTTGTCCAAGTGGTTTACTGCCTCAACAACTTTACTGGTTTAGTAAAGGTAAAGAGCATGAGAAAGCACAACAACACAATTTATTTGATTGTATTGAATGTGGTGCTTGTGCGTTTGTTTGCCCAAGTAATATCCCGCTGGTTCAATACTATCGTCAAGAAAAAGCTGAAATACGTGAAATTGATGCGGAAGCCAAACGCGCAGCTGAAGCGAAAGCGCGTTTTGAAGCCAAAAAATTACGTATGGAACGTGAGAAACTTGAGCGTGAAGCAAGACATCAACGTGCCGCAGTTAAACTTGATGATAATGAACATAATGAAGTTCAATCTGCGCTCTCTCGTGTAAAAGAAAAACAGAGTATCGGTAAAATTATTTCTGTGAAAGCAGGTGAAGAGCCAGATAACACAGCTGCTATCGCCGCACGTAGAAAGCGTAAAGAGGAAGTCAGAGCAAAACAAGCAGCCAAATTAGCACAGCAAAAAGCATTAGAAGCCTCAAATGATAATACAGTAAGTGACAACGAAGATGCTGATCCGCGCAAAGCAGCTGTTGCTGCAGCATTGGCGCGTGTGAAAGCCAAAAAAGCACAGCAAGCTTCTCAAGCAACGCCAACTGTTGAAGCCCCTGCTGAAAGCGCTGAAACCGAAGAAGTCGATCCGCGCAAAGCGGCTGTTGCTGCAGCATTGGCGCGTGTGAAAGCCAAAAAAGCACAGCAAGCTTCTCAAGCAACGCCAACTGTTGAAGCCCCTGCTGAAAGCGCTGAAACCGAAGAAGTCGATCCGCGCAAAGCGGCTGTTGCTGCAGCATTGGCGCGTGTGAAAGCCAAAAAAGCACAGCAAACTTCTCAAGCAACGCCAACTGTTGAAGCCCCTGCTGAAAGCGCTGAAACCGAAGAAGTCGATCCGCGCAAAGCGGCTGTTGCTGCAGCATTGGCGCGTGTGAAAGCCAAAAAAGCACAGCAAACTTCTCAAGCAACGCCAACTGTTGAAGCCCCTGCTGAAAGCGCTGAAACCGAAGAAGTCGATCCGCGCAAAGCGGCTGTTGCTGCAGCATTGGCGCGTGTGAAAGCCAAAAAAGCACAGCAAGCTTCTCAAGCAACGCCAACTGTTGAAGCCCCTGCTGAAAGCGCTGAAACCGAAGAAGTCGATCCACGCAAAGCGGCTGTTGCTGCAGCCATTGCCAGAGTAAAAGCGAAAAAAGAAGCCGAACAGCGTCGTGCTAAAGAAGAAGTTACCTTGGATTAATCACAGATGAAATTTAGACCGATACAAAATAACAACAGTAAATTAAAAATTGCGAGTTCACCTTTTACGCATAATCAGCAATCCACTAGCCAAGTTATGCTATGGGTTATTTTAGCCACATTGCCGGGGATCATCAGTCAGATCTACTTCTTTGGTTTAGGCACTATTTACCAAATTATATTAGCCATAATCGTCGCACTTGTGGCTGAAACTGTCTGCGTAAAACTCAAAAAAGAAGATCCTTTACGTTACCTCAAAGATAACTCCGCACTGCTTACTGGTGTATTACTCGCCATTAGTATTCCACCTTTAGCACCATGGTGGATAATTGTCTTAGGCACCTTTATTGCTGTTGTTATCGCAAAACACATTTATGGCGGTTTAGGGCAAAACCCATTTAACCCGGCAATGGTAGGTTATGTGGTCTTATTGATCTCATTCCCAGTACAGATGACATCGTGGATGCCTCCTGTTGAATTACAAGCTGTCTCTTACAATTTCATGGACAGTTTAAATATCTTCTTTACAGGTCATACATCATCAGGCTTAACACTTGAAGATTTAAGACGCTCCATTGATGGCATTACGCAAGCTACACCTCTTGATAGCTTTAAAACAGGCTTATTAACCCACTCTATTGATGAAGTGTTAGCGACACCTATTTTACAAGGGAAATTTGCCGGCATTGGCTGGCAATGGGTGAATGTCGCTTATTTAATTGGTGGATTAGTTCTACTTTATAAACGCATTATTAGCTGGCATATCCCTGTTGCAATGATCTCAATGTTAGCCTTATGTTCTGTTATTAGTTGGGGTATCGATCCTACTCGTTACTCCCAACCTCTATTACAAATTTTCTCAGGTGCAACGATGTTAGGTGCTTTCTTTATTGCGACAGATCCTGTGAGTGCCTCAACAACCCCTAAAGGTCGTTTAATTTATGCGGGTATGATTGGTTTGTTAGTTTGGATTATACGCGTTTATGGCGGATATCCCGATGCAGTTGCTTTCTCTGTATTACTTGCCAATATCGCTGTACCTTTAATTGATAGCTATACACGCCCTCGTGTTTATGGGCATTAATGTGCCAAGGAGAAAATGATGATCGAGATCTTAAAACGTCATGGGCTAACATTAGCTGTCTTTGCGGCTTGTACAACAGGTTTAACCGCGGTGGTATACCACTTAACCGCAGATACCATTGCAGAGCAAGTGGCTATAGAAAAACAAAAATTATTGGATCAAGTGATCCCTCAAACAATGTATGACAATGAACTTTCTAAAGATTGTTATCTACTTACGGCACCTGAATTGGGAAATTCAACCCCTCATAAACTTTATGTAGCGCGTTTAGAAGGAAAACCTGTTGCAGCGGCCTTAGAATCTACCGCGCCAGATGGCTATTCAGGTGCAATCGAACTTCTTGTTGGTGCTGACTTTAAAGGTAACGTTCTAGGTGTTCGTGTAACCGCACATAACGAAACTCCCGGTCTAGGTGATAAAAATTGAAACACGCATTTCTGATTGGATCACAACACTGAGCCATAAATTCATTTCCAGTGAAAACGATCCACATTGGGCAGTAAAAAAAGATGGTGGCGATTTTGATCAATTTACAGGTGCGACGATCACCCCCCGCGCTGTTATTAACTCATCAAAACGTACAGCATGGCTAATACAATCATTACCAGAGAAGCTAGAAACACTCTCTGTCTGTGAGGCGAATTAATATGAACTCCATTAAAACGCTCTTTGCTCAAGGGTTATGGACAAACAACTCAGCCCTAGTGCAATTACTTGGCTTATGTCCTTTACTCGCCGTTTCTTCAACAGCAACTAACGCATTAGGTTTAGGGCTTGCGACAACATTAGTATTATTTTGCACCAATGTGGCAGTTTCAAGTTTACGTCGCTGGTTCCTTCTGAAATTCGTATCCCAATTTATGTTATGATAATCGCGTCTGTCGTCAGTGCTGTGCAATTACTGATCAACGCATACGCTTATGGTTTATACCAATCGTTGGGGATCTTTATTCCATTAATAGTCACCAACTGTATTGTTATTGGCCGTGCTGAAGCCTTCGCCGCTAAAAATGAAGTCTTTCCTTCTGCCATTGATGGTTTAGCTATGGGATTAGGGGCAACAGCCGCACTCTTTGTATTAGGCGCGATCCGTGAAATTTTAGGTAACGGAACATTATTTGACGGTGCAGATTTACTGTTAGGTGAATGGGCTCAAGTATTAAGAATCGAAATAGTTCATTTAGATTCACCCTTCTTACTTGCCATTTTACCGCCAGGTGCTTTTATCGGTTTAGGCTTTATGTTAGCGGGAAAATACCTTATCGATGAAAGACAGAAAAAGCGCAGCGCTTCGACAATGAAAACTTACGAAAAAGAACAAGGCTGTGGTAGTCATATCGTTAAAAATTAATTTGTGAGCATAATGAATCAAGCAAAACGTATTGAAATTCTAACTCGGTTGCGTGATAACAATCCGCAACCTACGACAGAGCTAAAATTTGACTCTCCGTTTGAACTATTGATCTCCGTGTTACTCTCTGCACAAGCCACCGATGTGAGTGTCAATAAGGCAACCGCTAAGCTTTATCCTGTTGCCAATACACCACAAGCAATCCTAGATTTAGGGGTGGATGGGCTTAAGAAATACATTAAAACCATTGGCCTATATAATACTAAAGCTGAAAATGTGATTAAGACCTGTCAGATTTTAGTGGATAAACATCACAGTGAAGTCCCTGAAAACAGAGAAGCCCTTGAAGCTTTACCTGGTGTTGGTCGCAAAACTGCAAATGTTGTTTTAAATACCGCATTTGGTTGGCCAACTATTGCTGTCGATACACATATCTTTAGAGTGAGTAATCGCACAGGCTTTGCCCCTGGTAAGAATGTCAATGAAGTTGAGCAAAAACTCTTAAAGGTTGTTCCGGCAGAATTTAAAGTTGATTGCCATCATTGGCTTATTCTTCATGGCCGTTATACCTGTATTGCACGAAAACCACGGTGTGGCTCTTGTATTATTGAAGATCTGTGTGAATTTAAAGAAAAAACAGATCCTGAATAAAAATTTGCCGATTTGTCTGTTTTTCTGATGCGATATTACTTGCGTCGCTACACACAATCGAATAAAACTATTGCCCACTTTTATTATTAAAACTGCCGACTTTCCGGAAAAATATGTTTCAAGACAATCCGCTGCTTGCACAGCTAAAACAGCAACTCCATGCCCAAACACCGCGCGTGGAAGGCCTTGTAAAGGGAACAGATAAAGGCTTTGGCTTCCTTGAAGTTGATGGTCAGAAAAGCTATTTTATTCCCCCTCCGCAAATGAAAAAAGTGATGCACGGTGACCGCGTTATTGCTACCGTTCATACAAACGGCGATAAAGAGTCGGTTGAGCCTGAAGAGTTAGTAGAACCTTTCTTAACCCGATTTGTCGGCCGTATTCAGAAAAAAGAGGGAGATAACCGTCTGTGGATAATACCAGATCACCCTCTCCTAAAAGACGCAATCCCTTGTCGCCCAGCTCAAAACTTAACACATAGTTTTGTCAATCAAGATTGGGCTGTTGCCGTAATGCGTCGTCACCCACTGAATAAAGGTGATAAAGGCTTTCAAGCCGAAATAACAGACTACATCACAGATAAAGATGATCACTTTGCACCTTGGTGGGTGACTTTAATGCGTCATCAGCTTGAACGTGATGCACCTGAAATGGGTAATGAAACGCTTACATTACATGATATTTTACCTCGTGAAGATCTGACTTCTCTCTATTTTGTCACTATTGATAGTGCATCAACAGAAGATATGGATGATGCACTCTTTATTCGTAAAGAAGAGAACGGTCAATTAACGCTATTTATTGCCATTGCCGATCCTACGGCTTATATTCTGCCAAATAGTGAATTAGATAAAATTGCAGCACAACGTGCACTGACTAACTATCTGCCCGGCTTTAATATCCCAATGTTGCCTCGCGAACTGTCAGATAACATCTGTTCATTACGTCCTAATGAAAAACGCCCTGCTTTAGTCTGCCAAGTCAGTATCACTGAAGATGGCTCTCTGCTTGAAGATATTCACTTCTATTCTGCGTGGGTAGAATCCAAAGCTAAACTGGTTTACGACCATATTTCAGATTGGTTAGAAAGCGGTAACAGCGATTGGAAACCTGAAAATGACATCGTACATGAGCAAGTAATGTTATTAAAAGAGATGTGTGAAAAACGTCATGAATGGCGCGAAAAACATGCTCTAGTCTTTAAAGAACGTCCTGATTATCGTTTTATTCTTGATGAAGGTGGTAATGTTTTAGATATCGTTGCGGAAAAACGCCGTATCGCCAACCGCATTGTTGAAGAAGCGATGATCACGGCCAATATCTGTGCAGCTAAAGTGCTAGCAAAAAATTTAGGCTTTGGTGTTTATAACGTTCACACTGGTTTTGATCCACTTTATATCGATCAAGTTGTACAAACTCTAAAGGATAATGGTATTGAAACCACTTCTGAAAGTTTGTTAACCCTTGAAGGTTTCTGCCAATTACGTCGTGAGCTCGATAACCAACCAAATCAATTCCTTGATAGCCGTATTCGTCGTTATCAAAAACTTTGCTGAAATCAAATCAGAGCCGGGTCCTCACTTTGGTTTAGGGTTGGAAGCTTACGCAACATGGACTTCACCAATTCGTAAATACAGTGATATTTTAAATCACCGTTTGCTAAAAGCGATTATCAGCAAAGAACATGCTGAAAAACCACAAGAAGAAGATGGTATTCGTATTGCAGAACGCCGTCGTGCTAATCGTATGGCCGAGAGAGATGTGGGAGATTGGTTATATGCCCGTTTCTTAAAACCTTTTGCAGGTACTGAAACGCCATTTAACGCTGAAATTATCGATATTACACGTGGTGGTATTCGTGTTCGTTTAGTTGAAAATGGAGCTGTCGCCTTTATTCCTGCGCCATTCTTACATGCTGTACGTGATGAAATTCAATGCAGTCAAGAAACGGGGACGGTTATTGTAAAAGGCGAAAGCGCTTATAAACTCAATGATATCATTCCCGTTCGTATCGAAGATGTAAAACTAGAAACGCGCAATGTCGTTGCTCGCCCTATCTAATTAACCTACAATCGGTATACAATAAAACTGATAGTTCATTTTGAGCTATCAGTTTTTTTATGCCTCTTATCTTTGTTAGACATAACACTAGAAATTTAAAGAGTATGAAAAGGAGATTTTTTATGGGATTGGGAAAATAACATGCCCGTCTCATAAATTTAATAAATAACAAATGGATTGAATTATGAAAGATAAAGTGCAAATTAGCCGTTTCTTAAGCTATATATTACGACACGCCCCTGAAAGTATTGGCTTATCACTTGATGCTCAAGGATGGGGTGAAATATCACAATTGATCTTGTTAACGCAGAAGAAAGGCACGCCACTAACCCTTGAACTTATCAACGATGTGGTCAAAACGAATGATAAAAAGCGTTTCGCTATTTCAGAAGATGGGCTTTTTATTCGTGCCGTTCAAGGACACTCGCTTAAGACTACGGTTGCTTACCAAGCTATTACTCCTCCCAAAATACTTTATCATGGCACAGCGACTCGCTTTATCGACAGTATTTTTAATCAAGGTTTAATACCTAACGGTCGCCAATATGTTCATCTATCACAAGATTATAAAACAGCAGTGAATGTCGGCAATCGTCATGGAAAAGCAGTTGTTTTAATTGTCGATAGTGAAAAAATGTTTAGTGAAGGTTTTGAGTTTTATCAGTCTGATAATGGTGTATGGTTAACACTTTTCGTACCGGTGAATTATCTAAAAATCGAAGAGAAAGAATAAAATGAAATATAAACAAGTAGGTGACATTGTCACCTACAATCTTACTTACGGACTTCACTACTTAGTTAATCCTTAATCGGGATGGCCTGTGATCGTGATTTTTGTACCTTTTTGATCTTCTTCTAATAAAATTTCGCTAAAACCACCTGCAAACTGCTGTTCTATCATTAATTTTTTCGGATTTTCCCATTTATAATCAACAAAAACACCGTCTTTTGTATACTCTTTCTGGATGTTATTGTTCACCTTAATAATTTTTTCAAGGTATTCTTCATCATGCTCATTGACATATTTTTTATATGCATCTGCAATTGAAAGCCCTGTATAAATACAATGTGTTAGCGACCCATTCTCAAAGACTTCATCCAACGTTTGCTCTGGTGAAGAACAATATTGATCATGGACAATCACTTTATCCATTTTGCTTTCTGCCAAAAGCGCAGAAGAATACAACAACGTTACAATCATCAAATACGCTTTCATAAAATACCTTTAAAATACATCTATTAATGACAATAAAAAATGCGCCAATTTCAATAGAAAATTAGCGCACTATTATTCATTTTGTTGCTATCTAGCTAGCTAAATAAATTAGCCACCAGCAAGTTTCACTTTCATTCCTTTGGCTTCTAATAGCGATTTAATTAAATCACGTTTGTCACCTTGGATCTCAATTAAACCGTCTTTTACACTACCACCACAGCCATATTTTTTCTTTAGTTCGGCGGCAAGTTTGACCAGCTCAGCATCATCCAGATCGATACCTGAAACAACGCAAACCCCTTTTCCTTTACGTCCACTAGTTTGACGTTGAATACGAACAATACCATCACCGGCTGGGCGCGCTGGCTTTTGCTCTTCTTCTTTAATGCGACCCGCATCTGTGGAGTAAACCAAACGAGAGTTATTATCCATATTAATTACATACCTTGTATAGAGCGATTAATTTGTTGTAATGTTTCAAGAGGATTATCACTACGTGTAATTGGACGCCCAATCACCATATAATCAACGCCCGCTAAAACGGCTTGTTCTGGTGTCATTACGCGACGCTGATCACCAATATCACTCCCTGTTGGGCGAATACCCGGTGTCACTAATAAGAAATCATCACCACAAACTTGTTTAAAACGTGTTGCTTCATGCGCAGAACAAACAACACCATCAAGACCACAAGATTTTGTCAATAACGCTAAACGTTCTGCTTGTTCTGCGGGTGTCAATGTTATGCCCAACTCAATCAAATCAGAGTGATCCATACTGGTTAACACAGTTACTGCCGTTAAAAGTGGCGCGTCTTTGCCATAAGAGGCAAGACTCTCTTTAGCGGCGCGCATCATACGACTTCCACCACTTGCATGTACGTTCACCATCCACACACCTAAATCAGCGGCAGCTGCAACCGCTCTTGCAACGGTATTGGGAATATCATGAAATTTCAGATCCAAGAAAATATCAAAGCCACCTTTTTGTAGCTGTGTGACAAACTGAGGCCCAAAACGGGTAAACATCTCTTTACCAATTTTTAAACGGCAAGATGAGGGATCGATACGTTGTGCAAAATCTAACGCACTTTTTTGATCTTCATAGTCTAATGCCACAATAACGGGCGCGCAGGTGAACTCGGGCGATTTTTTATCACAATGAAATGACATTTTAGGGCCTTTATTTATAAAGAGACTATTAAAAAAGTGACATTGTCACTGACCATCTAAACCGCGAATAGGTTTAACGGTATCCCATGAACGACAGGATGGACAATGCCAATATAATGCATGAGAGGTAAAACCACATTTATGGCAACGATAATCCGGTTTGGTGCGAATTTGTTCACCGACCATGTAACGCAATAAGATAAGGCTCTCTTTGGCTCGACCTTCTTCTGCTTCTGCTAAATGGTAACGCATTAACCGATAGAAAAGTCTCATCGTAGGATGGCGTTCTAATTGGCGATTAATATAAAGCTGAGCTGCTTCAATACCTTCTTTGGCTTCAATAATATCTGCCAAGTAAAGCTCGGCAATTGCACCACAATTACTATCGACACATTGGCGTAAATACGCCTCCCAACGAGAGGTATCTTCCTGTGCTTGAAAACATTCAAAAAGCATAGGTAATGTTTCACTGACCATCTCTTTATCTTGCTCAATAACGTTCATCAGCACGTCAATGGCTTTTTGTTTTTCATCACGAGCAATATAAATACGACCATACATAATTGAAACACGGGCACAGAAGGGATCTGCTTGCCCTGCTTTTTGTAGAAAATTAAGTGCACTATCAAGATTATCACTACTCATTTCTTGAAGTGCCAATTCACAGTAAAAATGTGAAATTTGTTCTTTTAACTCATGCTGACCTAATTTCACCAATTTTTCAGCCATGTCAATGGCTTTGCTCCAATCGCTGGTTAACTGGTAAATAGCCAGCAAGGATTGTAAAGCACTTTGGCGAAACTCTTGCTCATCAATAAGTTGCTGAAACATATTTTCAGCACGATCGTAAACTCCTGCGGCGACATAGTCACGACCGAGTTGTTGAACAGCAAGAAGGCGTTGTTCAAAAGAAAGTGCAGCACTTTCCATTAAGGATTGGTGAATACGTATTGCGCGTTCAACTTCGCCACGAGAGCGGAAAAGATTGCCTAATGTAAGATGAGCTTCAAACGCAGAGCTATCTTCTTTAAGCATTTCAAGGAAGAGATCTACTGCTTTATCTTGTTGATCAGAAAGTAAAAAGTTAACACCCGCCACGTATTCTCGTGACAGGCGATCGGCATTCTGCTGTTTATCCTGTTGGGCACCACGACGCCCCATATACCAGCCGTAAGCCGCCGCGACAGGTAATAACAGAAACAGCAATTCTAGCATCAGCTATCGTCCTTATTTCGTAGCAGAAGCAACCATTGGGCGACTTTCTTGGTTTTCTTGTTTTGTTTGAGCGCTTTCAAGCCGTTTGATTTTACGTTTTGCTCGGCCTAAAGATAAGCGTACACGTAAATAAAAAATACCACTCACAATCCAACCAAGAACAAAACCTACACCAAACAGTGTGGCTAACAAGGTAGAAATACGATATTCACCTTGAGCAATAAGGTAATTGAATGTGACTACCTGATCGTTATTTGAGCCCAAAGTCATGGCAATAACCACGATGGCAAAAATAAGAATAACTAAAATAAAAAGTAGGACTTTTTTCACATTATTTCCTTTTTTATTCTCTTTTCTTTAATGGACAGATAAAGGTAGCATTTTCACTGCGCACAAAGAAAGTCATTTCTTAGAATCAACTGATTTTCGTATATTTTTTCACATAAATATCGAAAAAGACATTCTGTATCTCAAAAATAAGGGCTATTGTCAGGATTTGAGTAATATACGTCGCTCAATCACCTTAAATGCACACCAAACCAGCGCTGTACTGATAAGAATACCGATAATCACATCAGATGCCCAGTGCATTCCTAATACAATACGCCCTACCGTGACATCGATTCCCCATAATAACCCGAGTGATGCTAAAAAATAATGACGACGCAACATAAAAAGGACAAAAACAAACAAGGCGAGTGTTGCTGAAAATAAACTATGACCGGATGGAAAAGCATAACCCGTTTCAGCTTTCCAATGTTTAAGTTGCCATTCTGGGATCATCGGTGAGTTAGCAAATCCATTTTGGAGCAATTGTTCTCGCTCAGGTCTTGATACTTGATAAAAAGCCTCTGGAGTAATATGCAAATTCTCACTCACCCAAACAACATAAGGACGAGGCTCTTTTACTGTATTTTTAACTGCAACCTTAATTAATTGCCCAATAGATAAGGTCGCAATAATTATCACGGCCAGTTGCATGAAATGGTAACGTTTTAATTTTAAAACCACAAAAAGCAACGCTAACAAAACAATAATCGTCACGGCCCCCCAAGGTTTTGCTGCACTGTTTGCTATCCACAATGTACTGATACCCCCTAAAGGGTGATCGGTAGGTTGCCATTGCCATCCCACGATCAACACTGCACTAGGCACGATTAAGAGCAATATACTGCCTAATAAAATTAATTGAGTGAAATGCTTATTCAATATATTAGCCTCTTTTCAAATATAAATATTGTCTTTCATTCGTACTTAAAGACAATCAGTATAAACGATGCTCGTTTAGCAATAAATCATTATGCAATAAGGTCCAAAATCTGATAATTTATTGTGGTGTGATTTTATAAGTGTGTGTTACCTATTTCCCTTGCCAATTAGACATGGAAATATTTCAGTGTTTTATTTCTCTTTGTTCTCGTTATAAAGTGTATAATCTTGAACGAGAGTTTCACCTGAAATTATGAGTCAAAAATAATGAAATTAAGACGAATCGCAGAAGCAAAGCTACCAACGCCTTTTGGCGAGTTTTTAATGGTCGGTTTTGAAGAAATCGCAACAGGTAAAGATCATGTCGCTCTTGTTTATGGCGATATATCGGGCACAGAGCCCGTATTATCTCGTATTCATTCGGAATGCCTAACGGGTGACGCTTTATTTAGCCTACGTTGTGATTGTGGTTTCCAACTTGAAGCCGCGCTTTCACAAATAAGTAAAACAGGTCGTGGCGTATTACTTTATCACCGCCAAGAAGGTCGTAATATTGGCTTACTAAATAAAATAAGAGCTTATGCATTACAAGATAAAGGATTAGATACCGTTGAAGCGAACCTTGAATTAGGTTTTAAAGCTGATGAACGTGATTTTACCCTTTGCGCTGATATGTATAATTTGTTAGGCGTTCATGAAGTACGATTATTAACCAATAATCCGAAGAAAATTGAAATCATGAAAGCAGCGGGTATTAATGTGATAGAACGAGTGCCTTTAATTGTGGGTCGTAATCCAAGTAATGCGCATTATCTAGATACCAAAGCCGATAAAATGGGCCATCTTTTATTTAAGAAAGCGCAATAATAAAGCAACAACATAGCATTAATTATTTTCAAATCCGAGTTTCATCACTCGGATTTTTTATTTGATGACTTTTACCTATTATCTTGTTTATTCACTTCTTTATCTCTCTGTTCATTTTCTTACATCTTGCTTTTTTACTTATTTTTATCTTTAAAGTATATCATGTGAAAAATTGTCATATTCGATTTCATTGACTATCCATCTGATTCTAAGTTATTTATTACTAAATAAATTTTGATAGGAAGATATTATGCCATTACATTTTTCAGGTAGGATTTTGGGTGCACTTTTATTAGTAGGAACGTTATTAACGGGCTGTGATAATAGCGATAAAAACCGCTATTCAATCAAAGTTGGCGTAATAAATGGTGCTGAACAAGATGTGGCTGAAATAGCGAAAAAAGTCGCAAAAGAAAAATATGGTTTAGACGTTGAGTTAGTGGGGTTTAGTGGCTCTTTATTACCGAACGATCCCACCGCAAATAAAGAGTTAGATGCGAATGTTTTTCAACATCGTCCTTTTCTTGCTCAAGATAATAAATCTCGTGGTTATAATTTAGTGGCTGTGGGCAATACTTTTGTTTTTCCTATGGCGGGCTATTCAACAAAAATTAAACACCCTTCTGAATTAAAATCTGGCGATACCATTGCAGTTCCTAACGATCCAACCAACTTGGGCCGAGCCTTACTGTTATTAGATAAAGAAAAACTTATCACATTAAAACCCAATAGTGGCTTATTACCTACTGCTATTGATATTATTGATAATCCTCTTAAATTAAAAATTATGGCGCTAGAAGGTGCGCAATTACCACGAGTATTAAACGATCCTAAAGTCACGGTTGCGATTATTAGCACCACGTATATTCAACAAATCAATTTATCCCCGACAAAAGACAGCATTTTTATTGAAGATAAAAACTCCCCTTATACCAATATCATAGTGGCAAGGGAAGACAATAAAGACGCTAATAATGTACAGGATTTTATAAAAGCTTACCAATCCCCCGAAGTCGCAACAGCGGCCGAAACTATTTTTAACGGTGGCGCTATACAAGGCTGGTAATTATTATTACAAATACATAAAAACGCCCCATTATTATAAAAATAATGAGGCGTTTCTTATTTCTATAACGATAAGACTAATTACAGCATATTACGAATAACATAATGCAATATGCCACCATGTTGGAAATAAGCAAGTTCAGTTTGAGTATCAATACGACAACGCGCCATAATCGTTTCTGTGCGATTATCTGCGAAAGTAAGATTAACCGCGACATCTTGACCTGGTGTTAATGTATTAAGCCCAGTGATCTCAATTTTCTCATCACCTTTTAAGCCTAATGTTTGACGTGTAACGCCTTCTGGGAATTCTAACGGTAAAACGCCCATACCAATCAAGTTAGAACGATGAATACGCTCAAAAGAGCCCGCAATCACGACACGAACACCTAATAAACGAGTTCCTTTCGCCGCCCAGTCACGACTAGAGCCAGAACCATACTCATTCCCTGCAATTATCGCCAATGGCGTATTTTCTTGCTGATAACGCATAGCAGCATCATAAATTGCTAACGTTTCACCGGTTGGAATATGCTTGGTAAAACCGCCTTCAACTCCTGGTACCATTTCATTACGAATACGAATATTAGCAAAAGTTCCTCGCATCATCACTTCATGATTACCACGTCTAGAACCGTATGAGTTAAAATCTTTAGGCTCTACGCCATGTTCACGTAAATAGCGCCCTGCGGGGCTATCCGCTTTAATATTTCCAGCGGGAGATATATGGTCAGTTGTTACTGAATCACCTAATATTGCCAAGATACTGGCTTGGTGAATATCGTTAATCGGTGCAGGCGTTTTTTGTCATTCCTTTAAAGAAAGGAGGGTGACGAATATAGGTAGAATCAGGTTGCCAAGTATAAACGGGTGTGTTTTGTGTTTTCAGTGATTTCCACGTTTCATCCCCTTCAAATACAGCAGAGTACTCTTTGTGGAACATCTCCGTTTTCACTTTTTCGACGGCATCCGCAATCGCCTTACTATCAGGCCAAATATCTTTTAAATAAACAGGGTTACCTTGTTTATCTTTACCTAAAGGTTCTTTAGTAAGATCAATATTCATATTTCCTGACAATGCATAAGCAACCACCAATGGTGGCGAAGCAAGCCAGTTGGTTTTCACTAACGGATGAATTCGACCTTCAAAGTTACGGTTACCTGATAATACTGCAGCAATGGTTAAATCATTGTCTTTAATTGCACTTTCAATTGGTGCTAATAAAGGCCCTGAATTACCAATACACGTTGTACAACCATATCCCACAAGATTAAAACCTAACTCGTCAAGATAAGGGGTTAACCCCGCTAAATTAAGATAGTCTGTGACGACTTTAGAGCCAGGTGCTAAAGAGGATTTAACCCAAGGCTTACGCTGCAATCCTTTTTCTACCGCATTTTTAGCCAGCAATCCCGCAGCCATTAAGACATTCGGGTTTGAAGTATTTGTACAAGATGTGATCGCCGCAATCACAACAGCACCATCAGTGAGTTTAAATTCAGGATAACCATCAATTTTTACTTCAGGAAAGTGTGAAAGTGGTTTTCTTGTTTGCTTCAAGCTCTACTGCCGCTTTAAATGCATTAGGAACACTTGATAAATTCACTCTATCTTGAGGACGTTTAGGCCCGGCTAGGCTTGCTTCAACAGTTCCCATATCAAGAGATAATGTAGAGGTGAAGATAGGCTCATCACCTGTATGACGCCATAAACCTTGCTCTTTACTATAAGCTTCAACCAGAGCAATTTCTTGTTCTTCGCGTCCTGTTAAACGCAAGTAATCAAGAGTGATTTCATCTATTGGGAAGAATCCACAGGTCGCACCATACTCTGGAGACATATTCGCTATCGTTGCCGATCAGCTAAAGGTAATGAGGCTAAACCATCTCCGTAGAACTCAACAAATTTTCCTACTACACCGTGGGCTCGTAACATTTGAGTGACAGTGAGGACAAGATCTGTTGCTGTAATACCTTCTCGCAGTTTTCTGTCAGTTTAAAACCGACAACATCAGGAATAAGCATTGAAATAGGCTGCCCTAACATCGCAGCTTCCGCTTCAATACCCCCAACCCCCAACCTAAAACACCAAGGCCATTAATCATCGTGGTGTGAGAATCTGTTCCTACTAAGGTATCAGGATAAGCCACATAACGGCCATTTTGCTCTTCAGACCAGATGGCTTTACCTAAATACTCAAGGTTGACCTGATGGCAAATTCCTGTTCCTGGTGGCACAACACGAAAACGTTCAAAGGATTGCTGTCCCCAACGTAAGAAAAGGTAACGTTCATAATTACGCTCCATTTCTATTTCAACGTTTTCCAGCAAACGCATTTTTACTGGCGTATTCATCAACCATAACAGAGTGGTCAATCACTAAATCAACGGGCGATAGTGGATTCACTTTCTCCACTTGTCCTCCCAAAGATTTTACGGCTTCGCGCATGGCAGCTAAATCGACAACAGCTGGTACCCCCGTAAAATCTTGCATAAGAACTCTTGCTGGTCGATAGGCAATTTCACGTGATACATGAGCTGTTTTTTGCCAATCAACTAATGCCTTAATATCCTCTTCAACAACAGTATCGTTATCAAGATAACGGACTAAATTTTCTAGTAACACCTTCAGAGACTTAGGAAGACGGGTAATATCGCCTAATTGACGAGCAACTTCTGAAAGACGGTAGTACTCATATTCTTGAGATCCGACTAAGAGCGTGGAATGACTCTTTGTTTTCAAGCGTAACGACATAGCTCCTCCTTCTTATTTTTATACTGACAGCATGTTTAATAAACTATCAAAATAGGTAAGGTTATCTATTAAGACATATCATATAACGCAAAATTTCGCTTAAAGACCACACAATTTGTTAACGTAATGTTATTGATGTCATAGAGTTAATAAAATTTAGTCTCAGGATTTTTGTCTAATTAAGATTTAATAACGGAGGTATCACTATGAAAGGATAATATTTATGAATAATAAACAATCTGAGTTACTCAACAATATAATGAGCGCCGATCGTTACTTTGCTGAACCTATTACCCCTCCTTTTCCACAAACCTTGTCGATAAATTCATTACATTCTCAAAATCTAAAAGATACAGAAGGTCTTGTACAATTTATCATCGCATCACCAAAGTCTTTTGAAGAATTTGAAATAGAAAGGATGTCTCAACTTAAAAATATTCAAATTGGCCTTATTTCTATTATGGCAAACCATCTTGCTGCATTAAAAAAAGAGGATAACGAGGCTTATTATCGCCCTGAACATTGGTTAGATACACTTAATCATCTTCCTCTTTTAGGACACAATAAAATTGAAACAAAAAAACTCCATAAACAAACATTTAATTTATCGGTGGCTCAAGCTTTTATTCAATTATTACTTGGTGTAGCGATTAATACCACCTCTCCTGCATTAGGAGAGTTTATTGATTTTTTACGCACTCAAGGCCAAAAGATAGAAATTGGATTACGTCAATCATTAGATAGTTACCAAACAATAACCATTGCGGGAGTAACCGAGATCCTCAATCATAATAACCATCTTATTTTTGTGCCTAAATTAAAAATCTTAAGCTTACGTTTTTCCTATCAATCAGCCAAAATGTTACTCGCCAGTTGCATTGGACGTAAATTCACGATTTCTTTAGAGTACAGCACTATCACGTCTATCTTTGATGCTAACGCACTTGATGATCCGCAAATTAATCAACAATTTTATAATTTTTTAAACAAGTATCGTCAACTCAGCATTACAAAGTCAGACGCTTTTTTTAGTGGGGATTTTTATCTGAAATAAGTTATATAGGATTAAGATTTATGAACACGCTTGAAGGCGGGAATTACCCGCCTTTCAGTATTACACTAATGGTAATTCTATCTCTTTAAATAGCTCTTCAATTTCTTCATGAGTTCGCAATGCGACAGCTTGTTCAATTAAATTTCGAGTAAGATGTGGTGCAAAACGCCACATAAAATCATACATATAACCACGTAAGAAACCACTACGGCGGAAGGCAATTTTAGTAGTGCTATAGCTAAATTTATCACGCATATCAATCGCCACTAAATCACTGTCCAGCACAGGATCAAACGCCATACTGGCAATCACACCAATACCTAAATGCAATCTTACATACGTTTTAATGACATCGGCATCCGTTGCAGTGAAAACAATTTTAGGTTTTAAACCGACTTTACCAAAGGCATCATCAAGATCAGAACGCCCGGTAAAACCTTGGGTATAGGTCACGATATCGTAACCAGCAAGCTCTTTTAATGTCACTTCTCGTTTTTGAGCCAAAGGATGATCTTTAGAAACCACCACAATACGATTCCAACGATAACAAGGCAACATGACTAAATCGTTATAAAGATGCAGTGATTCTGTCGCAATCGCAAAATCACTTTTACCTCTGCAAACATCTTCGGCGATTTGTGTTGGTGAACCTTGATTCATATGCAATGAAACATCTGGATAACGCTCAATAAAACCTTTTATCACTGGTGGCAATACATAACGCGCTTGTGTATGCGTTGTTGCAATAGACAGTGAACCTCTATCTGGATAAGTGTGTTCACCCGCAGCTGCCCGAATGGCTTCTGTTTTTGACAAAATTTCTCTAGACAGCCTAACAATCTCTTCACCTGCAGGCGTCACATGCGTTAAGTGTTTACCACTACGAGAAAATATTTGTATACCTAACTCATCTTCCAACATGCGGATCTGCTTACTTATCCCTGGTTGAGATGTATACAAACGCTCTGCCGTGGTTGATACATTTAAATCGTTATTCACCACTTCAACGATATAACGCAACTGTTGTAATTTCATAGAGAGGCTATCCCTTCAACAAAAGACTTATTATTCCGCTATTCTATTTATATTCATATAACTAAAAAGAATAATAAAGATGTAATATATAACCACTATATCACTTATTTCATTTCGGTCTAACGTAATTAATAGGGTTATTTAGGTTTTGTTATATCGAATGGTTATAAGCTATAAGTAAGCATAAAAAAAGCTGACTTGATGTCAGCTTTGATTTCAACACAATAAAGGCATTCAATTAGTTAATCACACCGCACGCCATTCTTGCACCACCACCGCCAAGCGCTTCTGGGTTATCAGAATAGTTATCGCCACCGACGTGCACCATTATGGCTTTATCTTTCACTTGCTCAAGTTTAGTTAGTTTGGGTGCTAATACTGCGTAATCAGCAACACCTTTATCATTAACAACCAATCCAGGTAAATCACCTAAATGCCCTTCTTTATTATAAGGCCCCAAGTGAACACCCGTTTTTTCAGGATCTAAATGGCCACCAGCTTTTAAAGCAGGAACAGGTTTCCCCTCTTTCATATCTGGCTCACAAGAACCATTAGCATGAATGTGAAAACCATGTACACCGGGTGTTAATCCGGTCAACTTTGGCGTAAATAACAGTCCATAATCAGTTTCAGTGATGGTAACAACACCAATATCGTTACCTGCACCTGTAGGAAGTGCTTCTTTTAATGTGATATCTAATGTGGCAGCACTTGCCACTGACGTGAAAAGTAAACCAGAGAGTAACAAAGGCATCAGTTTCATAGTATCTCCGTCTTATTATTAGCAAAGTAAAATATCAGACAAATAGAAATTAACTATTTTATACTATTTCAATATACTTTAATTAGCCTATCTTCTTCATGCAAAAAAAGCGACTAACTCTCATTAGTCGCTTTTAAATTTATCGCGTGATGTCAATGTTATTTGGTTTTCTCAACCCATTTACCATCAACATAAAATGCAGACCAACCCGTAGCTTTACCATCTTTCTCTGAAGAAACATATTGTTGTTTAGTTTTACGACTAAACCGCACAATTGTTGGGTTTCCGTCAGGATCAGCCACTGGTGCTTCGGCTAAATAACGCATTTTCTCTGCTAGTCTGTCTTTAAAGCGAACAAGTTCTTCCACTTTAGGTGCACGTGTTTCCCTTGATTTAGGGAAGGTATTTGCAGCTAAGAATACACCAGCCGCGCCATCACGTAAGACAAAATAGGCGTCAGATTTTTCACACAGCAATTCAGGAAGTGGAACTGGATCTTCCTTTGGTGGCGCAATTTCACCACTTTTTAAGATCTTACGCGTATTTTTACATTCATCATTGGTGCAACCCATGTATTTACCAAAACGCCCCATTTTCAGATGCATTTCAGAGCCACATTTATCACACTCTATGACAGGACCTTCGTAACCTTTTAAACGGAATTCACCCTCTTCGACCTCATAACCATCACATGCCGGATTATTACCACAAACATGTAATTTACGATGCGTGTCAATCAGGTAACTGTCCATTGCAGTACCACATTTCGGGCAACGGCGACGTGCACGTAACGCGTTAGTTTCTGCATCTTCCCCTTCCAGAATATTCAATAACTCATCTTCAGGAATAAGATTAATAGTCTGTTTACAACGTTCTTTAGGGGGTAATGCATAACCAGAACATCCTAAGAATACCCCTGTTGTGGCTGTTCTAATTCCCATATGACGAGAACATGTTGGGCATTCTATGGAGGTTATTACCATTGGATTTGGTCGCATACCGCCTTCTTCCGGATCTTTTTCAGCGATTTCTAATTGCTGACTAAAATCAGTAAAGAATGCATCTAATACAGCTTTCCAATTCTCTTCGTTGTTTGCGACATGGTCGAGGTGGTCTTCCATTGTGCTGTAAAATCATAATTCATTAAATCGCTAAAATTTTCTTCTAAGCGATCAGTGACAATTTCACCCATTTTTTCAGCATAAAAACGACGGTTTTCAACTTTCACGTAACCACGATCTTGAATAGTGGATATGATTGAAGCATAAGTTGAAGGGCGACCAATACCCCGTTTTTCCAATTCTTTAACTAATGTCGCTTCACTAAAACGTGCTGGTGGCTTAGTAAAGTGTTGCGTAGGTTCTAGCTCAGTTAAAGCTAGTTTTGCGCCTACATCAACAGCTGGTAACGTTTTATCCTCATCTTTATTACGCATCGCTGGCATCACTTTCGTCCAACCAGCAAAACGTAAAGTACGGCCTTTAGCGCGTAGTTTATAATCTCCTGATTCGACGGTTAATGTCGTTGAATCATATTTTGCCGGTGTCATTTGACACGCAACAAATTGATTCCAAATCAGTTGATATAATCGTTTGGCATCGTTATCCATATCTTTCAAAGATTCTGCAATAACGTTGACATCTGAAGGACGAATAGCTTCATGCGCTTCTTGCGAATTTTCTTTGCTCGAATAAACGTTTGGCTCTTTCGGCAAATATTTAGCTCCAAATTGCTCGCTAATATAATCACGCGCCATTTGAATTGCATCCTGACTTAAGTTAGTCGAGTCAGTACGCATATAGGTAATATAACCAGCCTCATAAAGGCGTTGAGCTAACATCATTGTTTTTTTCACACCAAAACTTAAACGCGTACTAGCCGCTTGCTGTAAGGTTGATGTGATAAGTGGTGCACTTGGTTTACTTGATGTTGGTCTATCTTCACGATCTTTTACTGTGAAAGTTGCATTCTTTAATGCGTTAACCGCAACCTGTGTTTCATCAGATGAAACTGAGTTGAAGGCCTTATCATTATAGTGCGTAACTTCCATACGCAATGGTTGTTCATCAGGCGTTAATAATGATGCGTGCAACTGCCAATATTCTTCAGGAACAAAGGCTTTAATTTCACGCTCACGTTCAACCAATAGGCGTACAGCAACAGATTGTACTCGGCCCGCAGATAATCCACGAGCGACTTTTTTCCAAAGTAAAGGTGAAACCATATAACCCACAACACGATCCATAAAGCGACGTGCTTGTTGCGCATTAACGCGGTCTATATTTAATTCACCTGGAGTTTGGAAAGCTTGTGTAATAGCATTTTTCGTGATTTCGTTAAAAAACTACTCGACTAAATCGTTCATCATCACCGCCGATAACTTCGCGTAAATGCCACGCGATAGCTTCTCCTTCGCGGTCAAGGTCCGTTGCGAGATAGACATGATCAGCTTTATCAGCCAATGCTTTTAGTTCAGCCACCACTTTTTCTTTGCCAGGTAGAATTTGATAGTTCGCATTCCATCCATTATAAGGATCGACTCCCATACGGCTGACTAAGGCTGACTTCTCATCCTTTTTAACTTTTTCACGCCTTTCGTGGCGGATGAGTTTTCGCTCTTCTGGCTGCCAGAACCACTCTTGGGCAAATCACGAATGTGACCCACGCTAGATTTAACTACGTAGTCATTGCCAAGATATTTATTGATCGTTTTGGCTTTTGCCGGGGACTCCACGATTACAAGAGCTTTACCCATAATTACCTTTACCTAATTAAACTTTGTTATGACGGTATTGTTTAATACCCTCAACTAAAAAAATGTTTAAAATCTCTTTTTTATATTGCGTTAGTTTTGCAATATATCAACCTGTTTTATTCAAAGCTTTTGTTTGAGCTCAAAACTCATTACTTTTTTTGAGGTATTTTAATCACCTCACTGCTTTGATCGAGCAACAGGTAAATGATATTTGCTACATATAGAGTAGCTAAGCTTTAAAAATGCCACACTCTACCTGATAAAAAGTGAGGCGCAACAAATTATTTTTCTAAGGAGCACTGATTATGTCAACACAAACTACACCTATAACAACAGAGATGCTACTTGAAAAAGCGAATAAAATCATATGTGAACACGAAGATTATTTACAAGGTATGCATGCGGATTCTGTTGAACAAAAAGGTAATGTCCTCGTATTTAAAGGCGAATTTTTTTTAGATGAACAGGGTTTACCAACGACAAAAAGCACTGCGGCTTTTAATATGTTTAAACATTTAGCACATGTGTTATCTGATAAATATCATCTAGAATAAATCGCCTTTAGGACTATTTCACCCTTAATCTCATCATCGAGAAAGAGGTGTGACTTGCTAGATGTTGTTTTTTCTCAACAATATCTTGCATAAAAAATCGGAATTAAAGAATACAAATGCAATGAAAGGTGAGGTGAATAGCTATTGTCTGATGTTTATGATTACACAACCTATCAATACAATCAGTAATATCAATTATTGTTATTCTGTTTTTAACGCTATATTGACACTTCCTAGAAAGAGGAAATATTTACTCTGTTGTTGTTAAGCAACATCAATTATTTCTTTAATTGCCAGTGAATTTTTCACTGGCTTTTTTTATCTTATTGAAAAAACAATTTTTCCAATAAAGCATCAATATCTCTGTTTGAAAAACTCAAAAAGTGTCAATTGGCAGGAAGGAAAATAACAGCGATACCAAGTTTGACCTTCTTGGTATCGCTAATAGTGCTTATATCGCTGTATTCATTTTCACTTATAGCAATGGTTTTTTACTTCTTTGCACCCAACGCATCATCAGTTTATCAACGCTTTCCATCGCACCGCCAGTAACACGCTCAACCATTTTCTTTTTAAGAACATATTGAACAGAAAAAACTTCGTAGTCGTTAATGTGATTAATTAACCAATCATCACTCACACCAACTTCATCAATTAAGCCTTTATTCAGGGCTTCTGTGCCGTACCAATATTCACCTGTTGCAACACTATCAATATCAAGTTGAGGGCGGTATTTATGTACAAAAGATTTAAATAACAGATGTGTTTCATTGAGATCTTGCTTAAATTTCTCACGACCTTCTTCTGTG
Source organism: Proteus vulgaris (assembly GCA_901472505.1). Lineage (NCBI taxonomy): Bacteria > Pseudomonadati > Pseudomonadota > Gammaproteobacteria > Enterobacterales > Morganellaceae > Proteus > Proteus vulgaris. Next base: position 3,748,184 of record LR590468.1, read on the forward strand.
TTCTCACCCAACAAAGTTAATGTCCGCTTATATTCACCAGCAGTGTGTAATTCCACATCAATATCGTTTTTCTTGAGCAAACGGTGAATATTGGGAATTTGAGCAACAACACCAATTGAGCCAATAATCGCGAAAGGTGCGGCGACGATTTTATCTGCCACACAGGCCATCATATATCCTCCACTTGCGGCCACTTTATCAACAACGGCAGTGAGTTTAATCCCCTTTTCTTTTAAACGTGTCAATTGCGCTGCTGCTAGTCCATATCCGTGGACCATGCCACCAGGGCTTTCTAAACGTAGTAAAACTTCATCACCAGTTTGGGCAACAGAAAGAATGGCGCTGATCTCTTCGCGTAATGCACCCACTTCATGTGCATCCATACTACCTTTGAAATCAAGAACATATAAGCAAGGTTTTACGACACCTTTTTTACCTTCCTTTGCATTGTGCTTACTTTGTTTACTTTCTTTTTTCTGCTGTTTTTTAAACGCTTTGTACCAGACCTTTAATTCAGCATCATCCATTCTCGCTTGTTGCATCACTCGCTGTTTTTCTTCATAAGCTTCAGCAAGATCTGTCACTTTTAACGTTCCTTTTCGACTTTGCTTTTTATTTCCAATGACGATAAAAAACAACACAATAGCGATAATAGCCACGACAACAGTGGCAATCTCTGCTAAAAACAGTCCATATTGTAAAATATACTCCACAAAGACCTCTTTTTAAGGTTAATAACACTGACTAAAACCAATATGCCTAGTTTAACGAAATTCTGCTTTAGCGCTAGTCACAAAGGCATAATTATGGGCAATACCATAAAGAAAATAGTCAGCAATTGTAAACAAAGAAACAGACTAAACTGGTCGCTAGAGCAATAAGACGTTACACTTTATTTACTTTTTACTAGACAGGATATCAATATGTTGCAATATCAACCGGATCATAGCGTGCTAAAAGATAAAATTATTCTAGTAACAGGTGCTGGTGATGGCATAGGAAAAGAAGCCGCGCTAACTTATGCGCAATATGGCGCAACACTTATCTTATTAGGTCGCACTTTATCAAAACTTGAAGATGTTCAAGAAGAAATCATCACATCAGGTGGCCAACAACCTATGTTATATCCACTTGATTTACTCACCGCGACAGAAAATGACTTTCAGCAATTTGCGGATACCCTCGTTAAACGCTTCCCTCATCTTGATGGCGTATTACAAAATGCAGGTTTATTGGGCGTTGTTGAGCCTATTATTAACCAACCAAGCAACCTTTGGCATGATGTTATGCAAGTCAATGTCAATGCAACATTTATGCTGACAAAAGCACTATTACCGCTAATGCTCAAAGCACCTCATGCAAGCCTTATTCTCACGACATCCAGTGTAGGTCGCCAAGGTCGTTATGGTTGGGGGGCTTATTCTGTCTCTAAATTCGCAACAGAAGGCCTTATGCAGGTACTTAATGAAGAATATAACGACAGTACCTTACGTATTAACTGCATTAATCCTGGGTGGTACCCGTACCGCAATGAGAGCGAGTGCATTCCCAGATGAAAATGCACAAAAACTAAAAACGCCCAAAGATTTAATGCCGTTATACCTCTACCTAATGAGTGATGACAGCATTGATGTGAAAGGACAATCTTTAGATGCTCAACCTGGTCGCAAAGCCGGCCCAGCTGAATAATGTAAATTCGAGGTAAAAAATGAATGATGCACAACACCAAAAACGCCAACAACGTTTAAAAGAAAAAGTCGATACCCGAATTGAGCAAGCTCAACGAGAGCAAGGTATTTTGATGATCTTTACAGGTAATGGTAAAGGGAAAACGACGGCGGCGATGGGGACAGCAACTCGTGCTGTTGGCCATCAAAAAAAGGTCGGTGTTGTGCAATTTATTAAAGGGACTTGGGAAAACGGTGAGCGTAATCTATTAGAACAGTTTGGTGTACCTTTCTATGTGATGGAAACAGGGTTTACTTGGGAAACTCAAGATAAAAGCGCCGACACTGCCGCCTGTTTGAATACTTGGCAATATGCACTCAAACTACTAAATGATCCAGAATACAATCTCGTTATCCTTGATGAAATCACCTATATGATTAGCTTCAACTATTTACCATTAGATGAAGTTATTTCAGCGATTAGTTCTCGCCCCTCTCAGCAAAACGTAATTATTACAGGGAGAGGCTGCCATAGAAAATTAATTGAACTAGCTGATACCGTAACCGAAATGCGCCCTATCAAACATGCTTTTGACAGTGGAATAAAAGCGCAAAAAGGCATAGATTGGTAGCCACTATTATAGAAAATATTAAATGAGAATGGGCTCACCTAAAATACCTGCGCCAAATAGGCGCCCATTCGTTTTCATGAACTCTAAATAAGCTTCTCTATCAACAAAAATATTATTCTGTAGTTGTTGATTATAAATAATCGCCATTTTGATTACATGTTTATGATATTCATCATAAAATACTTGCTTTTCTTCCGGATCCCTTGATGCTAAATATTGCTCCATTATTTTATAAATACTCTTTGCTTCCCCTGTTAATTTTTCATTACAAAATTTAAAATTATATTCTAACGGGAGCAAACTATCCGTTCTGGTATTATTTTCGTCTATCCAACTAAAATTATCTTTTGTTGAATATTGAGTTAATAAATCACGCTCAGAATAAAAATTAATACCATAAGGATATTTAGCTATATATTGATGAAAATCATCTTTTGAAAAACATTTAGTCAATACATTTACCTTTTCGTTTCCTTCCCAATCAGGCAAGTAAGTAGGTATTGATTCATCTATTGGGATATCACAATTGAATATATTGTTATCAATAAAAAGAGAGTCAGAACTAGCAATCGCACCTCTTACAAGCATACCGTTAACCCATATTGCACGCTCTTCTATACGAATACTTTCCAATAATCGACTCTCTTGCTTAAATACCGTTGTAAAACTATAGTATATGTCTCTGTCAGGGTTAATAATCCCACCTCGGTTCCCTGGATAGATCATAAAGACACTTTTCTTTCCCTGACTATCAACCAACACATGCATTCCATCATTAAGCTTAATTTTTTTAACTTCACCTTTTTCCATTACAAAATGAGTATTATCAATTGTGAATTTTAAAAGTTCTAATTGATTATTGTTGATGTAGAAAACACCATTTTGTTTTTCTCTTATTGCAGGATTATCACACCCGGTTACTAAAGAGATTGTATATAGCACAGTTATCAAATAAAAATAACGATACATATTATTTTGAATACCTTATCGTTAAATATAAAATTATTAACAAATACGTTCTAATAGAATAATTATCATAAATAGATTTATAATAAAAAGAAAGTAGTCAAAAAAAAAGCGCCCTACTTTAATAGGGCACTTCTTTTTTAAAATGATATTTTAATTTAAAATAATAAATAATTATTCGAAACTTATTTATTATTTCCTGCCGATTGACGACGACTAGACGCTCTTTTTGCAGGTGACGTAGACGTACGTGCCGATATTTTAGTATGACGCTTAACCGCACGACGAATTTGATTTGCTTTAATTCGGCGTTGATCTTTTTCTACAGCAACTTTTGTCACTGTTTCGTCATTTAATTCGACAAGTTGACGCAAGTAATTAATTTGCTCTAATCCAAGTTCAACCCAACCACCACGTGGCAAACCTTTAGGTAAATCAATATCACCATAACGAACACGAATAAGACGGCTTACTTGAACACCAACGGCTTCCCACATACGACGAACTTCACGGTTACGACCTTCTGTCAGTGAAACGTTGTACCATTGGTTAATTCCTTCACCGCCACGATAAGAAACAGAGCGAAATGATGCAGGACCATCTTCCAATTGTACGCCACGAGTTAACTGACGAATTTTAGCATCATCAATTTCACCAAAAACACGTACCGCATATTCACGCTCAACTTCACGACTTGGGTGCATTAAGCGGTTAGCTAATTCACCATCTGTCGTAAATAGCAATAATCCGCTGGTATTCACATCAAGACGTCCTACAGCGATCCAGCGAGCACTATTAAGACGAGGAAGGCGTTGGAAAACGGTAGGACGGCCTTGTGGATCACTACGAGTACACAGTTCACCTTCAGGTTTATAATACGCCAACACTCGACAAACATCTTTTTGGGCTTCGCGAATATTTAAAATACGGCCATCTAAGCGGATTTTTGCTGTTGTGGTGACATCAATACGATCACCTAATTTTGCTTTTGTACCATCAATGCTAATACGTCCTTCTTGAAGGTAACCTTCAATCTCACGACGAGAGCCGTGACCAGAACGAGCAAGGATTTTTTGTAATTTTTCAGTGCGTTGCGATTTATCGCTCATGAAACAACCTCATGTGTCGCCTTCACAGGCGTCATAAAAATAGAATTAATTTTTAAAAATCAATTAAGTAAAAAATAACCCATGTTTATTAAATTCACTAATAAACACAGGTTTATTGATTCAATAACGAACAATGTTGATGATTGTTCACCTCAACATTGTGATAAATAGTCTCGACAAAATAGTAATAACGGTTTTACTGCTTTTTCTCGTTATGTAATATTAACGCCTCAATGAGAACGCTTATTGACATGATTGATTAAAAAACAAACACCGTGATTTTTATCGCAATGTATAAATTTAACACAAGCGATAAATCCCTTCACCTGTTATCTCTTTAGCTCACAATAAATTTCTTCACTATATGTCTATCGAATCGATATTAAGTTTAATCGGCCAAATCATTTACTGAAATGGAGTAATATCTCCAGTGCCTTCTCGCACTATCACCGGGCTATCGTCCGTTAAGTCAATCACCGTTGTGGGTTTTTGCCCTAAATAGCCACCATGGATCACTAAATCGACCTGTTTGCTTAATAAATCATTTATCTCTTCAGGATCAGACTCTGCGAAATCATTACCTGGTAAAATCAGGCTTGTTGACATCAATGGCTCACCAATATTTTCTAACAATGCTAATGCAATAGGGTTAGAAGGAACACGTAGGCCAATCGTTTTGCGTTTATCATTCATCAAACGCTTTGGTACATCTTTAGTCGCTTTTAAGATAAACGTGTAATTACCAGGAGTGTTATTTTTAATTAAACGAAATACCACATTATCAACATAAGCGTAATTAGCGATTTCAGACAAATCACGACACATTAGTGTGAAATTATGGTTTTTATCTAATTGGCGAATACGACAAATTCGCGTCATTGCATCTTTATTTTCTAAACAACAGCCTATAGCATAGCCAGAATCTGTTGGATAAATCACCACGCCGCCTTTGCGTAAAATATCAGCACTTTGTTCAATTAAACGAGCCTGCGGATTATCTGGGTGAATATAAAAAAGTTGGCTCATACATCCCTCAACGAATTTCTGATGTTACTCCTGCCATAGCGACCAAACTGGTTCAACGCCACCGGGTAACCATAAATTACGTCCCAACTCTATCCACGAGCAAGGACGATGAAAATCAGAACCTAACGAAGCCTTTAACTCATAACATTGGGCTAATGCTGCGTGTTGTTCCCGTTCTTGTGGTGGTTGTTGGCATTGTGCCACTTCGATTGCATCACCACCTTGTTGTTTAAAATAAAGTGTTAATCGTTTTAACCATTTAGAGGATAGACCATATCGACCTGGATGGGCTAATACTGCAACACCACCAGCGGCATGAATTGCTGTGACAGCGTCACCTATTGAGCACCACTGTGGAGGTACATAGCCTGTTTTTCCTTTCGCTAAATAGCGTTTAAAAACTTTATTAACTGAAGCAACATGCCCATCATTCACTAAAAAGCGGGCAAAATGCCCTCTAGTTACTTGCCCACCATGCGCTAGCGCTTTAGCGCCTTCAAAAGCATTGGCGATACCTGCTTTTTCTAATCGCTCACCTATCATTATCGCACGTGTTTCACGACATTGACTTTGTGATGAAAGGAGCAACTTCATCGCGTTATGGTCGATATCTATATTTAATCCAACGATGTGGATTTCTATATTCTCCCACAAAGTCGATATTTCGACACCTGATATCAGAGTAAGTGGCAGATTTTTTTCTGCTATATATTGATTAGCAGGCGCAATCGCCGCTGTTGTATCGTGATCGGTAATGGCTAAAACATTAATTTGACGCTCTATCGCTCTATCAATCAATTCTTCTGGTGAAAGCTCGCCATCTGACGCGGTAGTGTGGCTGTGTAAATCATAAATCACTCTTAAATCAGATAGCCCTTCAGTCATCGCTTCTCCCATTTCATCTTAACAAGATAATAATTTTTAAAGAGTATGCCATAAAGTACTTGACGAACCTAACTCAATCCAGTTTACTAGTACGCAACACGAGCTAGTTCACTTTCTATTTATCTGTCGTTAGCTGTAAGGAGATCTTATGAATATCAATCAACATCTTATCGCTCTTTGGTGGCGTAATACTCTTTTATGGGCGGTTTGATCTCCGGCTTAACGTCAGTGATATCTAAAACCCGCCTACGCGGGTTTTTTTATGCTTTAAAAACAGTAAATAAAGAAAATAATATAGAGCGATAACAATGAATACATCACTTGCATTCTCATTTAATACCAAGGCAACGCCACTGCCTTATCACAGCGAACCCGCTTTGCTTTTCAATACATTATGTGAAAATCAACATTACACATTATTATTAGAATCCGCACAAATCGACACTAAAACAAACTTAAAAAGTTTGTTGATTGTTGATAGTGCATTACGTATTAGTGCAATAAAAAATCAAGTTACTATTGATGCATTAAGCGTCAATGGGCAAGCGTTATTACCTGCATTAAAAATCGCATTAAAAGAAAAAGCTGATTTAACATTAGAAAGCGATAAACAGTGTGTTTTTACTTTTGCGTCACCTTCACAAGAAATAGATGAAGAAAGCAAATTAAAATCAGCCAGCATATTTGATGCATTACGCTTTTTTCTGGGCGATAAAGAGACGAAAGATGCAAACTTTATCTTTGTAGGTGGCTTATTTGCATATGACTTAGTCTGTGGATTTGAATCTATTCCTGAATTAGAAAGTGATTTTTCTTGCCCTGATTATTGCTTTTATTTAGCCGAACAATTAATTGTGATCGACCATCAAAACAAAGATAGCCAATTAGTTTCCATTTCATTTACTGATAATAAAACCGAGTGTCAACGTCTTGCTTCACGACAATCACAACTGGTAGCGCTAGCTAAACAGCCGTTAAAACACCCTATTCGCCACGCTTTAACAGCAGAAAGATCAACAATACACACCAATATGGACGATAAAGGCTATGGTGATATCGTTGAAGCAATGAAAACCTATATTCGTCGTGGTGATATTTTTCAAGTCGTGCCATCACGTCGCTTTCAAGTTACTTGCCCTTCACCACTTGCCGCATATCAAGTGTTGAAACAGAAAAACCCAAGCCCGTATCTGTTTTATATGCAAGATGCGTTATTTACCGTTTTTGGTGCATCACCAGAAAGCGCACTGAAATATCAAACCAGTGATCGCCAAATTGAAATTTACCCTATTGCGGGAACTCGTCCTAGAGGGCGCAATGCCGATGGTTCAATTAATGCGGATTTAGACAGTCGTATAGAGCTAGAAATGCGTACTGACACCAAAGAACTTTCAGAGCATTTAATGTTAGTTGATTTGGCGCGTAATGATTTAGCGCGTATTTGCCAAGCTGGTAGCCGCTATGTTGCAGAGCTAACAAAAGTTGATCGTTATGCTTTTGTGATGCACTTAGTATCTAGAGTGGTTGGAAAATTACGTGATGATTTAGATATTTTCCATGCTTACCAAGCATGTATGAATATGGGAACACTATCTGGCGCCCCTAAAGTCAGTGCTATGCGATTAATTGCTCGTTACGAAAAAACGAAACGTGGTAGCTATGGTGGAGCCATTGGTTATTTTACGGGTGCCGGTGATTTTGATACTTGCATAGTTATTCGCTCTGCCTATGTTGAAAATAATATTGCAACTATTCAAGTTGGTGCTGGAATTGTGCTCGATTCAGATCCAAAAATGGAAGCGGAAGAGACGCGCAATAAATCACAAGCCGTTATCAATGCCATTTTACAAGCTCACACAGAAATACCCACCCAGGAGGCTTGCTAATGGCAACTATCTTACTTCTCGATAATATCGACTCTTTTACATACAACCTTGTCGATCAACTGCGTAGCCTTGGTAATACAGTCGTCATATATCGCAATAATGTAACGGCCGATTTTATTGAACAAAAATTACATGAACTAAATAACCCTATTTTACTGTTATCGCCAGGGCCAGGAGCACCTTCACAAGCGGGCTGTATGCCTGAACTGTTGAAGCGTGTACTAGGTACATTACCTGTTGTTGGCATCTGTTTAGGCCATCAAGCCATCATTGAAGCTTATGGTGGCAAAGTTTCTTCATGTGGAGAGATCTTACACGGTAAAGCGACATTAGCTTTACATGATAACAGTGAGATGTTTATTAATTTACCCAATCCTTTACCTGTTGCTCGTTATCATTCGCTTTCAGGAGAACACGTTCCAGAACAACTTATTATCAATGCGTGGTGCGATAACACTGTTATGGCGGTACGCCACCGTCAACATAAAACCTGTGGTTTTCAATTTCACCCAGAATCAATTTTAACCACAAAAGGCGCACAACTTTTAGAACAAACAATCGCATGGGCATTAACTCCTAAAGGAGACGCATAAAATGGAAACTATCTTCAACAAATTATTTAGTGCGCAACAGTTAACATTAGAAGAAAGTCAAACACTGTTTAACGCTATTATTCGCGGTGAGTTAACGGAATCACAATTAGCCGCTGTATTAATTAGTATGAAAATGCGTGGTGAACACCCACAAGAAATCGCCGGTGCCGTACGTGCATTACTTGAAAATGCACTGCCATTTCCTCGCCCTGATTACACTTTTTGCGATATTGTTGGTACAGGAGGTGACGGCGCGAACAGCATCAACATCTCAACCGCTAGTGCATTCGTGGCAGCAGAAATAGGTATTAAAGTTGCCAAACACGGTAATCGTAGCGTATCTAGTCGCTCAGGCTCATCCGACTTACTCGCTGCTTTTGGCATTCCATTAGATAGAAGTGCAGATGATGCGCGTCAATTATTAGATGAAGTGGGACTTTGCTTTTTATTTGCACCGCAGTATCACAGTGGTTTTCGTTTTGCAGCCCCTGTGCGCCAACAACTAAAAACACGCACCTTATTTAACGTATTAGGTCCCTTGATTAATCCAGCTCGCCCACCATTAGCATTAATTGGTGTTTATAGCCCTGAATTATTAATGCCTATTGCAGACACGCTAAAAGTATTGGGTTATGAACGCGCCGCCGTGGTACATAGTGGCGGTATGGATGAAGTGTCGTTACATGCACCGACTCAAGTCGCTGAATTACGTCATGGTGAAATTACACGTTATGAACTCACACCAAGTGATTTTGGTCTTCGTCCTTGTTCAATGAACGATTTGGAAGGTGGTACACCTGAAGTTAACCGCCAATTATTGGCAAATTTACTGCAAGGTGAAGGAAAAAGAGCACATACCGAATCTGTCGCAGCTAATGTCGCTTTATTAATGCGTTTACATGGGCAAGAAGATTTAAAAATGAACACTGAAGTTGCTATGCAAACCATTTATAGCGGTAAAGCAATAAACCGCGTAACTGCATTAGCAACAAGAGGATAAAAACATGACTGTATTAAACGCCATTGTAAAAGATAAAGCAGAATATCTGATTGCACGTAAAGCAAGCCAACCATTATCAGAATTTGTGCATCAAATAGTGCCATCAACACGCTCGTTTTATCAGGCATTAACTCAGCCTAATACTGTTTTTATTTTAGAGTGTAAAAAAGCATCGCCCTCAAAAGGATTAATTCGTGCTGATTTTGATCCCGCTACAATTGCAAAAATTTATCAGCCTTATGCTGTGGCAATTTCGGTATTAACGGATGAAAAGTATTTTCAAGGGAACTTTGATTATTTACGTCAAGTCAGCCAAGCCGTGCATCAGCCCGTTTTGTGCAAAGATTTTATTATTGATGAATACCAAATCTATTTAGCACGTTTTTATCAAGCAGATGCCATCTTATTAATGCTGTCTGTCTTAGATGATGAACAATATCGTGCGCTATCAGCGGTTGCTCATCAATTAAATATGGGTGTATTGACCGAAGTCAGCACAGAAGAAGAGCGTCAACGAGCAATTAAGCTTAATGCCAAAGTTATTGGTATTAATAATCGCGACTTGCGTGATCTCTCTATTGATTTAGCGCGTACTCCGCAATTAAGCCAAGGATTACCTGAAGATGCAATCGTGATCAGCGAGTCTGGTATTCATACCCACCAGCAAGTCCAAGAGTTAAGCCAATATGCTAATGGTTTTCTGGTAGGCAGTGCCTTAATGTCACAAGAGAATATTGACCAAGCGGTAAGAGCACTTGTTTTGGGAAAGCATAAAGTGTGCGGGTTAACTCGTACACAAGATGTAAAAGCAGCTTATCAAGCCGGTGCTTATTATGCAGGACTGATTTTCGCAGAAAAATCCCCACGCAAAGTGACACTGTCACAAGCTCAAGAGTTGATAACACAAGCCCCCTTAGCATTTGTAGGTGTTTTTCAAAACCAGCCCATTGCACTTATTTGTGACTATGCTGAAAAACTCAAGTTATCTGCCATTCAATTACATGGGCAAGAAGATACTCAGTTTATTGAGCAACTTAGACAAAAAATTCAACCTAGCTGTGAGATTTGGCAAGCAATAAACATGGCAATCCACAGTGATATCCCTCCTGTTTTACACGTTAATAAATATGTACTTGATAACGGCACAGGCGGTACAGGAACAACGTTTAATTGGCAAAAAATTCCAAACACAATACGTGAAAAAGCATTACTTGCAGGCGGTCTTAATAGTGAAAACTGTTTGGATGCCGTTAAAACAGGCTGTATCGGGCTTGATTTTAACTCTGGAGTAGAATCAGCTCCTGGCATAAAAGATGCACAACGTCTGAAACAAGTATTTGCACAATTACAGCTAAACTAAATTTCATAAAGATAAAATTTTAAACAGGATGACATCACAATGAGAAAACTTAACCCCTACTTTGGCGAATTTGGTGGCCAATATGTACCTGAAATCTTAATTCCTGCCTTGGATCAACTCGAACAAGCGTTTATTGATGCACAAAACGATCCGTCATTTCAGCAAGAATTCCAAGATTTATTAAAAAATTATGCAGGTAGGCCAACAGCATTAACCCTTTGCCGTAATTTAACAGAAGGCACGCGAACTCGTTTATATCTAAAACGTGAAGATTTACTGCATGGTGGCGCTCATAAAACTAACCAAGTATTAGGTCAAGCACTACTGGCAAAACGTATGGGAAAAACCGAAATAATTGCAGAAACGGGTGCTGGTCAACATGGTGTTGCAACTGCTTTGGCCTGCGCACTACTTAATATGAAATGTCGTATCTATATGGGTGCAAAAGACGTTGAACGTCAATCACCTAACGTCTTTCGTATGCGTTTAATGGGGGCTGAAGTTATTCCCGTTCATAGTGGTTCATCTACCCTAAAAGATGCCTGTAATGAAGCATTACGCGACTGGTCTGGTTGTTACGATCGCGCTCACTATTTACTAGGAACAGCCGCAGGCCCACATCCTTATCCAACAATTGTACGTGAATTCCAACGTATGATTGGTGATGAAGCTAAAGCGCAGATCCTAGAGCGTGAAGGCCGTCTACCCGATGCAGCTATTGCCTGTATTGGTGGTGGTTCAAATGCTATCGGATTATTTGCTTCATTTATTCCTGAAACGTCAGTACAGCTAATTGGTGTTGAACCTGCAGGTAAAGGCATTGAAACGGGTGAACATGGTGCACCACTGAAACATGGTAAATTAGGGATCTATTTTGGGATGAAATCCCCTATTATGCAGACTGATGAAGGACAAATCGAAGAGTCATATTCAATTTCAGCAGGCCTTGATTTCCCATCTGTCGGGCCACAACACGCACATTTAAATAGCATTGGTCGTGCTGATTATGTTTCTGTTACCGATGATGAAGCCATTGAAGCCTTTAAAGCACTTTCTCGCCGAGAAGGGATTATTCCAGCATTAGAATCTTCTCATGCTCTAGCTTACGCACTTAAATTAATTGCACAAAATCCTGATAAAGAGCAATTACTGATTGTGAACTTATCAGGCCGTGGCGATAAAGACATTTTTACTGTAAACGATATTTTAGCAGCAAGAGGAGAAATCTAATGAGCCGTTATCAAAACTGCTTTGATGCATTAGCACAAAAACAACAAGGTGCATTTGTTCCCTTTGTCACATTAGGTGATCCTTCTCCTGAGCTGTCACTACAAATTATTGATGCGTTAATTGAAGGTGGTGCAGATGCTTTAGAGATTGGTATTCCTTTTTCCGATCCTCTTGCTGATGGCCCTACTATTCAAGGTGCTAATTTGCGTGCCCTCAATGTTGGTGTAACACCCACCGATTGCTTTGCTCTATTAACCAATGTACGTAAAAAACACCCTAATATTCCTATTGGTCTATTAGTTTATGCCAACCTTGTTTTTAGTAATGGTATTGATAACTTTTATAGTAAATGCCAACAAGCTGGTGTCGATTCTGTCTTAATTGGTGATGTGCCCTTACGTGAATCAAAAGAGTTCCGAGAAGCAGCGCAACGAGCGAATATCGATCCTATCTTTATTTGCCCGCCTAATGCTGATGATGAGCTTTTACAAGAATTAGCCATCTCAGGTAAAGGCTATACCTATTTACTCTCAAGAGCTGGCGTGACAGGGACAGATAAACGTGCTGAACAATCGCTAACACACCTTACAGATAAATTAAAAACCTATAATGCACCACCTGCATTGCAAGGATTTGGTATTTCAGAGCCAAAACAAGTCAAAGAAGCTATTGCAAATGGTGCCACGGGTGCTATTTCAGGATCTGCCGTAGTACAAATTATTGAGAAAAACCTTCATCAACCTGAAATAATGCTTAAAGCGCTCACTCAATTTGCCAAAGAAATGAAAGTGGCAACAATCGTCTAATGTTCTTATTGGATCCGCTTTAGAAGAATAGTTTGCTATTTTTCTAAGCGGATTTCTCTTAATTCATCATTTATTGACTCACGCTTTTGAAAGCCTACTTTGGGGCTTAGTCCGCATGAAATGGCACAATTTCTTTTTTTTCACAAAAAATAACATAATCAATATCTACAAAAATTTGGCAATATTTTATTTTTTGCACATACTTTATAAAGCGCTTTATGTTTTCTTTTCAAAAATACTCAATCAATTATGCAATGTATAAGGAGTTTGATAATGAAACTATGGGCAAAAATCTCCGCTGTCATGGCGGCATTACTGATGGCATTTACGTTGTCTGCATGTTCTCCAACTGCAACATCAGAAGGTACTGGGGGTTATTTTGATGACTCCGTGATCACCACCAAAGTTAAAACAGCACTAATCGGTGAAAAAAACCTTAATTCAACACAAATTAGCGTTGAGACATTTAAAGGTAAAGTTCAACTAAGTGGTTTCGTCTCTTCTCAAGCGGATGCTAATCGTGCCATTGAAACAACACGCAAAGTTACAGGTGTAAAAGGCGTTATCAACTCAATGGTTGTTCGCTGATCCTCTTTTTATTCTAGTCTTCCTTTAGCTTTACTTTTTAGACCACTTCGGTGGTCTTTTTTCGTTTATGAATTTATGTTTATTTGTCTGGGCTATCATAATGCAGATCAAATTTTGTAAAAAACTCAAATCAATTAAAAATAGCCTGTTTTTATCTCATGCTAAAAATAGCTCACAAAAAGAGCAAAACAAAAGAATTACTAATCATTTCGCGTTCAAAAAATAATCATCCAGTTATTATCAGTGCGGTATCTTATTCGCCCCTTTTATTTCTCTATTCATTTTATCTATTCATTGATAGATAAAGTACTTTTACTAAAATCAAATATAAAGATGCATTTTAAATATACCTATTAAATGCTCCTTTTTATCAATTAAAATGAGTATTTATTAATAATAAATAAAAATAAATAATTTTCATTTTATTCATAGCTAAACATTAAGGTGCATATTAAATGCATCTTAAAAGATATTTAAATATTAAATGTTCCTTTTTAAATACATCTTTCTCTATTTAACACTATTTAAAAATGACTCTTATTTTGAGTATTAATAATAAAATGATATCTTTTGGTAATCTAAAAATGAGCCTTGTCTTATGAATTTAAAACATAAAAAAAGCGAAGATAATCTTCGCTTTTCATTATGAGACATTCTTTTAAAGAAAGAATAATTAGAAACGATAACCCACACCAAACATAAATACAAATGGGTCTAAACGTGTTTTAACATCAAAGTCTTTATTACCAACTTCACTGTTGAATCTTGCTTTTGTTTCGATATTCATCCACCAAACAGACGCATTCAGCATCCAGTTTTTATCGAGGTTATAATCTAAACCTGCCTGTGCTGCAAAGCCCCATGAATCCTTAAGATCAAGTCCATTTAAACCTAAACCATCAACAGCTGGGTTGTTATTGAATTTCTCATCAAAGAACGTAGTAAAGTTAAGGCCTGCGCCTAAATAAGGACGTAGTTTATCTTCACCATTACCAAAGTAATATTGTGCCATTAATGTCGGTGGTAAATGTTTAACTTTTGCAATTTCACCCACACCAGTTAATGAAATTTTATGCTCAAAAGGAGTAGCTGCTAATAATTCAACACCAATATTATCAGTGATCATATACCCAAAGGTTAAACCTAATTGAGTATTATTATTTACTTCAAAATGGTCGCCACCTAATATTGCATCAGAACCTGCATTAGGACGAACAGTTGCAGTACCTGCACGGAATAAGAAATCACCCGCTTGGTGAGCGAAAGAAATAGAAGGCGCAAGAGTTGCAGCCGCTAAAATAAGCGCAGAAAGTTTTTTCATTATTTAACCCATTCCTGTAATAAGTAAAATCTCCGCTAAAAATATAACCATTTATTGGTAATTATGATCTAATACCGATCACAACTTTGGAATTATTTTTGCAGAAAGTGTTATTTCTCTTTTTATTATTTATCAATATAATTATTTATAATTGATCCACACCAAATTACACATTAATACCATTTTTTCTTATAATTATATTTTATAGTTACTGCTATTTTTTGAATAAAAAATATCTTTAAAAGGCATATTTAAAAATAAGGTTATTCATATGTTAAAATAATGTTTTATTTAATTTAAATAATGAGAGCACAATGATAATGAGTATCAAGAAATAAGCTTAATAAGCGGTTTGATAGAAAATATCCCTTTTTGCTGTTGTAAAAGGTACAATAGCGCTCATTGACTTAGTCTATTTTCACAGGAGCAGTTTCATGCCTACCACGGCACGCACAATCTACCGAGACAGTCTGAATTTTTATAAGAATGAACGACGTAGTATTGTTACTATTAGCGCTATTCTTGCTATTGTTTTAGCGATCATTCATGCATTAATTGGTCCTAATCCTCAAGAGTACCAATTGATGATCGAATTTGTCGCTAATTTTAAAAATACACAGCTCTCATCTACTTCTCCTGCAGAACTAGAAGCCATGTCGAGCAGTGTCGTCGGCATTGCCAAAAAAGTGTTATTGCTCTACGTCTTTGAAACGCTACAACAAAGCCTCTTAGTGCTCACCTTACTGATGTTCGCTATGGCAATTTCAACAGGACATAATGTCACATTAGGTCAGACATTGAATGCAAGCCTACCTCGTTTACCAAAAATGTTTTTATTGATAGTTCTGTGCTCTATTTTGATTAGTGCAGGCTTTATGGTGATGATTATTCCAGGCATTATTTTGTTAATCGGATTTGCGCTAGCACCGGTTGTTTTAGTACGCCAACAAAATATAGGAAGTGCTATACGCTTAGGTTGGAAAATTGGCTTTAATGAATCTGCGGCACTTATCCCTGCTTTAGGCATTTGGATCTTACTGCAGTTTGGTATTGGTTTTGTGGGTAACCTCACCGTTCAATTACCTAATATTGTCCATAACTTCTTATTCTATCTTTTGAAAAATATGGCTTCAGCGTGGATCATAATTTACCTGTTTCGCTTATTTATGTTAGTCGAAAATAAATACACAAAACAGCAAAGTTAATCTTACTGCTAACATAAAATGAAGTGATAAAAATCCCGTATATAAGCTAGCAACTTATCACGGGATTTTTAGTGTCAGTGAGAAAAATCAATCTTAATCAGCACACTTTAGGAGTATCGCGATTACTGGTTATTTGCAAATTTGAGCTATCCTCATCACTGCTTGCTATCTCTTTCTTTAGAGCCTCTTTTCTTGCTTCCTTTTGCTTCTCTTTAATTTGCTGTCGGCTTTGATACAGCCGGATCACAAAATAGAGATCGGGGGCAATAATCAAATCATCTTCATTGAGCGAAATCTTATTACGTTCAATCCAACGATTTAATTCTGTTCTACGGCCTGCTAAAACCAATTTCACACCTTTTATTCGCAACTCTCGTATTAGCTCATCAATAGCAGCAAACACGCTAACATCGTCATAGGTAAAGCTTACAGCTGCATCTACTGCTAACCATGCTGGGCGTTGAGGTGCGTTATCAACGAGCTGAAGTACCCGTTTTTTAAAATAACCCACATTAAAATAAGTCAGCGGTGAATTAAACCGGTACATCATTAAGCCATCAATAGGCTCAATACCATTATCTTTATTCATTGAGTGAACCATACCCTGTTCATCAACACCCAATAACTGATCGCTTGGACGAAAAACAATACGTAAAAATTGTAACAATCCTAATAAAACGGCAAAGCCGATACCGTTAATTAGCCCTGCCAATAACACAGCTAGTAAGGTAAAAGATGCCAATGTAAATGCTTGTTTATTACGCTTACGATAAGACCAAATGTGGCGGATACTCAGCAAAGACCATGAAGAAACAATCAATACGATGCCTAGTGAAGATAATGGAATATAGGCGAGAAAATCGGTCAAAATAACAGCACAAGCAAAATCACCAACGCTGCAATAATAGAAACTAACTGCGTTTTACCACCGACAGAATCATTGACTGCGGTACGACTGCTTGCAGCACTCACCGCAAATCCTTGAGACAAAGCCGATGCAATATTAGCAATACCTAACGCTTTTAACTCTTGGTCTGCATCGACATCATAACCGTTCTTACTGGCAAAACTGCGAGCTGTCATCATAAAACTAACGAAGCTAATGACCGCCAAGTTTATCGATGGAACTAACAATTCTCTCAAGACACCTGGATGAAATCCTGTCATGGATACAACCGGTAAAAACAGATCAACATTTCCCGCATCTTTATCTACGATAGCAATACCAAAGCTTGCCAAATCAAATTGCCAACTTAAATACGTCATCACGACCATAGCAATTAAGGGGGCTGGCCATCGGCTACGAAAATAACGAATGCCTAATAATAGAGCTAATGTTATCGCAGACATTAATACGGTGGGTAAATGCGCATCCATTAATCGAAACGGCACTTCAATTAATTTTTCAATTAGGTGATCGGGAGAGGTATCAAAACCAAATACTTTACTGATTTGCCCAACCATAATGGTGATCGCGACACCATTTAAAAGCCCTTGTAAAATAGGTCGAGACAGAAAATCAGTAAAAGCCCTAACCGAAAATGGCTGGCTAAAATACACCAAAATCCCGTCATTGCCGTCATAATAATCGCAAGTTGCCATCTCGCATTCTCATCACCCGCTGATAATGGAATAACAACAGCGGCAATAACAGCGCAGGTTGCGGCATCAGGCCCTGTAATTAACTGACGCGATGTCCCAAACAACGCATAAATAATCATCGGAAAAATACAGGCATATAATCCAACAATCGCGTTAATCCCTAATAACTCGGTATAACAATTGCAACAGGCAATGCAACAGCAGCAACAGAAAGCCCTGCTTTTAAGTCATAGCCAAAATAATCACGCTTATAATTAAACAATAAGCCTAATCCTGGCATCCATTTTATTATTCTTTTTCCGTTCATTGATTTCCTCTTACCAGAAATACTTTTTTATTTATGCATTCATCAAGAAGTGGCAGGTAATGTTGATGAGTTACTGAATAATATACTAGAGTGATGTTTAAATCCTCTTTCATAACTCAAGCTTTAATTTTTAATCCCCTCTAAAGATAATTACGTTTGATTTTTCATTGAGTTATTTCAGGGGAAAACTATGATCTTTATATAAATCAGCACTTCATCATTAAAGATATGCAATTGTTTACCCATTTTCTGTCGCTTTGCATTAGAATAGCCTAGTTTATGAATTTAATTACCATAGGTTCCTATTTGTTATGAAAAATGGCTGGCTTAAGCAATTACTTGATTTTGCTCCACTATTAGTGTTTTTTATCTTCTATAAATGGCAAGATATTTTCTATGCTTCAGGCGCATTAATTGTCGCGACGTGGATTTCAGTCGGCTTGACGTGGCTTATTTTCCATAAAGTTGAAAAAGCACCTCTCATTACGGCGATTGTTGTCACTATTTTTGGTTCATTAACCATCTTCTTCCATTCTGCTGATTTCATTAAATGGAAAGTCACCGCTATATATGCCATTTTTGCCGTTGTATTAATTGCTATGCAGTTATTTACACCTAAAACATTAATGGAAAGAATGCTAGGTAAAGAACTTGCCATGCCACCAGCTAACTGGAAAAAAGTTAATATAGCCTGGGTGATTTTCTTTTTTGCGTGTGCCTTAGGTAATATCTACGTGGCATTCTCTTTACCAGAAGAGACTTGGGTTAATTTTAAAGTCTTCGGCTTAACCATTTTGACCTTTATTTTTACTATCGCCAGTGTGGTGTATATTTGGAATAACCGTTTACCCGAGGAACAGAGCGAAGGCGAAGTCACACAAAGTGATGAGCAAAGCCTGTCAGATAATATGACAAACCAAGTTTCTAAATCGACATCACATGATGCTCATTCAAAATCTGAATAATCATTTTTATTTTATTGGGAGATATGTGCTCTAAATAATTTAAGTTGTAGCTATTAGAGTATAGCCTGTAGATACTCTAAATAATTTAAAATGTAGCTAGGCGGCAAGCGAATGAGTCACTAGGAGCATACATAAGTATGTGACTAGTGTGAATGAGTGTAGCCAACAAGGCTACAGCTTGAAGTATGACGAGTAAATATCTCCTTGGTTTCAACATTAACAGATACATTATTCCCCATGACTGAACAACAATCTTTGCCTAATGGTGAACTCGTTTTACGCACCCTTGCCATGCCTGCTGATACTAATGCCAATGGTGATATTTTCGGTGGCTGGTTAATGTCTCAAATGGACATTGGTGGTGCAATTTTAGCAAAAGAAATTGCGTTAGGTCGTGTCGTTACTGTAAGCGTAACGGGCATTACCTTTCTTAAACCTGTTGCTGTTGGCGATGTCGTCTGTTGCTACGCACGTTGCTTAAAAACAGGCAACTCTTCAATTACTGTTAATATTGAAGTCTGGGTTAAAAAAGTTGCCACAGAGCCTGTCGGTCAACGTTATCGCGCAACAGAAGCAGTATTTACCTATGTTGCCGTTGATGAGAACAATTCGGCTCGTCGCTTACCTGAAGGTAAAGCTCACTTCACACTAACAAGTACAATGGAATAACCGCGTATTTCGTTACTACGAATAGCGTAATTTGAAATACTAAAAAAGGCACTTAATAAAGTGCCTTTTGTTTACACGGTATCAAATGCGGATATCGCTTTATTTACCCATTGAATTTTATAAAAATTAGCTTGTTGATATCCCTGTCATTTTGAACTCAATCACAATCACTTTTCCTTTATAAGGAATTTTTTCATAACGCCATTGGCGCATCGCTCTTTTTACATCGCGCTCAAACACGTTTTTAGGATCCGCAGAAATAATTTCTACATTATCGACTCTTCCATCAGCATCAACATCAAAACGAACTTTAATGGAACCTTCCATTCCCACTGCTCGTGCTCGTGGTGGATACTCAGGTAAACCTTGGCGTACTGCATTAGGTACTTTACCTTCACCGCTACTTGCCACTGCAACTGGTTTTTCATCACCTTTATCACTTGGCTTTGCCGTCGGGTTAAGATTTTTGAGATCATTACCTTTATTAACAATTAAAGGTTGTGGTCGCTCAACAGGCGGTTTCGGTTTATCCACAGGTTTTGGCTTAGGTTTCGGTTTTGGTTCCGGTTTTTTCTCTATTGGTTTTTCGATAACAGGTTTCACATCTGGAATAGGCTCAGGCTCTGGTTCGGGCTCGATAACCGGCTCAGGCTCTGGAGGTGTAACTTCTTCAACCACAGGTTCTGGTTCGCCAACAGGCTCATCTGCAGCAAATGCCAACATCTGTATAGAGATAGGCTCAGGTGTAACTGGCTTATCTTCTACAACATATAACATCGCTGCCGCAACAAGTGAGGCATGCAGACAGAGTGATATGAATACCCAAAGCTTCCAACGCATAACTGATCTTATTTCACCTAAAGAAAAAATAATGCCCCTAGTTTAAATGCAAATAGCAATCATATTCAATAACGTTTAGTAAAATGATTGATATAAACTGTTAAAAAATGAAATTATGAGTTCCATTCTATGTGTTGTACAAATAAAAGTGCTCTATGTTTTCTAGAAGTATCCAGCTTACGCAGTTTATAAATTCGGAAATTACGACGAGATTGCCCTTCTAACCATCGACGACGTCTACGTATAGCTTGTCTCATCATTCGCCAACGAGCTACTTCAGTCCTACTGTGTCTCATGTTATCAGCACCTATTTTTTCGAAATAAGTGGACTATTATAAGACGTTCATTTTGTGATCCAAGGGGGGATTTATGGTTTGCTTAGATTTCATCCATTCTTTTAGCTTTTCTCACAAAGAAAAAATAAATAAAGAGTTGTATCTTATTGCTTATCTTTTAATAAAGAGATTTGACAGAGATAATAATCCTGATTTAATAACAACATTCGGCAAATAACAAAAATAATGAACTATTTTTAGTAAATTGCCATTAGCTTATCCATGCTATTCATTTTCAACGGAAAATAGCTCTACTATGACAACATTTTATACTGTATTAAGTTGGCTAACCTTTTTCTTCTATTGGTTATTAATTGCGGGTGTCACATTTCGTGTCCTTATGCACCGACGCCCCGTTACTTCAACCATGACATGGCTACTAATCATCTATATTCTACCGTTAGTTGGGGTCATTGCGTATTTTGCTTTTGGCGAATTACACTTAGGTAAACGACGAGTTGAACATGCAAAGCAAATGTGGCCTTCTGTCGTCGCATGGCTTGAGGACTTAAAAAAGTGTAAGCATATTTTTGCCACAAGTACGAGCGATGTTGCTACACCTCTTTTTCAATTAACCGCTAAGCGCCAAGGTATTAAAGGGGTTAAAGGTAACAAAATTGAGCTTTTAACAACCTGTGAAGATTCACTTAATTCGATTACGCGTGATATTAACAATGCACGCGATAACATAGAAATGGTCTTTTATATTTGGCAATCCGGGGGCTTAGTTGATGAAGTCACTGATGCATTAATCAAAGCCGCTAAGCGTGGCGTAAAATGTAGGATTATGGTTGATTCCGCAGGCAGTTGGAATTTCTTTCGAACTAAAGGCCCTGATGTCATGAGAGCAGCAGGTATTGAGTTTGTCGAATCATTGCATGTTAATTTATTCCGTTTTTTCTTACGTCGCATGGATTTGCGTCAACATCGAAAAATCGTATTAATCGACAACTATATTTCTTACACTGGAAGTATGAATATGGTTGATCCTCGTTATTTCAAGCAAGATTCTGGCGTCGGTCAATGGATTGATATTATGGTAAGAATGGAAGGCCCAGTATCAACCACTTTAGGTATGATTTATGCCTTTGATTGGGAAATGGAAACCGGAGAACGCCACTTACCACCACCGCCTGATGACAACATTATGCCTTGTGAACAAGAAAGTGGTCACACAACACAAGTTATCGCATCAGGCCCAGGATTTCCTGATGAACTTATTCAACAATCCTTAATTACAGCGATTTATTCAGCAAGAAATGAATTAGTGCTTACAACACCTTATTTTGTGCCTAGCGACGATCTTGCACATGCAATCTCAACCGCAGCAATGCGTGGTGTTGAGGTAAGTATTATTGTACCTCGTAGTAATGACTCTTTTCTTGTACGTTGGGCAAGTCGTGCATTTTTTACAGAAATGCTCGAAGCCGGTGTGAAAGTCTTCCAGTTTGAAGATGGCTTATTACATACCAAAAGCGTCATGGTTGATGGGCAACTTAGTATGGTCGGTTCAGTAAATCTTGATATGCGCAGTTTGTGGTTAAATTTTGAAATTACCGTTGTTATTGATGATGAAGGGTTTGGAAGTGATTTAAGCATTGTTCAATATGATTATATTGCTCGCTCTACAGAATTAACATTAGACGAATGGGAGAAACGTCCATTCTTAAATCGAGTGTTAGAGCGCATCTGCTATTTCTTTAGCCCTCTGTTATAATCAAAAGGGTAACAATATAATTTGCTAAATAAGCAAAAATATCATACAAACAACGCGATAATATTGAAATAATACAGGCATTACCATGAATGAACCAACCTTAATTAGTGAAGATGAAGCACTAGAACAAGCTTACGATTTATTTTTAGCTCAAGCAGCCGATAATTTGGATGTTGCAGATCAATTACTGTTTAACTTGCAATTTGAAGAAAGAGGCGCTGCTGAAGTGGTTCCATTAGGTAATGATTGGCAGTTTATTGTCGGCCTTCCTGTTACACCAGCTCGCTTTAGTGAAGTAATTATTGGCCTTGCACCTGATGATGATGCTGATATTGATGATATTTTTGGTCGTGTCCTAATTAGTCGCGATCCATTACAGCCTATGTTCCATATTATTTGGAAATCTTGACATCCGCCCTGTTCTAAAGAACGCGGTTTTACTACGCACCTGATAATTGCTTTTATCTTCACCCGCTTATATTTTAGTGGGTGATTTTTTATGTCAGAGAGAAATAAAATGAGTGAGAGTCAATTTATTATTGATACTATTTTTTCCTTAGCTTTCTTTAGGACATTTTATTGGTATATCTGCGTAGCAGTTATTATCGTCATGCTCTATGCTGCAATGAAAACACAAAAAATATTATTTCGTCTATTGTTTATACTCATTGCTTTAGTTTTTGCTTATTTACCCTTTATACAATATCTTTGGTAATAATGATATAGAAAATGAAAAGCACGATATAAGTAATTAGCACTTTTCTCCCTACTTTTATCTTTGATATAGGTAATTTACTCAAAGCATTTAGATGAATGAGCAATAGTTAAAAACATTGTACCTTCTCTTGTCAGCGTACTATTTTGTATTATTGGTGGTGATTGGACCATTCTATCAATATCTGTTGAAGAAAATTTATCACGTGCTTCATTATAAAAACACAGACACTGCTCGTTTGTTACTGTACTATAAATATTCAATGTATCCATGCAATACGCAATAACCCTATTTTCTTGTGATTCAGAGCAAGCCGATAGGAAAAATAAAGATAGAATGACCACTAAATTTTTTTTCATAATAATTACGCTATTATATTTTTTATTAAGTTATGAAAAATTATTCCATTAAATCATGAGTTTTATTACGATATAAATCAAATTTGAGTGGATAATTATTATTTACATAAGATAAATAGAGAGGTTTTTTACTATCTCATCTATTTTATATCTTTAATATTTTCTTTCTTAGTGTTTATACTTATTTTTATTTAATCTTAAATGCAATAATGGAAAAGAATTTCCTTGTCCATCTACCTCAGAGCGCCCTATTTGCTCAAATCCAACATAAAGATAAAAGCCAATTGCTTGGGGATTTTGCTCGTTTACATCTAACTCATCAATATGCAATATATTTATCGCGAAAGTTATAAGCAATTTGCCACAACCATGCCCTCTAGAATTTGCATCAACAAATAACATTTCTAACTTATTTTCTGCTGTACCCAAGATCCCATGAATAACATTATTATTGTCTATCGCAATATAAGTATTAAGCATAGGAAAATATTGTTCTACAATATCTTTTTTAAGCGATGAAATGATATCTTCAGATAGAAATGTATGCGTAGCTCTAACCGATGACTCCCAAACAACTATCATTTCATCGTAGTGTGAAGGTTCTGCTTTTATTATAGTTAACATATACTTTCCTAATAAAAATTATTTTTAAATATGATTTATTATATCCGAATAAAAATAATTAAAAAATTATAATTTTTTTGTATGTTAAGTTATAGAGATGGACTTATATTTTTTAAATAAAGGTTGATAAACATATTACCAACCCTTTCTATCAAAAAGAAAATTTATCTGTCTTTTTATAAGTAACCGCAATAAAATTAGAATCGATAGCCAAGCCCGACCACCCATGTACCGAATTCGATGTTATTTAGCTTTGAGTATTCGTAAGATGCATCAATAGCAAGCTTTGCAATCGGGTTATATTGTAAGCCTGAACTATAACTATTTGATATCTTATTGAAATGAATATTACTAGAATTATTTTCACTGTTTAATTTCATGTTAATTGAGCTAATATCAATCAAACCATATAAATTTATACATTCATTAAAATGATAACTTGGGTCTATAGAGAATAAGTAATAATTATAATTTATATTCCCTTTACTATCGTTAATAGCAAAAGAATATTTTTCTTTATTATATGTAAATGAGCTAAACAAGCCCCAATCATTCATTAATTTATAATTATATTTTACATTAATACCTTTAGGCGTATCAGTGACATTATTACTATCCATTTTTAATTGGCTTTGTACATAACCTAAAGACAATATATTTTTTAATGTAGCAGATGCATTACATGTCGTTATTGATAAGAAAATTGCTGTAATTGGTAATAATAATTTATTTTTCATTATATATCTCAATATTATCTTTCGTTAATAAAATGAGAAACAGCAAGAAAAATAGTTTAAATTACAATTAATTCAATACTATAAATCGCCACTTCCACTTAAAATAATAAATAAAAGTGAAAATTTATATAAATAATTTAATTTTAACAGGAAGGTAATAAATAGAACCATTCTAACAAAGATAAATAAATAAAATATTTATTTGAAAATAGAAGATCAATAAATTTTAAAATCAAATGAAATGGTTTATTTAAATATTATTTAATTTCTATTTTATAAAAATAAAAAGGCCACATAACATGACCTTTTAAAAATATTATTTATCAGCTTAATATTAGAAACGGTAACCAACACCTAATACCCAAGTACCAAATTTTGCATTATCAATTTTTGAATATTCATAAGATGCATCAATTGCTACGTTTGGGATTGGATTAATTTGCAAACCTAATCCATAAGCCAGGGACGTTTTGCTGTATGTATCATTAACATAATAATATTTATCTTCTTGGCTAGCGTGACCAAAACCAATTAAACCATATGCACTAAAATAGTCATTAAAACGATAACTAGGGCCAGCCGTTAATGAAATATAATCAATTTCAGTTGAACCAATTTTTCCCCAACGACTATAATAATTATAGGTTAATTTTGTATACGTCAGTGATCCAATAACTCCCCAATCATTATCAAACTCATGGTTATACTTAAAGTTAATTCCTTTAGGATTATCATCTATTTTATCATCATTTAATTTAATTGAACTTTGAGCATAACCTACTGATAAAGTATTATCTAACGCGGCTTGTGCATTAAATGAAAGTGTAGAAATAGCTAACAACGAAGTAGATAGAAATAAATTACGATTCATTTTTATTCTCTATATAAAAGCAAAAGATAGAAAAAAGAACTAAACTAGAATTTAGCTCTCTTATTAAATTGAGTTTAATACTCAATAAATTTTATTTATAAATAATACGTTATTAGTTAATTTTTATAAAGAAATTCTTATGGTTAAATTGATAATTAAAAGACTATTTATCTCAAAAATAAATTCACCTTATTTTTATCTATTATTAATGGAATATTAAGACTATAAAATTGTGAGAAAACTGATTTTAAATTTTTATTAGATTTGTTTACTTTCTATCTATTATTAATTAAATGTAAAAAATTTAATCACTAACTAAAGTAAATATATTTTATTTTTGGAACAAAATATTTTTTTATTTTAAGTAATTTAAATGTTTATACTGTATAGTAATCTCACATTAAATATTACTTAATTCTCTATGGTGATTAATCAATCAATTTAATATCAAGATATTTAAGTAAATCGAGTGCTTCTATTTTAGAAAAAATTGCTTTCGTCATTTTATTTTGACGAATATCAATATCAAAAGAATGCGAATGAGTAAAATCAACCCCTTCTAAATTTGTTTGCATAAACAAACTATTAGAAAAATCAGAACCAATCATAAGTGATCTTTGAAGCTCCGCATTTCTAAAATCCACATCATGTAATCTACACTCTTCAAAAATAGATTCGCTCAGTTTTAATCCAAAAAAGTTACATCCGCTTAAAATGCTATTTTTAAAACTGAGTTGAGAATAAAGATTAAATTTTGGCCAATGTGCTTTTGTCCAGTCAATACCAACAAGTTTACATCCAACAAATTCAGTATTAGAAAATCGAGTATTAGGAAAATTAGCTAAACTTAAATTACATTTTTCAAATAAGCAATGTACAAACTTGCAATGCAATAGCTCAGCAGATAAGAAATTACACTGGTGAAATTCACATTCCTCAAAAATAACATTGCTAAGTGCCAATTCATTAATATCAAGTTTAGTGAAATTTCTATCTAAATATTCTTGATTGTTTTTTAAATTTTCCATATATGTACTCAATAGAAATGTATATTAATCTAGAGATAAAAAAGGCCACGAGTAAAGTTTATTTTATGTTTATATATTATTAGCAAGTTGCATTTTTAACCAAAAACTTTGCTGGCATAAATTAAAAAATTCTTTTCGACAAGGAGAGATAATTTTGTTATTCGATTCTACAATTTCCCAAGTGATCCAATGTTTCAGGACATTGAGCGTCATTATCATAGAACTCTGTTTTCTATCTCTTCTATGCATTTCAAGATGACACCATCAGGAAATAACCAACTATGAGTTACTCTGGTTATTTCTGCTAAGTTATCCCAAAATTTCTGAGTACTTAAAATTTGATAATTATCTTCTTGGTTTACAATTTGAGATATATACTTCGCTAACATCATCATCTCTCTTGTTTTATTTCTTAATATTTAGTGTATTCACTATAATTGAGACAAGTTTTATTACTTTTAATTTTCATCAAAAGCATCTGCCATAAGCAAAAATTTAGGCTCAACTTTTTTATATGCATTGATCATCGGAACTAGTCGCTGAAAATGTTCACTAGCACAATGTGTATCAAGCGCAGCATGATCTGGCCATTGTTCAACAAAGACAAAGTGACCTGGATCTTTTTCATCAACATATAAATTATAGCTAATACAAAGAGGCTCTTTCTTAGTCGCTTCAACAAGCTCACGATAAAGAGGTAAAACAATTTCTATCGCTTCTGTTTTAATAAAATCTTCAGCAATCACTTTTAACATCACATTTTCCTTACCGTAATTGAACAACACAAGATACTGTATAAAAATACAGATAAATATAGTCTAGTTAACTTAAGAGATCTAGATTTTTTACATAAGAAAAATGCTTCTTTAAAAGAATAAAAACCGCCTTATTTTCTCAGGTTATCCTCTTTATCTTTATTTAAACACTCAACTTCTAACCAATGAGTAAATATCTTTGCTTTTTGTATAAACACATTTATATCATCGATTGGCTTTATGCTTTCAGATAAAAGATAATTAATACTTTTTTGTTGATCTGGATAATTTGCTTCTACTATTTTTACGAAGTCTTCTAGTGTTTCAGGCCAATACTCATCTTTTTCATTACGTAAAATATTTGTTGAGCGAATAAGTTTACGCGCTATTGCCCTTTGTAAGTGATGTTTTTCAATAGCCCCAACTGTATAAATTGTTAGATGCCAATACCTCGCTTAAAATACCAATATCGAAATCAATTTTGCTGACAATAGAGTGTTGTTTTTCTAATGTTGCTCTTGCATTATCTAACAGGTGAATTTCGCTTTCGTTTATTTCATGATTTAAAATTAAGCAAATATCTAAGTCTGATATTCCCTCTGTTGCACATCCATTAGCTACACTGCCATAAACATATATGCTATGTAATCTTTCTTTTAACAATTGAGAAAGTTGCTCAGTGACATCAGTAATGACAGATTGAAATGATGATTGAAAATACTTTGTGGTAGGTAACTTTATTTTAATTTTACCTACTTAAGAAATTGTCATAGCTTACCTTTATGGAAAATCTATATATATAATTAAACCCTAACTTTTTTTAGCGAGACACAATTCATAAAAAAGCAATATGATGCAGTAATCCGTTTGAAATGATAAAAAAGCCTGTTTTTCACACAGTGAGCAGTAAACATCAAACATTTATTCTCAATATTGATAAAAATATGCGTTTAAATAACTTTGATTCTCTTTATATAATGGCTATTCATGAAGTAATACAGAGAAAGTAAGATTTGGGGGTTAACGTGTGGCTTGAACAATTTGGTGTACTTAATATCTGGACATACCTTGCAGGCATGTTTTTTATTATCCTCGTTCCTGGCCCTAATACACTCTATGTGCTAAAAACAAGCGCATCAGGTGGCGTCAGTGATGGTTATCGTGCTGCATTTGGTGTCTTTTTAGGTGATGCCATTTTGATCTTTCTCGCCTTTATTGGTGTCGCATCTGTTATAAAAGCCTCGCCTGTACTCTTTACTATTGTCCGTTTTTTAGGTGCTTTTTATCTCCTTTATTTAGGAATAAAAATTATCCATGCAACTTTTTTCTCCAAAAAGGCACACACGGAACAGACAACAACGATACAAAAACATGTTTTCAGAAAAGCACTAACATTAAGCTTAACCAATCCTAAAGCCATTTTATTTTATATTTCATTTTTCGTTCAGTTTATTGATTTTAATTACGCGCACACTGGATTATCTTATTTAATTTTAGCATCTATGCTTGAGGCTTTTAGCTTTATCTATCTCTCTTTTCTTATTTTTGGTGGTGTCGCCCTTGCTCGTTTCTTCGGTTCACGCAAAAATATCGCTAAATTAGGTAATGGTGTTATTGGGCTTTTCTTTATGGGGTTTGCAACTAAGTTAGCCACATTATCATCATAATTATTAATAATAAATTTTACGAAGGACAAGACTTGGGTTATGTTGGTTTTGTCCTCAAAATATCTTATCAAACCTACAATTATCCAAACAGATAAGATTATTATTTCCTATTTTTATCGCGCTAAAATCGCTTAACTGTAGTTATCTATATCGAAACCACCCAACCATCTGCTATCATTAGCAACTTATCCATTTTCTTGCCATAAATAACTTTGTTTTACAAAACGCTGTCACTTGAGTTGTAAGACATTTTATTGATTTATATGACTTTTAAATCATTCAGCATTCGTGATAAAAAACAAAGCCTTGGTAGCAAGTTACAGAATAATCAGCAACGATATAGAACCGTAAAAATGAGCATCCCAAAAGAACAGTATAATTTCAACAAACTACAAAAACGCTTACGCCGTGATGTTGGGCAAGCTATCGCTGACTTTAATATGATTGAAGATGGCGACAAAATCATGGTCTGCCTTTCTGGTGGTAAAGATAGTTACACGCTACTGTCTATCTTAATGAATCTGCAAAAAAGTGCCCCCATCAACTTTTCACTTATTGCTGTGAATTTAGACCAAAAACAACCTGGGTTTCCTGAACATATTTTACCTGAATATTTAAATGAACTCGGTGTGGAATATAAAATTGTTGAAGAGAATACCTATGGAATTGTCAAAGATATTATTCCAGAAGGAAAGACAACCTGTTCTTTATGCTCTCGTTTACGCCGGGGTATTTTATATCGTACAGCGACAGAGTTAGGGGCGACAAAAATTGCATTAGGTCATCATCGTGATGATATTTTAGAAACATTATTCTTAAATATGTTTTATGGTGGAAAACTTAAAGGTATGCCACCTAAATTAATGAGTGATGATGGTAAACAAATCGTCATTCGCCCTCTTGCTTACGCTCGTGAAAAAGATATTGAACGTTTTGCCCAAGCAAAACAATTTCCAATTATCCCGTGTAATCTTTGTGGCTCACAGCCTAATCTTCAACGTCAAGTTATTAAAGAGATGCTAAGAGACTGGGACAAGCGTTACCCTGGTCGCATTGAAACAATGTTTAGAGCAACACAAAATATTGTTCCATCACACTTATGTGATACTCAATTATTTGATTTTGCTAACATCAAACATGGCGATGAAGTCATCAATGGTGGCGATTTAGCTTTCGATAAAGATGATATTCCATCTGTCCCCGTGATGTTCCAAGAAGAAGATGATGAACGTCCTGACTTTAGCCAAAATAAGCTCGATATTGTTGAAGTGAAATAAAGCGCTTTTTCCTAAGTCTTGTTTTGAGACTTAGGATTTTGTGATGAAATAACAACCAACAATAAATTTAAGCAAAAAAAACCGATGTTAATAAACATCGGTGTAATAATGGTCAATTATTCTGTATTAAGAACTCAATATGAGAAAAACTACAATTATGGAGCACAACGTTCATCGCTCAACGTTGTATTCACCTGCGAGAGTTATAATGCCAGATGTTCTATTTCAAAAAATTGATATATCTCAAACAGGACTAGAGAATTCTTTTTTAAATCCATTTAGTTACGATTAATTTGCTGAAATTTTACAACCACCTACTACGTTTTAACCACCAAGTAACAATCACAATTAAAATAAATAACGATAAGCAAAAGATAGTAAAACCATAAGGAAATTCATTTCCTGGTATTCCGCCTAAATTAACACCAAATAACCCTGTTAGAAATGTGGTGGGTAAAAACAGCATCGCCATTAATGACATTGTATAAGTACGTCTATTCATCGCGTCAGCCATCATTGATGTTATTTCATCGGCTATCACTGCTGTACGAGAAATACTGCTGTCTAAGTCTTCTAAACGTCGAGAAAGTCTTTCTGATATTTCAAGCATTGTGACTCTATCACTATCGCTCATCCATGGTAATTTTTCGATAGAAAGCCTAGAAAATACATCTCGTTGCGGAGCCATATAACGACGTAAAACAATTAACTGTTTTCTTAATAATGCAAGTTCCCCTCTCGCAGGTATTTGCTGATCGAGGATCATATCTTCGAGTTCGATTAATTGGTCATGCAAAGTTTCAACAAATTCACCGATTTCATCAGTAACCGCATCTGCCATAGTAATAAGCCAATCACCACTATTTTCTGGCCCATTGCCTAACTCTAAGGTATGAATAACGGAATCTACCGAATTAACTCGGCGATGACGACTTGAAACAATTGTTTGGCTGTTAATATAAATTCTGAATGCAACAAGTTCATCAGGTCTATCATTAGGATTATTATTGATTGTTTGCAAATTGATGACGATACCTTCACCAATACGTTGCGCCTTTGGCCTGATGTTTTCTGCTAACAATACATCTTTAGCAATAGGTGGAAGTAATTCTGTCTCTTGTATCCATTTAGCGCTTTGTGGCTTACGATAGTCTAAATGTATCCAATAAGGATTATCATTTGTAGCAATCGTATCTGCTGTTATTTTTATTACGCCACCATGACCTTCGAGTTGTGTGGTGTAAATTGCATCTGAATCTTGCAAAATAGAGTCATTAATTGTTTTCACTTAGTTTCCTCCATAATCTTGCTTTAGTCGCAATAGATAAATTCAATGTTCGACCACCAAATAATGATTTGCATATCGTCTCTTTATCTCATTCTTTTTCAATACGTTATTTTATACTTTTTTCTAGTTTACTGTATATCAACACTATTTTTGTACAATTTACCTACAATTGATGTTTATATTTTCTACTTTAGGACTATTACACTAAAATTTATTTAGATAGTTACGTTAGTATATTAATACTAGAAATATCTATAGATAACTTACTTTATTTATTGAAAAAAATTTATCTGTTGTAATTTATAATAATTTGTTGCCTGGTGTATACTAAACATTATTTTATACATTTATTGCACCCTAAAAAATAAGGCCATCAATATGAAAAAATTTCTCGCTATTCCTTTATTTTTGCTTTTAGCTGGATGCAATGATGTTACATCGACTGAAAGCACAAATACTGCCTCTAGTACTGATACAACAAAAACACTCCTAGTTGATTCACAACTTTATGATTGTGTCGGTGTTGCACCAATGAAATGCATGAAGGTGAAAGAACTACCTTCAGGCGAATGGTCCCTTTTCTATCAGAATATTGAGGGTTTTGAATATAAAGCAGGTACTGAATACACATTAAAAGTAAATGTTACTGATATTCCTAATCCTCCAGCTGACGCACCAAGTGTAAAATATACGCTGGTAGAAATTGTCGATAAAAAATAACTCTCTTACTTAATTCAAACTCACAATAGGCAACTTTAGCTATTGTGAGGATTATTCTATTAACATTATTCTTCTGACATCCTCTCCATAAACTAATTTTTAATAATAAGCTATTTATGTAATCTCATTTTTATTAAACCTTAAAGATAAGTCTGCTAATTTTTTTTAAGAGTAATTTCAATCAATTAACATTGAAATCATACTTGTTTTTTACTAAAAATAGAGCTCTTTACATCAACATAGAACCTCTATAATGAATAAATTCATACTTATTTTAAGTAGCTTAGTTTTACCTTTCTCTTCTACATTACATGCTTACAATGAATCACATACTATCTATAGTGGTTATATTTATGGAAAAATAAAAGGAGATACCGCAAAAGGACCTATAGTCAGTTATCGTTATGAAGCAGAAAATGCTTGGGGTCTATTAGTTTCTCTACTCTATTTAAATTCAAATCATAAAGAACCCTTTAAAGATGCTCGCTTTATCACACCATCGATAAAACAATATAAAACTAAAACCACAGCTCTATTAATCGGCCCTACTTATAGAATAACACCTAATTTTTCTATTTATGCCCAAATGGGGCCTAATAAATTAAAATACCAAGAAGATAAACTTCACCCTAAAATCAATACAACAGACATACATCATGTTGATACAACGAGTGTTATTGGTCAAATAGGCATCGATTATACCCCGATAAAAGAGATTGCTTTTAATTTTGGCTATCTTTATTCCGATACTACAGCAAACAAACGTCATATTGAATTAAATAGCATACAATTATCTTTAGGTTATCGTTTTTAATCACTTTGATAATCTATAGTTTTTTTAACAATAAAAGAAAAATAAATAGATATCTTTTTCTATAAAATGCTTTAAAAGCACAATAAATTTATTAATTTTCATTGTTGTCAAGGATTTATACCTACGCATAAAGTGAAATATAATATTTAACATCAAGTGTATTGCACAATTAGTCAAAACAAAGTAGTAAAAATGTATTAACATCTTTTCTGCAATGTTTATTCCTTTTGAGTCTCCTTCTGTTTTTATAACAGAGGGACTTTTTTTATACATATTTTATTAATCACTGTAACAGCTCGATACAATAAAAAGCGTGCAAAGAGAACATTTAAAATATAATTTATATTCAGACAATAAATTAATCTGCTTTATTTTGCTACCCCCTTTTTAAAGGAGTTCTTTTTTATTTATAT
Source organism: Proteus vulgaris (assembly GCA_901472505.1). Lineage (NCBI taxonomy): Bacteria > Pseudomonadati > Pseudomonadota > Gammaproteobacteria > Enterobacterales > Morganellaceae > Proteus > Proteus vulgaris. Next base: position 3,782,161 of record LR590468.1, read on the forward strand.
TGTCACTCATACCTAATTTCTTCATAATCTTAATACTAAAAATAATAATTTTTTATTCTCTTATTTATTTTTAGAGAAAAAACACCTCAAAGCAAGGAGTTAACTTTGAGGCATTATTTATTCTCTCTTACTCTTTTACACAGCCAGAATTCACTGATGACTATTTCAAATAATTTATTTCATTGCTATATTAATGCTTTAATATATAAAGGGTATGGCTATAAGCCACATCCTCAGGATTACCAATGGGATACCCTTTTAACCAAGGTTTTATCAAGCGTCCATTCGTATATTGATAAATAGGTGCTATTGGTGCATCCTCAGCAATTATTTGTTCTGCTCGGTTATATAGATTATTTCTCTCATTTGCATCAATCGTCATACTTGACAATGCCAAAATTTCATCATATTGCTTGTTTCGGTATTTAGGTATATTACCCGCATGTTTAGAGCCTAATAAACTTAAGAAAGTAGAAGGTTCATTATAATCACCAATCCATGATGCTCTTATTACATCAAAATCACCTGAGTTTCGGCTGTCTATATACGTTTTCCATTCTTGATTACGTAACTCAACTTTAACCCCTAGCTTTTTCTTCCACATAGAAGCCACCGCAATGGCAATTTTCTGATGATTTTCCGAATTATTGTATAATAAAGATAATTTTAATGGGTTATGAGGACCATATCCTGCAGCAGCTAACAGTATCTTAGCTTGGCTATCTAATTCATCTTGATTATATTCATCATAAATTGTCAATTCTGGCGTAAAATTAGCCGTAACATCCGGAGTAAAACGATTTGCTGGTTTTTCACCTGTACCTAATACTTTATCAGTAATGATTTTTCTGTCTATTGCCATCGCCAACGCTTTACGTACACGAATATCTTTTGTCGGCCCTGATTGAGTATTAAAAGCATAATAATATGTTCCTAATTGATCGGGTATATATACCTCATTAGGAATATCTTTCATTAATTTATGGTATAAATTTTTAGGGAATGACTCTGTTATATCTATATCACCCGCTAAATAGCGTTTAGTCGCATGTGACTCATGGTTTATCGGTACAAAAGTCACTTTTGTTAATACTGTATTTTTATGATCCCAATAATAAGGGTTAGGCGTTAATACAATTTTTTCATTAATAACTCTGTCTTTTAAAACAAAAGCACCATTCCCAACTAAATTACCAACGTTGATCCAATCAGCACCATATTTTTCAATATAATGGCGAGGCACTGGGTATAACGAAAAATTAGTCGTCAAACTAGGAAAATAAGATATGGGTCTCTCTAATGTCACTTTTAATGTTTTTTCATCTATCGCTTCCACACCTAATGATGCTGGTTTTAATTTTCCATCAATGATTTTTTGGGCATTTTCAATAGAGGCAAGCGAAGCATACCATGCAAAAGGCGAAAGATTTTGAGGATCAACTAATCGTTGCCAACTGTAAACAAAATCAGCTGCAGTGACTTTCTCTCCATTAGACCATTTCGCATTATCACGCAACGTGAAGATCCACACCCGATTATCTTCTGTGCGCCAACTTTGAGCAACGCCAGGGATAGCAAGTCCATGCTCATCTTCTATCGTCAACCCTTCAAATAAATCACGTTGCACCTGAGCTTCAGTTAAACCAACGGCATTAATAGGATCAAGCGACGCTGGTTCATCTTTTAAATGTCGAACCACTTCTTGTTTTTTATCGAGTATCGTTCCTGCGGGTACTACCGCTGCATTTACCTGCAATAGGAGTAATCCTTGAACGACAAGTGCACATGAGATGACGAATATTTTGCGCATGTCTGTTTCGTCCTGTAATCTGTATGAGAATGAACTGCATAATTATAAGAGCCTGATAAAAAGGCACAATCACTGTTTACAAATATTTTATAAATTTTTATGTTTTTCGTAGTTACTATGTCAATAGTGACAAATTTTAATAATGGTTAAGCATTAACAAGATTTTTCGTTAATAATTTAGTATTAATAACAATTAGTCTGACAACTAATAAAGGAGAACAACAATGGCACATCAAGTTACTTTACAAGGAAATGCAGTGACTCTAGCGGGTAAATTCCCAACAGTAGGTCAAAAAGCAGCTGATTTCTCTCTCGTTGGTAAAGATCTTAATGATGTTTCTTTAGCGAATTTTACAGGTAAACGTAAAGTTCTAAACATTTTCCCAAGCGTAGACACCGGTGTTTGTGCTGCGAGTGTTCGCCAATTTAATAAAGTTGCAAATGAATTAAATAACACGGTTGTTTTATGTATTTCAGCTGACTTGCCTTTTGCCCAAGCACGTTTTTGTGGCGCTGAGGGGTTAGATAATGTTGTCACATTATCTACAATGCGCGGTGCTGAATTCAAAGAAAACTATGGTGTTGCAATTACATCAGGTCCATTAGCAGGCTTAACTAGTCGTGCAGTGGTTGTTTTAGATGAAAATAACACCGTTATCTATACCCAATTAGTTGATGAAATAACAACTGAACCAAATTATGATAATGCATTAAATGCATTGAAATAATATTGAGCATAAAAAAATAGACGAGCATTACGCTCGTCTATTTTTTATGCGGCAAATTTGATGACCAAATTAATCATCCGGCTTTTCATTCTTTCTATTCGTGAGATTATATTCTCTTAGTTTATTAGCAATCGCTGTATGTGAAATTCCTAAACGTTTTGCGAGTTTACGTGTGCTTGGATAATCACGATATAAACGCGTCAAAATTGAAGCTTCAAAACGTTTCGTCATTTCATCTAATGAACCTTCTAATAGATTTTCATCAAATAGTGTTTCATCTGTATGCTCAGGTAGCGTAATATCTTGAATTCGTAGTGTATTTCCTACTAATTGCGCCATAGCTTGATAAACTGTATTTCTTAATTGCCGAACATTACCAGGCCATCCATATTGAGTTAAATAAACGGACAATTCAGGTGATATTATTGGCTTGGTTGTTTGTTGTTCAATACAATATTGATTAATAAAATGCATCGCCAACGGCATAATATCAGCTTTTCTTTCACGTAATGGCGGTAATGTCAGTGTTAATACATTCAGCCGATAATAAAGATCTTCTCTAAATAATCCTTTTTGAACGAGTTCCCATAAATTCTTTTGTGTCGCACAAATAATACGAACATCAACATTAACTTCACGCTCTTCACCCACTCGACGAAACGTGCCATCATTTAAAAACCGTAAGAGTTTTATTTGCATTTGTGGAGACATTTCACCAATTTCATCAAGTAAAACGGTTCCTCTATTAGCCTGCTCGAAAAAGCCTTTTTTTCCTTCGATTGCATTAGGATAAGCGCCAGCAGCATAGCCAAATAATTCACTTTCGACTACATCATCAGGCATTGAAGCACAATTTAACCCTAAAAAAGGGTTTCTAGCACGAGAACTAAGGAAATGACAAGCTTTAGCAAATAAATCTTTCCCTGTACCTGTATCACCTACTAATAACAATGGTGCATCCATTTTTGCCATTTTTTTTGCACGTTCAACTAACTGCTTCATTTGAGAACTAACAGCAATAATTTTCTCAAATTCATGATTATCACTGACAATTAATTTTGAATGGTCATGAACAACATCACGATATTTCAATAAAATAAGCGCACCAACACAATGATTTGACTGATTATCATCAGCAAGTTTTATTGGCACTATTTCCATATCAAAATTTTGTTTTTTTAAATTAATGGGAATAATTTCAGCAATAGGATCTTTTTGTTCTAACCAACGATGAATATTGAAATTAGGAATAAGTTGATTGAATGATTTTTCACTATTATCGTTATCATCTAATTCAAATAAATGACGAGTTGCCGGATTTTGTAACTTTATTTGGCCTTTAATATTAATAGAAAAAACAGGTACTGGCACAGATTCCAGCAGTGTCCACATTGCTTTATGCTCTTGCTCTGATGGCATAAACGCAACAGTACGTACATCAATAACACCATGTATTCGACGTATTTCAGCCATTAATGGCTGAAAGATATCAAAATCAATCTGTGAAAAATTCAGGTAAATAAGACCTATTGGGAATATCTCAATTCCACGTAAATCAATATTTTTTAATACTAGCAGATCTAATAATTCACGGGTTAACCCGATGCGATCTTCACAAGTGATCTCTAAACGCATTATAAACCTTCTTAATACTGAGTGACCCTGAACTAATTCTAGATATTATACATAAATATCAACGAAATAAAGGGTCTTGTCAGCAAAGGTTGACAGTATTAACATTTATTTTTACACAGATGAATTAATTTCCTGAATGATAACTAAAATTATTTATGCTTTAAAAAAGTCCAATAACGAAAATGAAGAGGTTTTTATTATTTTTTTCAATTCAAAATCGATAAGATATTCGATGTCTTTTATCAAAGGACTTAATTCTTGGCTAATCATTTTTTTGATGGTTTTACACCCGTTATCAAAACAAAAAAGTAGATATTCTAATGCGTTTATTGCCTTTTCTTTCTTGTCTAACTCAGTGAGATACTCAAAAAATTGTGATACCTCCTTTATTTGAAATCGCTTAGGCTGTTTTTGATGTTGCCTCTTTTTAATCTCATCTATCGTTTCACTAAGTATAGGAATTAAAATACTTATTTGGTTATCAATATTTGAGACACTAAATGCAGAATTCAGATAGAGTTTACGTCTTTGTTTAGAAAGTTTCTTTATTACTGACATTTGTATTTCTTTCATTTTTTAACCTTTTTAGAAGAATTATTTATTACCTATTTTTCTATTTTTTATAAATAAAAAATTGTCTCTATTTATTAAATAACGAATAACTTACAAATTAGATATTTGAAAAGTATTGATAGAATAGATCTGAGATACTCTTTATACAGTGACATTTAACGCTATTTATCATAATAAACTCAATACTATTTTCTTTCAAAAAAGAAATATTATCATTAAAATTACAAATATACCACTGGAAATGCAGTGATTAACCTTTAAATACAATTAGTTACAAATCATCTTTTTTCCATAAGAACTTACTCTTTTTAAAATTTTTTATCACAATAGTTTCTTATTAAAACAATCACCTCATTACCAATAAAATAATAAAAACACTTTATATTATTTTATGCCATATTTTAAAATAATATCTTATTACTTCCTTCATTATGGTTATTTTATATAAACAATACTTTTGCCAATTTTTTATACAAAAAAACCGCAGAAAAGCTTCTACGGTTTTTATTTAAAATTGCTAAAAGGTAAGAATAATAATTTATTCCTTTTTCTTACCACCAATTGTAGTTTTTAATTTTCCTATTAGCTCTTTTCTAAAGTCGCCTAGCTTAGGTTTATTATCATCAATCCATGGTAAAGGGCGACATAATTCCATTGCCTTTATTCCTAAGCGTGCCGTTAATAATCCCGCCCCAATACCTTGAGCTGCTCTTGTTGATAATCGTGCTGCAAGATCTTGAGAAAGCCAATCCATTCCTACTTCTCTGACTAATTCAGTTGCCCCTGCAAATGCAATATTGACTAAAACAAGACGAAAGAGTTTTAGACGGCTATAGTAGCCCAACTCTATACCATAAATTTCAGCAATACGATTAATTAAACGAATATTACGCCAACCAATAAAAGCCATATCAACCATCGCTAGCGGGCTAACAGCGATCATTAAAGTTGATTCAGCAGCAGAACGGCTAATTTCAGCTCTTGCTTGTTTATCTAAAATAGGTTGAACAAGTTGGCTATAAAGTTCTAATACTTCTTTATCATTGTGCGTATCATGTAATGCACTTTGCCAACGAATTAATGCTGGATGCTGTGGGCTAATACCGGCTTGTTTCGCGAGTTTTTCGCAAAATGGTCGGCCATTTCCCATCGCATGGCTATAAAGTAATTCTTTTGCTTTATCTCTTTCATCTGCACGTTGACGTAAACGATAAATACGACGCCACTCTGTTATAACTGATCCTATTCCAGCAACAACAATTAAGCCACCTGCACTGGCTGCACCCAACGCAATCCAGTCAGAATTTATCCATGAGTCATAAATCCATTGTCCAGTTTGGGCAATAACACTAATCCCTAAAATAGTACTCGCAATCGTTAATAAACGTTTCCAGACACTTTTTTTAGGTTTTAAAATTGATTGAACATCGCCTTCTAATTGCCCTTCATTTTCTTCATCTAATCGAGGATCAATAGGTAGAAATTGTTCACTCTCTTGAAAATCAATCCCTTTTTTTAAGTTAACTTCATCTTGAACTATGGGTTCTTGAAAATCAATTCGTGATTTTAATGGTTCATTCATTTTAATTTATCCCCTAACAAGAACTCCATGGCACTATCCATGCGAATATGAGGTACTGCACTATCTCTTGATATTTGTTGTGGTCTAAAAGACTCAAAACTAAATCCTTGTTTTTCCCAAAATTCTTTTTCAGGTAAGCGCTTAGGCACTTCACCTGGGAAATACACCAAAGGCTTATTATCACTTAAACGAAAACCTTTTAATGCTGGAATTTTTTCACCATGATGATCAACAATGCCACTTTCCGTTGCTGCAATAGAGGCAAGGCCCATGCAATCAATACTGATCCCTTCAAAAATAGCATTTTGTTTAGCATCTTGAATAAGCTGTTGAAGCAATGAAACTAAATTTTCGTGTTGATCAACTGTAATATGATCAGCTTTAGTGGCCGCAAATAACAACTTATCAATACAAGGTGAAAATAAACGTCTGAGTAATGTTCTTTTACCATAATGAAAACTGCGCATTAATTGTGTTAAAGCCTGTCGCATATCATTAAAAACATCTGCACCTTGATTAAGGGGTTGCAAACAATCCACTAAAACAATTTGTCTATCAAAGCCTTGGAAATGATCCCGATAAAACCCTTTTACCACATGCTGACCATAATATTCATAACGTTGCTTTAACATGCCAATATTTGTACGTTTATCGGCATTCTTTAGTTTAGCGATATCGTGCTGTTGTAAATCAGGCCATGGAAAAAATTGCAAAACAGGCGCACCGGCTAATTCACCAGGCAAAACAAAACGACCCGGTTGAATAAAATGCAGTCCTTCTTTTTTACATGCTAATAAATATTCTGTATAAGCTGAGGCTATATCCGCTAATAATGTTTCATCAGCCGGAGCAAAAGGATCGCATTTTTTAAATTGTGTTTGCCAATGTTGTTCTGGCAATATTCTTTGTCGATTTACCTTATTCATTTGCTCTGACCATTCAAAATAGTCTTGCTCAAGCATAGGTAAATCCAATAACCATTCACCAGGGTAATCCACAATTTCTAAATACAGAGACGATGTTTCTTTGATAAAACGTGTTAATGACTCATTTGAGCGATAACGCAGTTGTAAACGAATTTCACTTACCCCTTTAGTTGGAACAGGCCAACTTGGGGGAGTATGATAAAGTGACTCCATTCCTTCATCATAAGTAAAACGGGGGATATTTAAATTATGTTGAGGAATGCGTTTTACACCCAATAATTGTTTATTTCGTGCAGCTGAAAATAACGGTAAACGCGCCCCTGTATGCACATTAATAAGTTGATTAACTAAAGAGGTAATAAATGCCGTTTTACCACTTCGACTTAATCCAGTGACCGCTAAGCGAAGATGCCTATCAACACCACGATTAATAAAAGCTGTAAGTTCATTTTGTAGGCGTTTCATGTTTCTCCCAAGACATTTGACGCGATAGCTTATTTAAGCCTGCCTTGATAACAGGCTCCGCTATCAATAGAACCAACCAACGTAACGGTTTACTGCTTACACGTTTTAATATACCGCCAGTGATTGCGGCTGGCCCAAATAAAGTCAATAACATTAACCCAAATGTTAACCCTTTTTTGGCAAATTGGGTGAGTTTATTTGTTTTTAAAGAAACGAATACTTGATTGGAATTCACAATACACTCCTCAATCAGTAATTGAACTTTTTCACTATACTGGCGTTGAAAAAGATAAAGATGCTTAACGAAAGACGCTCCTAAATCGGAGCGTCTTATCGGACTAAATGGCGAAAATATTACAAATCGCGAAAACGTTTATTTAACTGATAACTAGAAGAGGTAATATAACGTTCCATTTGTTGTAAACGTTTTTCACCTTGCATTAATTGATTATCAACACCGCTTAAAATTTCTTTTAAACTTTCTTGTTGCTTGTCACCTTGTTGGTAATTAGCAGGCGCGGGTTCCATAAAGAAACTTAAAACAAGATAAGCAACAATCGTTAAGCCAAAAAATCCCGCAAAGAGTGCAATCACCGCAATAACCCTGACAAGTAAAACAGGAATATTAAAATAATGGGCAAGGCCTGCACATACGCCACGGATCACGCCCTCTTGTGGCAAGCGATACAATTGTTTGCTTTGCACCGTCATTATGATTGCCTCCAGTTAGGATGTTCTGCATCAAGTATTTGTTCTAGCGTCTTAATGCGCTCCTGCATTTGCTGAGCTTTATCCACCAGCGCGCTCAGTCGCTGCATTTCTTGTTGGGTTAACTGAACATTCCCACCACCTTTCTGATTGCTGTAATGCAACCACAGCCAGATAGGGAGAACAAATAAAATAAAAATGGTCAGTGGTATTCCCAGAAATATATAGCCCATTACATATCCTTTATAAGATGGTTATTACGCTTGCTGTTACTCTTTATTGATATTGATTTTAGCTTTTAATGCAGCTAATTGCGCGCTAATTTCATCATCCGCTTTCAATTCAGCAAACTGTTGGTCTAATGATTTCTCTTTACCTAACCCGTAGCTTTGCGCTTCACCTTCCATATGATCAATACGGCGTTCAAATTGTTCAAAGCGTGCCATTGCTGCATCCATTTTACCGCTGTCTAATTGGCGACGAACTTGACGAGATGAATTTGCCGCTTGATGACGAACAACTAAAGATTGTTGTTTAGCGCGAGTTTCTGTCAATTTATTTTCTAATTCACTGATTTCACCTTTCAAACGAGTCAAGGTTTCATCAATGATGATCAACTCATGTTTTAACGTATCATTGACTGAAGCAACACGTTGTTTTTCAATTAATGCCGCACGCGCTAAATCTTCTTTGTCTTTAATCAGCGCTAACTCAGCTTTATCTTGCCAATCTTTAATCTGTTTTTCCGCTTGTTCGATACGACGCTCCAATCCTTTCTTTTCCGCTAAAGTGCGTGCAGACGTTGTACGGATCTCAACTAACATATCTTCCATTTCTTGGATCATTAAACGGATCATTTTTTCAGGATCTTCCGCTTTATCTAATAAAGAAGCAATGTTGGCATTAATAATGTCAGCAAAACGTGAAAATATACCCATGATGTTATCCTTAATAGCTATGCTAATTAGTAACGTTAAATATTAATGGCGTCATCAGTCATAACGCCTGGCTTACTTTAGTTAATACAACTTTTGTGCCAACTTTGATTGTTTACATAACTTATTAATAATAAACATTTTTATTTTATTCACTCATTTTTCGCCCATCTGATAAAATGGTAAAAAATACCTCAATATGGTGAATTTGACCAATGAATGAGAATTTAGAAACAATAATTGGTGTTGATAATCAATTTATTGATGTCTTAGAACAAACTTCAGCACTTGCCCAATTAAAAAAACCCGTGCTAATTATTGGCGAGCGAGGGACTGGGAAAGAGCTTATTGCGCATCGATTACATTACCTTGCACCTTGGTGGCAAGGCCCTTTTATTTCCATCAACTGCTCCGCGCTTAATGATAACCTACTTGATTCTGAACTTTTTGGTCATGAAGCGGGAGCTTTTACAGGTGCTAAAAATCGTCATCAAGGGCGTTTTGAACGAGCGGATGGAGGCTCTCTTTTTCTTGATGAGCTGGCAACAGCACCAATGCTTGTACAAGAAAAATTACTGCGTGTTATTGAGTATGGTCATTTAGAACGTGTTGGTGGCAGTCAATCCCTGCATGTTGATGTCAGACTTATCTGTGCTACAAACGCAGATTTGCCTGCAATGGCTGAAGAAGGTAAATTTCGTGCTGATTTGCTAGATAGATTAGCTTTTGATGTCATTAGATTGCCCTCATTAAGAGAACGTCGTGCAGATATTATGTTACTTGCTGAGAACTTTGCGATTTCGATGTGCCAAGAATTAGGACTGCCTTTTTTCCCCGGATTTAGTGATAATGCACGCCAAATTCTTTTAAGCTATTCATGGCCGGGTAATATCCGTGAGCTAAAAAATGTTGTAGAACGTTCAGTCTATCGCCACGGGACTAGCGATAGTTCGTTAGATAATATTATTATTAATCCTTTTGCTGGCCTGCAAACATCAATATCAAAAAAATCATCTCTAGAAAAAAAGATTTCTTCTTTTTCACCACCCGATTTACCTCTCGATTTACGACAATGGCAAAATGAAATAGAAAAAATATTAGTCAATAATGCATTAAAAGAGAGTTTGTATAATCAAAAAGAGGCTGCTGAAAAACTGAAGTTAAGTTACGATCAATTTAGAGGACTAATTAAAAAACATCAGATTACAACATAACTTTATGATGATGAATAATTTTTGAGTTATCGAGTGATGGCTTTGGAGAAGAAATAAAAAAAAAGCCAGCACCCGAGCTGGCTAGTAAAAAATACTGGAAGCAATGTGAGCAATGTCGTGCCCTCTGCGGAAAACCTCTTACCGCTGAAGGACAATGCGGATGATAATCTTTATCATTAGCATTTGTAAAGCTTTTTATTGAGAATTTTTCTCACTTTGCTTTTTGACTATTTGGGGATAGAAAGTTTTTTAAGTTACAATAGCAAAATCGTTTCTCTAAAAGACATTATTATGCGCCTTATTTTACTTATTAGTACTTTGCTACTGAGCTTAACAAGTGTAACTTGTATCGCAAATGTAGCGCCACAAACACAAGCGCTATCTAAAATACTTGAGCCAACTCCAATTAATCAAAATGGCTTTGTTTATTGTGTTGATGGCAGTGTAAATACTTTTAATCCGCAATTATCAAGCAGTGGATTAATTATCGATCCCCTTGCTGCACAACTTTATGATCGTCTTTTAGATGTTGATCCTTACACTTATCGGCTTATCCCAGAAATAGCTGCACGATGGGAATCGCTAGATAATGGTGCAACATATCGCTTTTATTTACGTAAAAATGTCTCTTTCCAGCAAACATCTTGGTTTACACCTACGCGAAAACTTACAGCAGATGATGTGATTTTTAGTTTTGAACGGATGATCAACCCGAAAAATCCTTACAATCAAATTAATGGAGGGAAATATCCTTATTTTGATAGCTTAAGTTTTGCTGACAATATCCAATCAATTAAAAAACTGGGCCAATATACGGTAGAATTTAGCTTAAAAGAGCCTGACGCCTCTTTTCTATGGCATTTAGCAACACATTACGCCCCTGTTCTTTCCGCTGAATATGCACAAAACTTAGAGAAATCAGGTAATCAGACACAGCTTGATTGGAAACCTGTAGGCACAGGGCCTTTCTACCTTGATGAATATCAACCAGGCCAATTTGTTCGCTTATTTAGAAATGAAAATTATTGGAAAGGCCAGCCTAAAATGCAACAAGTTGTTATTGATATGGGTGCCGGAGGTACGGGCCGTATATCTAAATTATTAACGGGTGAATGTGATGTTTTGGCCTACCCTGCAGCGAGCCAATTAAAAGTTTTACGTGATGACCCTCGGCTAAGACTAACGCTTCGTTCAGGTATGAATATCGCTTATTTAGCCTTTAATACGAGCAAACCTCCCTTAAATGACCTTAAAGTGCGCCAAGCCATCGCGTATGCCATAAACAATGAACGTTTGATGGAATCGATTTATTACGGTACTGCTGAAACAGCGGCGTCAGTACTTCCTCGCGCATCTTGGGCCTATGATAATCGTGCAAAAATTACAGAATACAATCCTGAAAAATCAAAACAAATTCTAAAAGAGCTTGGACTTGATGGCCTTAATTTAAATCTTTGGGTCCCTAGCGCATCGCAATCTTACAACCCTAGCCCATTGAAAATGGCCGAGCTCATTCAAGCAGACTTAGCCCAAGTGGGTATTCAAATGAACATTCGTCCAATTGAGGGGCGATACCAAGAAAAAAGTCTGATGGATCGGACTCATGATATGACACTATCAGGCTGGTCAACAGACAGTAATGATCCTGATAGTTTTTTTCCGTCCACTCTTTAGTTGTGCGGCAATCGGCTCTCAAACTAACTTGAGCCATTGGTGCTTACCTAACTTTGATGAAATATTGAAAAAGGCGCTTTATAGTCAACAGCTTGCTTCAAGAATGGACTATTATCATGAAGCACAAAATATTCTTGCTCAAGAATTACCCGTACTGCCTCTAGCTAACTCTTTACGTATGCAAGCATATCGCTATGATATTAAAGGGCTAGTATTAAGTACCTTCGGTAATGCGTCTTTTGCTGGTGTTTATCGAGAAACAGAAGTGGAAGAACACAATCACAAGAAAGAGGCTATCAAATAATCTATGATTATTTATTCAATACGTCGATTACTTTTATTACTTGTGACACTGTTCTTTTTGTCACTAGTGAGTTTTAGCTTGAGCTATTACACACCAAATGGCCCATTAAGTGGGGCATCACTAACCGATGCCTACTTTTTTTATGCCCACAATATGATCCATTTCGATTTTGGCATTTCCTCTATTAATGGAGAACCTATTAAAACGCAATTAATCGAAGCTCTGCCGGCCACAATGGAACTTTGCACATTAGCTTTTCTTTTCGCTCTAATAGTGGGCATTCCCGCGGGGATTATTGCGGGTGTTTGGCGTAATAAATCCGCTGATATTATTATCAGCAACTTTGCTCTATTAGGCTTTTCTGTGCCAGTGTTTGGACTTGCGTTATTATTAACACTTTTCTTCTCGTTAAAATTAGGTTGGCTTCCTGTTTCAGGTCGTATTGATTTACTTTATAACTTGCAGCCTATTACGGGTATTGCATTAGTTGATGCTTGGCTATCTGATTCACCTTATCGCCAACAAATGATAATGAATGTATTACACCATCTGATTTTACCTGTAACAACACTTGCTATTGCCCCCACAACCGAAGTTATTCGATTAATGCGCAATAGTACGGAAGAAATTATGTCAGAAAACTACGTAAAGGCAGCCGCAACTCGAGGCCTCTCACGTTTTACAATTATTCGTCGTCATATTCTTCATAATGCTTTACCCCCCATCATCCCTAAATTAGGCTTACAATTCTCCACCATGCTTACACTGACCATGGTGACAGAAATCGTATTTAACTGGCCGGGACTCGGTCGCTGGTTAGTCACTGCAATCCGCCAACAAGACTACTCTGCTATTTCTGCAGGTGTAATGTTAGTGGGTTCAATGGTTATTATTGTCAACGTCTTATCAGATATTGTAGGCGCAATGAGTAACCCAATGAAACACAAGGTGGGATATGCCTTTAGATAGCCAATTTTATAAAGAGAAAAAAACACCGACACCCGCGGCTGTGATTTGGCAGTGTTTTTCTAAAGATGTTATCTCAATGGTAGGGTTTTATGGTGTTCTTTTTCTCTTAATATTAAGTATCGTAGGCCCTTATATTGCGCCTTATGCTCTTGACCAACAGTTTTTTGGTCATCAATTAACACCACCATCTTGGTATCAAAATGGGAACGTTTCTTATTTTTTTGGTACAGACGACTTAGGCCGAGATGTTTTTAGTCGAATTTTAATTGGGACAAGTATGACCTTTGGCGGTGCATTTATTGTCACCTTTGCTGCAACGTTAATGGGATTAATCATCGGCTGTTTTGCGGGAATGACCCATGGTTTAAAATCAGCCATTCTCAATCATATATTAGATACATTATTATCGATTCCATCACTACTTCTGGCTATTATTGTTGTCGCTTTTGTGGGAACAAGCCTTGGTCATGCCATGATAGCAATTTGGTTAGCATTGTTGCCGCGCTTAGTTAGAATGATTTATTCTGCGGTTAATGATGAATTAAATAAAGAATATGTCATTGCATCTCGCCTTGATGGTGCATCAAATATTTCAATTTTATGGTATACCGTACTACCTAATATTACGCCTGTATTGGTTTCTGAATTAACACGTGCTTTCTCGATTGCTATTCTTGATATTACCGCATTAGGCTTCCTCAATTTAGGTGCTCAGCTCCCTTCTCCGGAATGGGGCGCAATGTTAGGTGATTCATTAGAGTTAATTTATGTCGCGCCTTGGACAGTCTTAATTCCAGGCGCCACTATTATGATAAGCGTTTTACTGGTGAACCTTTTAGGTGATGGTTTACAGCGTGCAATAAATGAGGGAGTTGAATAATGCCTTTATTAGATATACGCAATTTAACCATTGAATTTATGACGCCTGATGGCCCAGTAAAAGCTGTAGACCGTGTTTCTATTACCTTAAATGAAAGTGAAGTCAGAGGGCTTGTTGGCGAGTCTGGATCGGGTAAAAGCTTAATTGCGAAAGCTATTTGCGGTGTTACGAAGGATAATATCAGTGTAACAGCAGACCGCTTCCGCTTTGATGATATTGATTTACTTAAATTATCGCCAAGAGCTCGACGCCGTGTCATCGGTCATAATATTTCAATGATTTTCCAAGAGCCACAATCCTGTCTTGATCCGGCGACGAAGATTGAACAACAACTAATACAAGCCATTCCTGGTTGGACATTTAAGGGGCATTGGTGGCAACGCTTTCATTGGCGAAAACGTCGTGCAATTGAACTATTGCATCGTGTGGGTATTAAAGATCACAAAGATATTATGCGCAGTTACCCTTATGAATTGACAGAAGGTGAATGCCAAAAAGTAATGATTGCTATTGCCATTGCAAATCAGCCTCGATTGCTGATTGCCGATGAACCCACTAACGCAATGGAACCCGCAACACAAACACAAATCTTTCGTTTACTCACTCGACTCAATCAAAATAATAATATGACTATTCTTTTGATTAGTCATGATTTGCAATGGATGAGTAAATTAGCAAACAAAATTACAGTTATGTATTGTGGTCAAACTGTTGAAACAGCCTCTCCTGATGAGCTATTAGTGACACCTTATCACCCTTATACTCAAGCATTGATACGCTCTATTCCCGATTTTACCAATTCATTGGCACATAAGAGCCGTTTAAATACATTACCTGGAGCAATACCTTCGCTTGAACATCTGCCTGTAGGTTGTCGTTTAGGCCCTCGTTGCCCATATGCACAGCGCCAATGCATTGAAGCACCTCGGTTACGTTTATTTAAAAACCATGCCGTGGCTTGTCATTTCCCGTTAAATGTGGAGCCAACAGATGTTCGATAAACTACTTGAGGTAAAAAATCTTTCAAAAACATTTCGCTATCGCACGGGATTGTTTCGACGACAGCAATTAGAAGCCGTAAAACCTGTTAGTTTTACACTTGAACCCAAACAAACTTTAGCCATTATTGGTGCGAATGGTTCAGGAAAATCTACATTAGCAAGAATGTTGTCGGGTGTGACAGAACCTACAGGCGGGGATATTTTTATTAATGGCCATCAACTGCATTTTGGTGATTATCCTTATCGTAGTCAACGAATTAGAATGATATTTCAAGATCCCACTAATTCATTAAATCCTCGGCAACGTATAGGTCAAACATTAGATATCCCTTTACGACTGAATACCAACTTAAGTGCAATTGAACGTGAAAAACGCATTTATCAAACATTACGACAAGTGGGGCTTTTACCTGAACATGCAAACTATTATCCCCATATGTTTGCATCCGGTCAGCGTCAACGAATTGCGCTTGCAAGAGCATTAATTTTACAACCTCAAGTGATTATTGCAGATGAAGCAATAGCATCACTAGATATGTCTTTGCGCTCACAAATTATAAACTTAATGTTAGAACTGCAAGAGACACATGATATTGCCTATATTTATGTAACACAAAATTTAGGTATGACTAAACATATTAGCGATAAAGTTATTGTGATGGATAATGGTGAAGTCGTTGAACGTGGTAACACAGCAGAAGTCCTCGCATCACCTTTGCATGAAGTCACGCGAAGATTGGTTGCAAGTCATTTTGGTGAAGCCTTAACAGCCGAAGCTTGGCGTCAAGATTTGACTTAAGTATAAACAATATAATCCTAATATTAATTGAACATTATTTCGCCCTTTCCCTTAACTCCTCGGAGGTGCTAGGGAAATTAAACAAATTTACAAATGTCGTGGTAGAATCAGCCACGTTTATTAACAATAAGCGTGATAACCTAACAGATAAATAAAACTGTGAATGATGTTATTATCGCGATTTACGAAAAAACAAGGATACAGCTATGGGCTTTATGACCGGCAAACGCATTCTTATTACTGGTGTTGCTAGTAAATTATCAATTGCTTATGGTATTGCCAAAGCTATGCGTGACCAAGGTGCAAAACTTGCATTTACTTACCAAAATGAAAAACTGAAACCACGCGTTGAAGAATTTGCAGCATCATTAGACTCCAATATTGTATTAGAGTGTGATGTGTCAAAAGACGAAAGCATCGATACCATGTATGCAGAACTTGCAAAAGTTTGGCCGAAATACGATGGTTTTGTTCACTCTATCGGTTTTGCTCCTGCTGACCAATTAGATGGCGACTATGTTAATGCTGTAACTCGTGAAGGTTTTAAAATTGCTCACGATATTAGTGCATATAGCTTTGTTGCGATGGCAAAAGCAAGCCGTGAAATGCTAAATCCAAACTCTGCACTGTTAACTCTGACTTATTTAGGCGCTGAACGTGCAATTCCTAACTATAACGTTATGGGTCTGGCGAAAGCGTCTTTAGAAGCTAACGTACGTTACATGGCAAACGCCATGGGGCCTGAAGGTATTCGTGTTAACGGTATCTCTGCTGGTCCAATCCGTACATTAGCGGCATCTGGTATCAAAGACTTCCGTAAAATGTTAAGCCATTGCGAATCAGTAACCCCTCTGCGTCGCACTGTAACAACCGAAGATGTAGGTAATACTGCAGCATTCTTATGCTCTGACTTATCAGGCGGTATTACGGGTGAAATCGTCCACGTTGATGGTGGCTTTAGCATCGCAGCAATGAATGAATTAGAACTAAAATAATTCTATCGTTTAAATAATAAAAGCCAGCCTAAAATCATTAAGGCTGGCTTTTTTATGAGAATAACATTCCTGCGTATATTCATTTCATCCTCCTTGTTAGATCTTTTTTAAGCTTTTTCTATATTTAATTATTTTGCTCTTTTATTGATGAATACCCACATTTCATCTTGTTTTCACTCTTTTTGAATTTTATATTTAGATCAATTACTTTTTAGATAAATTTAACTTTTGTTTTTTAGTTAATTCCTATAATCTTCTTTCTCATTACAGATACAATAATCACATATTAATAAAAGGATTTAATGTATGAAGAAATTTAAATTCCTATTTTATCTTTTTGCCATTATTGGCGTGGTTATTTTTGTCGTCGCTTTATTTGTTATTAAATCAGAATTACATTTAGTAAGAAATGGGATAGAAACAACGGGCGTTGTTATTGAGCTAAGTATTAATAAATCTTCCAATGATAGAAGCATTTATCATCCTATTATTCAATTTACTACTAAGGATAATAGAGAAATCATCTTTCGTTCACTAGAAGGAAGTAATCCATCACGTTTTCATCTTGGTGAAAACATTAGTATTATTTATCTTCCTGATGATCCTCAAAAGGCAACAATTAACAACTTTTTAGGCTTATATGGTGCAGGCACTATATTAGGTGTTTTTGGACTGATATTTGCCACAATAGGTCTTATCCCTTTGTATTTTATGCGAAGAAGAGCCAATAGAGATCAACGATTGATACGTGATGGTATGCCCATTAATGTGAAAATATCTGAGATTATTATTAATAATAATATTCGTATTAATCACCGATCTCCTTATCAAATCATTGCAGATTACCATGATACATTAAACAATCGTTTAATTCGTTATAAAAGTGGCTATCTCTTTTTTGATCCCACGCCTTATATTAATAAAGAGCTGATTACAGTCTATGTAGACAAAAGAAACCCCAAGATTTATTACCTTGATATTTCTTTTCTACCATCATTTGAAGAATGATAATTAAATAAGCTTATATAGACTTAATATAAAGAAAAATTATTTTCTGATAATTTCATCAATTATCAGCCTTGTTCACAGATTTACAAAAGCCTTTTCCATTCGCATCATTTGAGTTTGCTAATTTCTTAGAACACCTTATTATCTTATTTTAATGAAGATATTTATTGATATCCGTAAGTCATTATCACCACTCATTGATAGGGAGCTATTCAATATGAAATTGTACTACGCGCCGGGTAGTTGCTCACTTTCCCCTCATATCGTTTTACGTGAAACGGGCCTAGATTTCTCTATTGAGCGCATCGATTTACGTGCAAAAAAAACAGAGTCAGGTAAAGATTTTCTAACCATCAACCCTAAAGGACAGGTCCCTGTTCTTCAGTTAGATAATGGTGATATTCTGACTGAAGGTGTTGCTATTGTTCAATACCTTGCAGATTTAAAGCCAGATAGAAATTTAATTGCAGCGCCAAAAACGTTAGAACGTTATCACCAAATAGAATGGTTAAACTTTCTTGCAAGTGAAGTTCATAAAGGCTATAGCCCACTATTTTCACCTGATACACCTGAAAACTACGTGCCCGTGGTTAAAACCAAATTAAAAAGTAAATTTGCTTATATTAATGATGTATTGAGCAAACAGAAATGTGCATGTGGTGAGTATTTTACTGTTGTTGATGCCTATTTATTTACATTAAGCCAATGGGCACCGCATGTCGGCTTAGATTTAACTGATTTAACACATCTGCAAGATTACCTAAAGCGTATTGCACAACGCCCTAATGTTCATAGCGCACTCGTCACTGAAGGTTTAATTAAAGAGTAATCCTTGATCCTTTTAAATTAAAATAGCTCAAGTAAAATCAATTTGCCTGAGCTATTTTCTTTTAAACACACAGAAAATAAATGTGGTTATCTAAAGTAATACACTTTCATATCTGTATCTAAAAAGTACTCAAGGAAATTACGTTACTGAATAATGGGATATTGCATGCTTCAAGTTTCAACTTACTTAAAAATAAAAGATAATTTTATTAATATCAATGAATATAATGGTTTATTAAAAGATAGTTTTTATATTGAAGGTGCCATAGAATTATCTATTTATAATACCAAAGTAATCGATATAGGCATGTGGGATTATGTTGACCAATTATGGAGCTATCTAATCGAAGGTTTAGTTAAAATAAATGAAAACAAAGAATTTAAAGCAAATTTTCCTGACCAACCTATTGAAATAAAATTTCAGCCTATCAATGACAATGTGCTGATTACTATCACCGCTAACGAACCCCAAAAAGCTTTTATTAAAAAAGAGCTGTTTATAAAGACAATGGCATTACATGCACAAGACTTCTTTAATAAGTTGGTAACCTTTAAAGGTATTGTGCTTAATGATTATGCTATTGATTTTCAAAATATAAAAAACTTACTAAAAAACGGAAACTATTAAGCCTCCGTTCTTGTTTTTATTAGATGCGTTTTATTGCAATTAATCTATCTGTGTTGCGCAGAATCGATGTGTTGGATGTACCATTTGATCTTGAGCAGCAACGAGTTGCAGTTCGTACTCATTCATTTCTTTTGTTTTTAGCATCACTTCATAAACCGCTGCTGCAACATGCTCTAATGCGGTTTGTAACTCAACACCTTTAAGTAAATCCACCAACATTAAACCACTTGTTAAATCACCGACACCGACAGGCTGACGCTCACCAAAATCGACTAACGGACGACTAACATGCCAGCTATGTTCTGCAGTGACTAACAGCATTTCAAAGCGATCATGTCGATAACCCGCTCGTGATAAATGTTTTACTAATACAATTTTAGGACCTTGATTACATAAACCACGAGCCGCATTTACACACTCATCAACGCTATTAAGTGTTTTACCACCACTCAAGGTTTCAAGCTCTAATAAATTAGGTGCAATGATATCACTAATAGGCAATGCTTCTTCACACAGTACACCGGAAACGGCAGGCGGTACAATACAACCTTTTTCAGGATGCCCCATTACAGGATCACAAAAATACCATGCGTCAGGATTAGCTTGTTTTACTTTTTTAACAATATCAACAATGCGTAAGCCTTGTTCGGCTGAACCTAAATAACCACTTAATACCGCATCACATTGTGAGAGTTTACCGATTGCAGCAATACCATCAACGATTTCAGTAATATGTTCTGCTGACATCACACAACCCGTCCATTTTTCTGGATATTGTGTGTGGTTTGAAAATTGCACAGTATTTAAAGGCCAAACGTTCACACCCATCCGACGCATTGGAAACTCAGAAGCACTGTTACCAGCATGACCGAATACAACATGTGATTGAATAGAGAGTATATTTTTCATGACATAAACCGATTATTGTGAATACACACAACACCCAAGCTTTATCATCATAGGCGAGGTATATACGTTATTTATTGTTATTAAGAAAAAGGGCAACTCACTGGCTGCCCTTTTTTACTGTCAATTATTTCCAGATAACAAGGCAGTAGTGTTTTTTACCGCGACGTAAAATAGAATAATGACCAAATAAGAAATCTTTTTCTTCAAAGACGTATTCAGGATTGTCTTGTTTTTCGCCGTTAATCGAAACAGCGTTAGAGCCAATCATTGTACGAGCCTGACCACGAGAAGGAACTAATTCTGCGTTAACCAGCGCTTGTTGCAAATCACTGCCTTTTTCTAACTCAATTGTTGGCATACCGTCTTGTGCTAATTGTTCAAGATCAGCTTGTGTTAAGTCAGCAATTGCACCAGAGAATAAGCTTTCTGTAATACGTTTAGCAGCAATTAAACCCTCTTCACCATGAACTAAGCGGGTTACTTGTTCTGCTAATACACGTTGCGCACGAGGTGCTTGACCGCTACTCTTATCTTCTTCTTCAAGCGCATTAATCTCTTCAATGCTCATGAATGTAAAGAATTTTAAGAAACGATAAACGTCAGCATCTGCGGTATTGATCCAGAACTGATAGAATTTGTATGGACTTGTTTTCTTAGGATCTAACCAAACCGCACCACCTTCTGTTTTACCAAATTTAGTTCCGTCAGACTTAGTAATTAAAGGTACGGTCATACCAAATACTTGTTTCTGATTGAAACGACGGGTTAAATCGATACCTGAAGTGATGTTACCCCATTGATCAGAACCACCGATCTGTAATTCAACACCTAAATGCGTATTTAATGACGCAAAGTCATAAGCTTGTAATAGGTTATAGGCGAATTCAGTAAAAGAGATACCCACATCGTCACGGTTTAAACGCTGTTTAACCGCTTCTTTGTTGATCATTTGGTTCACAGAGAAGTGTTTACCGATATCACGCAGGAATGTCAGCACATCCATTTGACCAAACCAGTCATAGTTGTTTGCTAATTCCGCACTGTTTTCACCACTGTCGAAATCTAAGAAAGGTGACACTTGTTTACGAATTTTTTCTACCCATTCGTGAACAGTATCTTGGGTATTCAGTTTGCGCTCGGTGGCTTTAAAACTAGGATCACCAATCAGACCCGTTGCACCACCCACCAACGCCACAGGCTTATGCCCGGCTAGTTGGAATCGTTTTAAACACAGCAAAGGAACCAAATGCCCCAAATGCAGGCTATCAGCGGTAGGATCGAAGCCACAATAGAGAGCGATAGGACCTTGCTCCAAACGCTCTACTAAAGCTGCCTCATCCGTGACCTGAGCGATTAGCCCACGCTCCTGCAATTGTGTGATTAGGTTCTTGCTAGACATCAATGACTCCATCGGTTTATTGTTTTTTGTCTATTTAAAATATAAGTTAAACATAAGTGGTATAGCATAAAGCGCCACTACATTAAGTACCAGTAGAAAAAGACTTTTTAGTGCAAAATTATCAGCGCATCATTAAGGCGCTAATCGCTCAATGTCCCATCCTTGTGGTGATTTTTGGTAGATAAAACGATCGTGTAGACGGTTTTCCCGTCCTTGCCAAAATTCAACAGACTCAAAGGTCACACGGTATCCCCCCCAGAAACTCGGTAATGGAACTTCCCCATTTTGAAATTTCTGCTTTAATTCCATAAATTTGCTTTCTAACACACCTCTTGCAGAGATGCGAGAAGACTGTTGAGAAGCCCAAGCCGCAATTTGACTGTCTTTAGGGCGACTATGGAAGTATTTCAGAACTTCAATAGGCGAAAGTTTTTCCGCTTTCCCTAAAAAACAGACTTGTCTTTCTAAGGGATACCAAGGGAATAACAAACTAACTCGTTGATTATGTTCTAAATGCGTTGCCTTACGACTGCCTAAGTTAGTGTAAAAGACTAATCCATGCTCATCAAAGTGTTTTAATAACACAATACGTTGATAAGGTTGTCCATTTTCATCGACAGTTGCAACACACATCGCTGTAGGATCACTTAAACGTGCTTCACAAGCCTGTTTTAGCCATTTTTCAAACAATACCAATGGCTGTTCTGTTAATTCATGACGTCGTAATCCACCTTTCATATATTCACGACGTAAATCAGCAACATCAATAAAATCAAGATCTGTCATTTTTCACTCTCTCTTTTGAGAAACTACGTTCAGCATATCACGCTTAACAAGGATTTGTAGGGTAAATCGCCCCTAAAACAGTTTCTCTTGATGCCCCTGTAACAGAAGGTAAATTTCCAGATTCATTTGCAATAGTTCTCGCAGCGAGCCAAGCAAAAGCAAGGGCTTCCATATCATCACCACTTAAACCATATTTATCTGTCGGTGCCACTTCTGTTCCCGGTAGTAATGACGCTAAACGATGCATAATTTGCCCGTTTCTAGCCCCACCGCCACAAACTAAAAGACGTTCGCATCCCCCATTTAATTGTATCTGTTGCACAATACTTATCGCGGTTAATTCAACTAAAGTGGCTTGTACATCTTCGGGAAAAACATTAGGTACTCTTGCTAAATGATAGTTTAGCCATTGTGTATTGAAATATTCCCGCCCTGTACTTTTAGGCGCTGAACGAGAAAAATAAGGATCAGACAGCATATCTTTTAATAATGCAGTATTCACTTTTCCTGTTGCTGCCCATTGTCCATTATCATCATAAGGCGTTTGATTATGTATCCAGTTCCAGCTATCTAACAACATATTGCCGGGACCTGTATCATAGCCTTTTACTGCAACACCCGGTAATAACAATGAAATATTGGCAATTCCACCAATATTTAAAATAATATGCTTCTCAATAGAATGTCCTAATACCGCAAGGTGAAAAGCAGGGACTAAAGGTGCACCTTGTCCACCATATGCAATATCTCGGCGACGGAAATCACCGACAGTGGTAATTCCTGTTAATGCAGCCACACGGTTGTTGTCGCCAATTTGCATAGTAAATGGCATATCACTTTCAGGTTCATGCCAGACCGTTTGTCCATGGCACCCTATTGCTGTAATGTCGCTTGCACTGAGTTTTACTTTTGCAAGTAATTCTCTAATTGCTTGAGCATAGAGTTCTCCTAGTTGTGCATCTAATAAGCCGAGTTCATGTAAAGTAGTCGGTTGTCCTTGGCAAACAGCTAGAATGCGTTGACGTAGAAGTTGTGGATAAGGCAGAAAATGAGTTTCTTGTTGTGCAACAAATTTATTGTTGATTGCAGCTAATACAACATCAACACCATCTAAGCTTGTGCCAGACATCACGCCAATGTACCGCCCCGCTCTCATGTTCTTTTCCTTATAATCAAGATGATGCAAATTTTTAACATATAATGTTATATTCTTTTTTTCAGAAAGCTCTTCTGTTTCTACTACCAGCCTTTACTATATAGTAAGCTATATATTATTAAAATCAGTGTCGACATAAGCAAAAAATAGTCTATAACTGATATTAGACAACATTGGTATAACCTGAACAATTTACCTCAGGTTTTCTTTAGGAGTAACTATGTTTAAGCATTTACTTATTGGTCTTTTTACAATGACTGTTCTTACTGGTTGTGTGAACACAAGCTCATTATCAGGTGACACTTACACTGCAAATCAAGCAAAACAAGCTCAAAATATTACATATGGTACGATTGTTTCAGTTCGTTCAGTTAATATTCAAGCAGGTAGCGATGAGAATATCTTAGGTGCCATTGGTGGTGCTGTTCTTGGTGGTATGTTAGGTAACACAATCGGGGGTGGTACAGGTCGTAACCTAGCAACAGCGGCTGGCGCAATCGCGGGAGGAATGGCTGGACAACAAGCACAAGGCGCATTAAACACAACGAAAGGTGTCCAAATCGAAGTTCGTTTAGATAGCGGTAAAACCGTCGCTATCGTTCAAAAAGCAGATAATACTGTTTATAGCCAAGGTCAACGTGTTGCTGTCATTGGTAATGGAAATAATTTAACTGTATCTCCTCGTTAATTGAGGATAAAAAACAGGCAACATTAGGTTGCCTGTTTTATTTCATGATCTAATAATAATGAATTTAAAGAGAGATTAAATATATAACCTACCTATTTATTATCACCATATGATAATTCATATAATAATTATTATACAATAGTAATTAATCTTTATTTAAATAGATTATATATTAAATTTTAAATTATTAGTCATTTAATCTATTTATGTTTTTTTCCAATTTATGGATAGTGCCAATCAATGTTTCAATTTCATCTCGTCGAATATCACCCAATATTTCTCGTCTCGTTTGCTCTATAACAGCATAAACTTCACTAATAAAAGGTTCAGATTCTTTTGTTAATTTTATACGTTTTGCCCTACGATCATTTGCACATGTATGTCGACATATCAGTTTTTTTTCTTCCAGTTGATCTAATGTTCTCACTAACGAAGGTTGCTCTATTCCTATCGCCTTAGCCAATTGAATTTGTGACTGCTCTGGCGGTAATTGACTAATGTTATACAAGGTGACCCAATGAGTTTGGGTTAATTTTAATGGTTTGAGACGATGATCAATTAAAGCACGCCATAATCGAACTAAACGCGCTAAATCAGCTCCTAATGTTGATTCCACTTATCTCTCCTTAATTAGCATTTTCAGTCAACTCATTGCAAAGTTTAGATATTCATTTTTAATACAATATTTGCCTACTCTTTTTAATTGAAATATTTACCTTTAATAACTAATGTAGTTATATTCCTATTTATTAGATAAGTAATTATTTTCAAGACTTGATTAATCTATTTTCTTTCTGACAACGAAAGCCTATAAAGAATAACCTTGTTATAAAAACTAATCTATATTTTTTTACATAATAATTATTATTATTTCACAACGAATATCTCAAAAAGAAAAAATATTATTATTTTCATATAATTACAGGGAAATAATCATCAGATATCTTTTTAATCAATATAATTACATTAATAAAGAAAAAATAATAAACCAACTAACTATAATAAATAACAAAAATGAATAAAAATAATATTTAATTATTACTTTAATATTAAAAAATAAGTTGAATATTTAAAATAAATTAAGCTGTTCATTCTCTTTTTCTATTGTCAGTTTTGCCTTTTTTAACGTTCTTAAATAACGTTGTTGACAAAGGCGTAATATATTTCTTTTATCTTGTGCGCCCATTGTTGACCAATTAAATCGTTCTTGTCGATTACGATAACACCCTATGCAATAGCCTTGTGCATTCATTTCGCAACGTCCAATACAAGGGCTAGGAATATCAAAAAATTCTAATTGATCTTGCATTTGATTTTCCCCCCCTATTGTTTGTTACTATAGAGTATAGTTAATAGAGATATTATCTGCACAATACACCGATTGAACTGTTAACAGCGTAGTAAAATTGAACTTTAGGTCTCTAACGCGCTATAGTACTGCGCCATCAGTTTATCTGTGGGGTTTAATCATTAAAAAACACGAGAGGTTTATATGCGAGTACTTCATACCATGATTCGTGTAGGCGATTTACAGCGTTCTATCGATTTTTATACCAAAGTTTTAGGTATGCAACTTCTACGCACTAGCGAGAATGAGGAATATAAATACTCGTTAGCTTTTGTTGGTTATGGTGATGAGAGCACGGGTGCGGTTATTGAATTAACCTATAACTGGGGCGTAAATAGCTATGAAATGGGAACAGCTTTTGGGCACGTTGCACTTGGTGTTGATGATGTTGCTGCAACTTGTGAAGCTATTCGTCAAGCGGGCGGTAATGTTACCCGCGATGCAGGCCCAGTAAAAGGAGGTTCAACTATTATTGCCTTTGTTGAAGATCCTGATGGGTATAAAATCGAACTCATCGAAAATAAAAGTGCAAGTCACGCACTAGGTAACTAATTTTTATTTAAACCAGAGAGATAACTCATTTATCTTTCTGGTCCTTGCTTATTATTAATTTCCGATATTTTCTTTTTATCGGATAAGTACAATTTGATGCCTGAAATAAATAATCCCAATAAGCTTTGTAACCGTTTTCGAGGTTACTACCCTGTTGTTATTGATGTTGAGACAGGTGGATTTAATGCAAAAACAGATGGTTTACTTGAAATTGCCGCTATTACATTAAAAATGGATGAACAAGGTTGGTTAAAACCTGATAACACGCTACATTTTCATGTCGCTCCTTTTGATGGTGCTAATCTAGAACCTGCCGCCTTAGAATTTACAGGCATTGATCCAACAAATCCACTTCGTGGTGCAGTCAGTGAATATGAAGCCTTGCATGCAATTTTTAAGATGGTACGCAAAGGAATGAAAGATGCTGATTGCAACCGTGCTATTATTGTGGCGCATAATGCAAATTTTGATCACAGCTTTGTAATGGCCGCAGCAGAACGTGCAAAGTTGAAACGAAACCCTTTTCACCCTTTTGCCACTTTTGATACAGCAGCATTAAGTGGATTAGTATTAGGGCAAACTATTTTAGCTAAAGCATGCATCACCGCAGGAATACCTTTTGATAGCAAACTAGCACATGGTGCGCTGTATGATACTAATCGTACATCATTACTTTTTTGTGAATTAGTTAATCGCTGGAAAAAACTCGGTGGATGGCCACTTCCAACACCTTGAAACTTTCACAAATACCATATGAAGAACAGAAAAAAGCCAGTTCATTACTGAACTGGCTTTTCTTATTAAAACCTTAATAATTTTATACGTTCCACTAGGAAACAATAAAAATCAATTATTGTGCTTCTTCTTCACCACGGTATTTATCAGCAGTCTCTTTTAATAATTTTTGTAATTCACCACGCTGATACATTTCTAAAATGATGTCACATCCGCCGACTAATTCACCATCTACCCATAATTGTGGGAAGGTAGGCCAATGTGCATATTTAGGCAATTCTGCACGAATATCGGGATTTTGTAGGATATCAACATACGCAAAACGCTCACCACAAGCAGAGATAGCTTGAACTGCCTGAGCAGAAAAACCACAACTTGGTAATTTTGGTGAACCTTTCATGTATAAAATAATTGGGTTTTCATTGATCTGGCGTTCAATTTTTTCAATAGTCGTCATTCGTAAGTCCTTACAACCTTTTAAATTCGATATGCTTTATATGGGGAAAACATGGAAGAAGAATACCACTTTATATCGGAAAGCTCTATATAAGTTTAGTTATCAATATAAAACAATAGGTTGCTGTTAAATCACGATCCTGTTGATAAGAAAACATAAAATAAAACATAAAAAGCAAATTAATACGTTAAAGATATTTATGAATGTGTCTATCGCATAATTAATTCGATCATGCATAACAAAAATAAAAAGCTTCAGTGAAAAGGCTTTTTATTTCGATTGAGAAAATACTCAGTACTCGAATCGATGGTTTAATTACATGAATTGCTACCCTCCAAAAAGGATCTAATGTATATAAATGGGTTTGTTATAAATCCTAGTGAGTATTAATTATGGACATGATTTTGCTGTTTCTTTTAGTGGGTTGTATCACTGGCTTTTTTGCTGGACTACTTGGCATTGGAGGCGGTGCAATCATTGTTCCGGTGGTGATGTATGTGGTCAGTCAACAAGCTATCCCAACAGAGATGGTAATGAAAATTGCCTTATCTACCTCATTTTCTGTCATCATATTTTCCACAGCATCTTCTGCGTATTCTCATAACAAACACAAAGCTATTTTGTGGGAGCAATTTCCCTTATTATCTCTCGGCACGATCATAGGTATGCTTGCAGGCACTTTTCTGGTACAAAAAATGTCAAACACGCTCTTACAGATCGTGTTCTGTATTTTCATGATATATACCATTTATGGGTTATTAACTAAGAAGAAAGAATCTGAACGTATTGAAAATGTAAAAGATCCCATAGTTTCAAAACCAACCTTAACCCGTGGCGGCTCTTTAATTGGCTTTATATCCAGTTTTATTGGTATTGCTGGTGGCACGATTACCATTCCTCTTTTAAGCCATTGGGGATTTAATACACGTAAATGCATTGCAACTTCTTCTATGATTGGTGTCATTATTGCTTCAATAGGCACAACGATGGGGATTGTCTATGGCTGGAATAAAACAAATATTGATGATTATTACTTGGGTTTTATCTATTTACCTGCCTTTATCGGAATAAGCATTACTAGCGTACTCTTCGCACCAGTCGGTGTTAAAGTTGCTTATCGACTTCCCATACTAAGAGTTCGCCAAATATTTGCATTATTTCTATTTTTAGTCGTGGTGAAAATGATGTATACGCTTATTATAGAATAAGCAATTCAAAGAAATATTTTGAAAAAAGCAAAATTATTTTCTTTTATTACTGTCAATTTTTACTACTTTACGAGTCACCTCGCGGGATATACTCTTATGAGTATTACTAATCTATATGGCTTATAATTATAGATAAAAGATATTTAGCTGTTATTTCAGCAGATTTTTGTTAAAATAATTAGCAAAATAGTAACAACTTAGTAATTCATTTGCCTCATTTTATCAATTCAGATGATTATGATGAAATGATTTCAGGCACAAAACCCGAAATAGATAGTATAAAGGAGTACGCAATGTCTTTCGAATTACCAAAATTACCTTATGCGTTAGATGCTCTTGAGCCACACATCTCTAAAGAAACATTAGAATACCACTATGGTAAACATCACCAAACCTATGTAACCAACTTAAACAACTTGGTTAAAGGCACTGATTTAGAAAACAAATCTTTAGAAGAAATTATCAAATCTACAGATGGCGGGATCTTCAATAACGCAGCCCAAGTATGGAATCACACTTTCTATTGGAACTGTTTAGCACCAAATGCAGGTGGCGCACCAACAGGTAAAATTGCTGATGCTATCAACAAAGCATTTGGCTCTTTCGAAGAGTTCAAAAAGCAATTTAACGATGCAGCGGCGAAAAACTTCGGTTCTGGTTGGACTTGGTTAGTTAAAAAAGCTGACGGCTCTGTCGCTATTGTTAACACATCTAATGCAGCAACCCCCGTTTCAGGTGCAGATAAACCACTGTTAACTGTAGACGTATGGGAACATGCTTACTACATCGACTACCGCAATGCGCGTGTTAAATACTTAGAAGAGTTCTGGGCTCTGGTTAACTGGTCATTTGTTGAAGCTAACCTAGCTTAATTGAGCTTGATTATCAAAGGTGAGTGATTGCAATTCATTTTTGGTGACAAAATAACAAAGGGCCTTGGGCCCTTTGTTATATTCAGATATTCGATAATCTATTATTTAAATTGATCGGATATTTTATAAAACAGTGATTAGAACAACATAGTTGAAAATAAAACGATCATAACAAGCGCTGCGACTGCTGTGCTCAAACCAAATTTCAGATCCGTATCCATCTATATCTCCCTCAATATGATTATAATACACGTTATTAACCATAACCTTACCATGGTTAAATATTATCACATATCAAAATTTGCTAAAATAGCGACCAGTGCACAATTTATAACATTGATTAATACTTTCACTTTTGAGCTAGATCATACAAAATTCATAGCTAATCGCTAAATTATTGCCAGTGTTTGCCCTATGTATGACTATACTGGCAGTTAAACCACAAAATTAGATAAAAGAGACCAATGAAGGTCAGGAGTTTTCCACACCATGGCAACAATAAAAGACGTGGCAAAACGCGCAGGCGTATCAACCACGACTGTTTCTCATGTGATCAACAAAACACGTTTTGTTGCTGAGAACACACGGGCAGCAGTTTGGGCCGCTATAAAAGAATTAAATTATTCGCCTAGTGCCGTTGCGCGTAGTTTGAAAGTTAATCACACCAAATCCATTGGCCTGTTAGCCACGTCCAGTGAAGCTCCTTACTTTGCTGAGGTGATTGAAGCAGTTGAAAACAGTTGTTATAGCAAAGGCTATACACTGATTTTATGTAATTCACATAATAATCTTGATAAACAAAAAGCCTATTTAGCGATGTTGGCACAAAAACGCGTTGATGGATTATTAGTGATGTGTTCTGAATATCCCGATCACCTTCTGACTCTTTTAGAAGGCTATCGTAATATTCCCATGGTTGTCATGGATTGGGGTAAAGCTCGTGGCGACTTTACAGACACCATTATCGATAACGCTTTTCATGGTGGTTATATCGCAGGCCGTTACCTTATCGAACGAGGTCATCGTGATATTGGTATTATTCCTGGGCCATTAGAACGCAATACTGGTGGTGGTCGTCTACAAGGCTTTTTAAAAGCGATGGAAGAAGCCAAGATCACAGTAAAAGATGAATGGATTGTACAAGGTGACTTTGAGCCTGAGTCAGGTTATAAAGCGATGTATCAAATGTTAAATCAAAAACAACGCCCTACTGCTGTTTTTTGTGGCGGTGATGTTATGGCAATGGGCGCAATCTGTGCGGCTGATGAGCTAGGTTTACGTGTTCCTTTCGATATTTCAATTGTGGGTTACGATAATATTCGTAATGCACGTTATTTTACCCCAGCATTAACCACAGTCCACCAGCCCAAAGAACGCTTAGGTCAGATGGCCTTATCAATGTTACTTGATCGCATTGTTAACAAACGAGAAGACGCTCAAACAATCGAAGTACACCCTCGATTAGTCGAGCGCCGTTCAGTTGCTGATGGTCCTTTTATCGACTATCGTCGCTAAGACTTATTCAGAACGCCGATTTCTAGCGAAGCCATTCCTCATTTAAGGTTTGGCTATCTCCAAGATAATCTAACAGCCACGTTAAAGCGGGCGATTCACTCTTATCGACCCACGTCAGACAGCATGGGCTGTCTGGCAATGGCTGTGCGAGGGTTAAAGTAACTAGCTTACCCTGGGCTATCAATGGTTCAGCACGATGCCAAGGCACCATCCCCTACACATAATCCCGCTAATAAACATTCAAGCCCCATATCCCAGGTTGGTACAACCATTCTACGTTGATTATTTAATGCCCAAGTATCCCGCTTGGGTAAACTGCGTGATGTATCCTCTAAACATAAACTAGGATAAGGTCGCATTTCGTCATCCGTTAATGGATGTTGTGCTTTAGCTAAAGGGTGATCAACGTGGCAAACACAGCGCCAAGGCATAAATCCCATATCCCTAAAACTATAACGTTCACCAATCGGTGAAGCTCTTGTCGCACCAATAGCTAAATCAACACGACCATTCACTAAAGAGTCCCACACTCCATTAAATACTTCTGGGTAGACATACAACTCAATATCAGGAAAATGGCGATAGAAATCGAGAATAAGTTGTTGTGTTCTTTCAGGTTTAACAATGCCATCAACTGCTATACTAAATTGACCGCGCCACCCATTAGAAACTTGTTGACAAAGATGTCGAGTGTCATTCATTTTTTTGATAACAGATCGCGCTTCTTTGATAAAAATTTTACCTGCATCAGTTAATTCCACATCACGATGACGACGCTCAAACAAAGGAACAGCAAGCCATTCCTCTAATTGTCGAACAGTGTAACTAACAGCGGAGGGCACTCTGTGCAATTCTTGAGCAGCGGAGCTAAAACTTCCCGTTCTGGCGACTGCATCAACAACTTCTAAAGAGTATTCTGACCACATAGCATTTATTCCTTTGAAAATTTTTCACAGCATTAACCAAATATTCCCGTTTCACAAGTAAAATAAGTCTTCGTTACAATACCTAAAATGTTCTACATCACATAGCATAGAAAACAAAATGAATTCTAAAACATCCACACAATCAAAAACACCTATGAGCTTTATGGTGTACCTAGCAGGTTTGAGTATGTTAGGTTACTTAGCTATTGATATGTATTTACCTGCATTTGGGTATGATGCAACGTGAACTCTCTATCAGTGAAGGTGCTATTAGTAATAGCTTAAGTATCTTCTTATTTGGTTTTGCTGTTGCTCAATTACTTTGGGGACCACTTTCTGACAAAGTGGGTCGTAAACCTATTCTTCTTATCGGTTTAGGTCTTTTCGCTTTAGGCTGTCTTGGCATGCTGTGGGTTGAAAGTGCAACCGGCTTGCTTGCTATGCGCTTCCTACAAGCTTTCGGTGTCTGTTCTGCTGCTGTTATTTGGCAAGCACTTGTTATTGACCGTTTTGATGAATCTCGCGCTCAGCACGTTTTTGCTCTAATAATGCCACTCGTTGCATTATCACCAGCATTGGCGCCTTTAATCGGTGCATCGTTGTTAAATCATGGTGGCTGGCGCATGATTTTTATGCTGTTAATGGCGGTGACGCTGGTATTAATGCTACCTACATTAATGTTAAAAAAACATTAAACAAAAATCAGTCACAGAAGCAAATCAATCTTCTGCTTCATTTATAACTTTACTAAAATCTCCGCTCTACACAGGTAACGTATTAGTTTACGCTTCTTGTAGTGCTGGTTTCTTTGCTTGGTTAGCTGGCTCACCAATCATTCTTGAGAAGATGGGTTATTCACCACAGGATATCGGTTTAAGCTATATTCCACAAACTATTGCATTTATGGTCGGCGGTTATGGTTGTCGTATTTTACTGTCAAAAATAACGGGTAAGACATTATTACCGCTTCTGTTAATAGGTTATGCCGTTAGCATGACTGCGTTATATCTTGTTGCTAAATTTACTGAGCCAACACTAACCACGATCTTAATTCCATTCTGTATTATGGCTGCAATGAATGGTGCATCTTATCCGATTGCTGTCTCTAATGCTTTATCGGCTTATCCTGAAATCAGTGGTAAAGCTGCCGCATTACAAAATGCGCTTCAACTGGGTCTTTGTAGCTTAGCAAGTTTTATCGTGTCTGCATTTATCAGCCAGCAACCTCTGATTAACACCACCGCAATTATGGCGTTAACGGCACTCCCAATGGCAGTTGGTTACTTTATTCAGCGTAATAAATCCGTTACCAAACACACAGTTCAAACAGTAGAATAATTACCTTCTCTATTTTAAGAATTATCTTAAAAGGGCCTTTTTATAAAAAATGGCCCTTTTATTTTCTAGAGAAAAACAATTCACATCTCTATACTTACCTGTACGTTGTAATAGCGTTTTATTTATTTTTCTTTCGGATTTTGAGGCATTAAACAGATTATTAGCTGATTATGTCAGATTAGTCGTCTTATTAATTCTATTCGTTCAATCACTATTGAACACAATATCATTTTAATACTGTCAATCTGTGCACATCCTTTCTTAACTTTATGCCTCAAAACCCGCTTAGTTTACGCCGGAGAGTATATGAGTACATCTTGTGTAGAAGAAGGCCGAAAGACCTCCAATGATCCTTACGAAAGGATCGCTATAGAACTATTAACTCACGCAGATATTCGAGTCAATGGCTCAGAACCTTATGATATTCAGGTTCACAATCAAAATTTTTATAAAAGAGTATTGCAACAAGGCTCATTAGGTCTCGGTGAAAGCTATATGGACGGCTGGTGGGATTGTGAACGACTTGATATATTCTTTCATAAAGTATTACGTGCAGGTCTTGAAAATAAACTTCCGCAAAACCTGCGTGATATCTTAAAAATTGCAACAGCCCGCCTTTTTAATTTACAAACACAAAAAACGTGCATGGATGGTTGGTAAAGAGCATTACGATCTCGGTAATGATTTATTTACAGCTATGCTTGATCCAAATATGCAATATTCCTGTGGTTACTGGAAAGATGCAGATAACTTAGCGCAAGCTCAAGAACATAAATTAGATCTTATTTGCCGAAAATTAGATTTAAAACCTGGTATGACTTTACTCGATATCGGTTGTGGTTGGGGTGGACTTGCTGCTTACGCAGCAAAACATTTTGGTGTTTCTGTTACTGGTGTCACTATCTCTGTTGAACAACAGAAATTAGCGCAAGCACGATGTGAAGGACTTGATGTTAATATCATTTTAGAAGACTACCGCGATTTACATGAACAATTTGATCGCATCGTTTCTGTCGGCATGTTTGAACACGTTGGCCCCAAAAATTATGCAACTTACTTTGATGTCGTTCGTCGGAATTTAAAAGAAGATGGTCTGTTTTTACTCCATACCATTGGATCTAATCGCGATAAAGTGAATGTAGATAGTTGGATAAGTAAATATATCTTTCCTAATGGTTGCTTGCCGTCAATTCAAAAAATTGCACATGCCATGGAAAGTAAGTTTGTGATGGAAGATTGGCACAATTTTGGTGCGGATTACGATAAAACGTTAATGGCATGGTATCAGCGTTTTTTAGCCTGTTGGCCAGATATTGAATCAAATTACACACCGCGTTTTAAACGTATGTTTAGTTATTATCTGAATGCCTGTGCGGGTGCATTTCGAGCCAGAGATATTCAATTATGGCAAATCATGTTAAGCCCT
This sequence comes from Proteus vulgaris, assembly GCA_901472505.1. Lineage (NCBI taxonomy): Bacteria > Pseudomonadati > Pseudomonadota > Gammaproteobacteria > Enterobacterales > Morganellaceae > Proteus > Proteus vulgaris. The sequence continues at coordinate 3,817,138 of LR590468.1, forward strand.
AAAGGGCAAATTGGTGGTTTACAGATCCCTCGTTGATTTTTCTTAAAGACAAAAAAAGCCAGTTTAATAAATCAACTGGCTTTTTCTTTAATCTGAGTTAATGCAAATAATACTAATAATTAATAATGTGATTATTGCTCTTCATTTTCACTTTGCTGTGCTGCTAATAAAGCTTGTTGCTCTGCTTGTTGTGCCATAACACGCTCTACGGTATCCACAATCGCTTGAGTTTGAGGATCAAGTTCAATATTCACTTTATCGCCAAGACGTTTACGACCCAGTGTCGTTCTATCGCGAGTTTCTGGAATGAGGTGAACACAGAATCGATTATTAACAACATCACCAATAGTCAAACTAATGCCATCAATACCGATAAAGCCTTTATGCAAAATGTATTTCATCAACGATTTATCAAAGATACGAAACCAAATCTGTAAGTTATTTTCTGATGTAATAATTTTGGCAACTTCAGCGGTTGTGACGATATGACCAGACATCACATGTCCACCGATTTCATCACCGTACTTAGCTGCGCGTTCAATATTAACTTCAGAACCTACGTTTAATTCACCAAGGTTAGTAAGACGCAATGTCTCTTTCACTAAATCAAAGCTAATGTGCGTACCTTCAATTTTAGTGACCGTTAAACAGCAACCATTATTCGCAACAGAGGCACCTGTTTCTAAGTTACCGACTAACTCTTTCGGTAATTCAATGATATGGGTACGAAAATCGCCTTTATCTTCTATAGCAATAACTCGCCCTTTTCCCTGAACAATACCTGTAAACATCTTACATCTCCTTGGGTAGATAAACTGGTAAACTCAATTTAGGCTTATGCTAATTAGAATAACATAGCTCTTATTAATACAAAGGAACAATTATCGTGTTTATTCCTTGTTGATTATCGCCATTAAATATAACGTAAAAACACCTAATAAATTATCAAAATCCTGTGTTTAAAAAGCGAAGCTTCTTTCGTTGCTAATTAAACTTTTATCATTAGAATATGCGTTCTTGAGGATCTCTTTACGTCATTTAAACAATACGGCGTTTGTTCTCTTCCTTTCCTTCCTTTTTCTTATAATAAATAAAGGTGTATGCGTGCAGAAGTACATAAAAGAAGCGCGTAGCTTACTTGCTTTAGGTATCCCCGTGATCATCGCGCAATTTTCCCAAACGGCAATGGGTGTGGTTGATACTGTTATGGCGGGTGCGGTAAATGCGACAGAAATGTCCGCAGTAGCAGTAGGCACGTCTATTTGGTTACCAACGATTTTATTAGGTCAAGGAATATTAATGGCATTGACGCCAATCGTTGCACAATTAAATGGCTCTGGACAGCGAAAACATATTGCTAATCGTACTCAGCAAGGTTTTTGGCTCGCGACGTTCTTATCAATTATGGTTATAGCCATACTTTATAACAGTCGATTTATTATTGAAGCACAGCATGATATTGAACCAGAATTGGCGGAAAAAGCCATTGGCTTTATCCACGCCATTATGTGGGGTGCTCCAGGCTGTCTTTATTATCAAGTTTTACGAAGTCAATGTGAGGGATTATCCAAAACAAAACCGGGTATGATCATTGGTTTTATTGGCTTATTAATTAATATTCCTGTTAATTACGCCTTTATTTACGGTAAATTTGGGGCACCGCAATTAGGTGGTATTGGTTGTGGTGTTGCAACTGCCTCTGTTTTCTGGGCTATGTTCTTGATGATGCGTTATTACGTGCGCAGAGCACCAACACAGCGAGATGTAATGCCAGTAAAACGTATCGTGCTTCCAGAGTTTCATACGATAAAACGGATTACCTTTTTAGGTCTACCTGTTGGTTTGGCATTATTCTTTGAGGTAACACTATTCGCCGTTGTTGCATTATTAGTATCACCTTTAGGCGTTACTGCCGTTGCAAGTCATCAAATTGCACTAAACTTTAGTTCCTTGATGTTTATGTTCCCTCTCTCATTGGGAATTGCGGCAACTATCCGTGTCGGTTATAACTTAGGACAGCGCTCTACTGAACAGGCTCGTATTTCGGCGATTACTGCTCTTACGGTTGGTTTAATGCTGGCAAGTTGTACCGCCGTTTTCTCTATTATCTTTAGAGAAAAAATAGCCTTAATGTATAACGATAATATTGAAGTGGTAACATTGGCCTCTCACCTTATGTTATTTGCTGCGCTTTATCAGCTATCAGATTCAGTGCAAGTTATTGGTTCAGGTATATTACGAGGTTATAAAGACACTCGCTCTATCTTCTTTATTACCTTTATTGCCTACTGGGTCATTGGCCTACCCTCGGGTTATATATTGGGTCGTACGGATTACTTTGTTGAAGCAATGGGACCTGCTGGTTTTTGGATTGGCTTTATTCTTGGCTTAACTGCATCTGCAATTATGATGGGTTCTCGCATTTGGTGGATCCAACGCCAATCTGATGAAGTGGTGTTATTACGCTCAGAGCGTTAAACAAAACGGTTAATTTGGCAAGAGAATGACACAAATATCAACAAATAGCTTTAAATACGAGCAGTTGAATATAAATTTGTGTTTTTCCTCTTGCCAGAATGGAATCATCTCGTTAATATTCGTCCCCGTTGTTACCCAGAATAGATATTGCGTCCATAGCTCAGTTGGTTAGAGCACCACCTTGACATGGTGGGGGTCGGTGGTTCGAGTCCACTTGGACGCACCATTTATTTTCAACAACATCTCAATACAGTGCGTCCATAGCTCAGTTGGTTAGAGCACCACCTTGACATGGTGGGGGTCGGTGGTTCGAGTCCACTTGGACGCACCATTTCTCTATATTCCCTATTTTTTACTCATTTTACCTACCCTACAAAATAATTAATTCAACTTGCAAAAATTTATTGCGCAACAAAACGTTTAAAAAACAAGCAGTCAGTGCTGTATTTTGATCACATCACTTAAATTTACCTTTTTTCGATTTTCTTCATAGAAATTAACCTCTATAATACGCAACATAATTTTGTTGAAAGGTTTCAGCGTATTGATTTACGGGCATCTTTAGAAAACAGAACAAATGAATTGTGATAGACTATAATGTAAGATGTCTACCAACCTTTGATACAAAATAGTGACAAGATTTTTATGATGTTGCTGAACTATTAACATGTTGCGCAACTTATCTATTCGCGATGAGTTGGTATATTCCGTTTTGTGCCATTGATACTGTTATAGGAAACAGCGACATTTATCCTTATTCATCCATTACAAGACAACCATTAAATAGACTGCCATGAAAAAGACAAAAATTGTTTGCACCATCGGGCCAAAAACCGAATCTGAAGAAAAACTGAATCAATTACTGGACGCAGGCATGAATGTTATGCGTCTAAACTTCTCTCACGGTGACTATGAAGAGCATGGCAACCGTATCAAAAATCTGCGTAATGTTTGTGCCAAAACAGGCAAAAAAGCGGCTATCTTATTAGATACTAAAGGTCCTGAAATCCGTACCATCAAATTAGAAGGTGGCAACGATGTTTCTTTAGTTGCAGGTCAAACTTTTACTTTTACTACAGACAAAACTGTTGTAGGTAACAAAGATCGCGTAGCTGTAACTTATGAAGGTTTCGCAAAAGACTTAACCGTAGGTAACACCGTCTTAGTTGATGATGGTCTTATCGGTATGAAAGTCACTAAAGTGACTGATACTGAAGTTGTTTGTGAAGTCTTAAACAACGGTGACTTAGGTGAAAATAAAGGTGTTAACTTACCAGGCGTTTCTATCGGTTTACCTGCATTAGCAGAAAAAGATAAACAAGATCTTATCTTTGGTTGCGAACAAGGTGTTGACTTTGTTGCGGCCTCATTTATTCGTAAACGTTCTGATGTTGAAGAGATGCGTGCGCACTTAAATGCACACGGTGGCAAAAACATCATGATCATCTCAAAAATTGAGAACCAAGAAGGCTTAAATAATTTCGATGAGATTTTAGAAGCCTCTGACGGTATTATGGTTGCTCGTGGTGACTTAGGGGTTGAAATCCCGGTTGAAGAAGTTATCTTTGCACAAAAAATGATGATCGAAAAATGTAACGCTGCGCGTAAAGTGGTTATCACTGCAACGCAAATGTTAGACTCAATGATCAAAAACCCACGCCCGACTCGTGCTGAAGCAGGTGACGTTGCGAATGCTATCTTAGATGGTACTGATGCTGTTATGTTGTCAGGTGAAAGTGCGAAAGGTAAATATCCTGTAGAAGCAGTATCTATCATGGCAACAATCTGTGATCGTACAGATCGTATCATGCAATCTCGTCTTGATTACAAACAAACTGGCGCTAAATTACGCGTAACAGAAGCTGTTTGTCGTGGCGCTGTTGAAATGGCTGAAAATTTAGATGCGCCTCTGATTGTTGTTGCTACTTTCGGTGGTAAATCGGCCCGTTCTATCCGTAAATATTTCCCAACAGCACCAATCTTAGCACTAACAAACAACGAAGAAACTGCACGTCAGTTGCTGTTAGTTAAAGGTGTTACCACTCAGTTAGTTAATGAAATCGCGTCTACTGATGACTTCTACCGTATTGGTAAAGAAGCTGCATTAGCAAGTGGTTTAGCTCACGCTGGCGAGCGCGTTGTTATGGTAACCGGTGCTCTAGTTGATAGTGGTACAACAAACACTTCATCTGTTCACGTTCTGTAATTAATCGCTTTACAACTGAAAACACCACTTCACTATTTGAAGTGGTGTTTTTTTAATGCATTATTGATTAATGGCAATTCCCTTTGCCTATTATTTTTTGGTTACACGTTATTCTTATCTGTCTCTTCCCTATTTTTTAATAATAAATAATGTGTTGCACGAGCACGAGGATGAATAAAAAAATGCCCTGCTGGTGCATTGTGACTTTTGATATGAACTAAAGATATATTGTTAGCTGGTTTACCTTGTTTAGAACGACACGCATAAACAATAAATGGTAAAGCAAAGATAATAAGAAAGCCGACTATCAGCAACGTAACGTAAGTTTCATCACTTTTTGAGTTCGGTAAAGAGCTTGGTGGGAAAAAAGAAACCACAAACGCAATAATAGAGAGCAATAAACCCGCCATTGCAACAAGAAGTTTAACGTTTTTACCACCAGGAATACGAAACGCTCGCTTTTTATCGGCTTGTTTACAAGTAAGTTGCATATAACCTAAGAAAAGCATGAAATAACTACACAGATAAATAACGACCGTTAAGGCTAAAGCAATTAAGAACGACATATTACCGCCACCACCGGTATTAGTCAGAATAATGATCGCAATACTTGTTATCAATAATTGAGAAATCACTAAAGCAACAGGTACCCCATTTTTATTCACCTTCGCTAACGACTTCGGTAAAATACCTTTTTCAGCAGCAACATACATACCTCGAGAAGGTCCTACAATCCAAGACGCTATCTCTGCTAATACCCCTAACAATAATAAAGCAGCAATAATCCTAACGGCCCAATCAAGTGTATTACTGAAGTGAGAGACTAAAACACTGAACGTTTGTACGACACCTGCTGATAAGTTAATTTCATTATTAGGTATCACCGCAGCAACAGATAATCCCCCAATAGAACTTAAACAAATCGCCACTATCATTAGTAAGAACATGGCAATTGGATAATCTCGTCCCGGGTTTTTCATCTCGTTAACATGGGTTGCTGAAGCTTCTACGCCCATATAGCTTAAAATGAACGCAACAAAAACAACTAATGTCCCTATTTGGGTAAAATCAGGGAAAAAAGTTTTTGTGCTTATTTCAATCGCTAATGGCGCTCCGCTCATCAAATAACTGACAGCTAAAATAATTAAAATTAAAGCAGGTAATAAAATGCCAGCAAAAAAACCAAGTTTGGCAATAGATGCCGTGTATTTGGTGCCGCCAAATTGGGTAAATGCTAATACCCAAAGAATGATTAAAGCTGCAACGGTTTTAATTACTGGATCGGTATTTAATTCAGGCCAATTAAGAATATAAGAAAGTGCACCTAATACGAAGTAAAGCATCGGAATAAACCCAATAGCAATTTGCAGATAACCAAAAGAAATAGCTGCAAATCCCCAACGCTCACCTAATGTATTTGATACCCAAGCGAATACCCCTCCTTCTTGCCAACCTTCTACTGTCGCCATTTCAGCTGCACATAATGCAACAGGAATAAACCATAATAATCCACCTAAAAGTAAGAAGAAAACAAGACTAAAACCAGATGTTGCAAAAGTTGGATATTCATATACCGCCATTACCATCGAAGCGGTAATAGCAAAAAAACCGACTAATGTAAGTTGTTTGGGTGCTGAGTTTGTTGATGATGTAACCATACAATCCTCCTGAAATTTATTCAGAAAAATAATTACACTGTAATTATTATCTAGAAGGAGGTTGAGAATGGATAACGATCCTCAACCTCAAAATGAACAGAATTAACTATGGTTAAAACCACTACCATCTTCTGCTGATAAAGGATTGCTTACCGGGTGTTTATCAAAGTATTCTAGCGTACGTTTGAAATCATCAATTAATAATGAGGCAAGATCTAGGCTGACACCATGACGAACTAAAATACGTTGGATCACTAAATCTTCACGATTGGCAGGCATGGAATAAGCAGGAACTTGCCAACCGCGACTACGTAATTTATCTGCAATATCGTATAAAGAATAAGTGACTTTAGCGTCTTTTTTTAGTTTCCATGCTAATGCTGGGATACCTTCTTTACAATCACCACTAAATATCATTTCAAAAGGACCTAACTTTTCAATTTCCCTTGCTAAATATTGTGCTGTTGAGTAGCAAGCGTTATGAATTTTTGTATAACCTTCTCGGCCTAAACGTAAGAAGTTATAGTATTGAGCAATAATTTGCCCGCCAGGGCGTGAGAAATTCAGCGCAAAAGTAGGCATGTTACCGCCTAAGTAGTTCACATTAAAGATAAGCTCTTCAGGCAGATCTTTTGCTTCACGCCAAACAACCCAACCTGCACCTAATGGCGCCAAACCAAATTTATGCCCTGAAGCATTAATAGATTTTACTCGTGGTAAACGGAAATCCCATTCAATATCGGGTGCACAAAAAGGAGCCAAAAAGCCACCACTTGCGCCATCAACGTGAATTGGTATATCTAAACCTGTTTCTTTTTGCAGTTTATCTAATGCGTCATGAACCGCTTTAACAGGCTCATAGGTACAGGTAAAAGTAACTCCTAAAGTTGGTACAACCCCAATAGTATTTTCATCCACACGTTTAATGACCTCTTCTGGACTCATCATTAAACGATCTCCCTCTAAAGGGATCTCTCTTAATTCCACATCAAAATAACGAGCGAATTTATGCCAACAAATTTGAACAGGACCACAAATCAAGTTCGGTTTATCTGTTGGTTTTCCTTGTGCAATACGTTTTTTACGCCATTGCCATTTTAATGCTAGACCACCTAACATTGCAGCTTCTGATGAACCAATAGTAGAACAACCTAGCGTATTTAATGCATCAGGCGAAGACCACAAATCAGCTAACATATGAACACAACGATTTTCAATTTCAGCTGTTTGCGGATATTCATCTTTATCTATCATATTTTTATCAATAGAAAGATCCATTAAATCGCGTATTTCATCGTCAACCCAAGTTTGGCAAAATGTCGCTAAATTTTGTCTTGAGTTGCCATCTAACATTAATTCATCACGGACAGCATTAAAAACGTTACGTGGATTATTTTCTTTCTGCGGGATTTTTGTTTTAGGTAAGGATTGAGAAAGGTTGAGAGATGCATATATATCATCTAGTTCATTATAATTTGATGATTTGTTTTTCATATTAATACCCTACTAAAATAAATATAATAAGAAATGAATAGGTGTAACGCTTATTTATTAAAGATAGTCAACAATATAAAAAGTGAGAAATGAAATTCAAATTTAATTTTAGATCTGATAATTCACATGATACTTTGTTTCAATTTAAATCATTTTTTGGTACAATATGTTACCATAATGAAAATTATTGATATTAAAAATCAACACAAAAACACTTCATTATCATAAAAAAAACATTTACATAATAAAAAAACTCACCTTACTGAGCCAAAAAGATTCATTTTGTATTTACCTATTTTTCCTAAGATATTGATGTTTGGTTAAATATAAAAGTGACAATATATTAAAAAAATATTTTATGGAAATGGCTGTAATCAATAATCTGTATTATAACTGTATTTATACATGGATCTCATTTGTATCATACATACTGAATTAATTTATTAGGAATAAACTATGCCAGAAAATAACATTGATAATCGAGTATTCGCTTGTACCACGCTCGCGATTAAAGATAAGAAAAATCGCATTTATCACGGTAGAACAATGGAGTTTTCAGCAGATAAACCTGCTTCAATATTTGCATATTATCCTAAAGCTCACACATTCCAACAAAATGCCCCTGATGGTACACCAGGATTAAAATATGCCGTCAAATACCCTTTTATCGCCATTACAGCACCAATTAATTTAGAAGGAACAAAAGACGTGCTTGAGGGAGTCAATACACAAGGGCTCTCTTTTAGCTTGAATATGCTTCCTGATTCAAAGCTAGATGATATTCCTCCGCAAGATTACGCAACGTCCGTACCTATTGCGGCAATCGGTGAATGGGCTTTAGCACAATATGCAACCGTTGAAGAGTTAAGACAAGCCATTCCGAAAACAGCTTTTTGGTCACAAAAACTATTACTTTTACGCAATTTGCCCAGCCCTTTCCATTACGCTTTTTATGATAAAACGGGAGCGTGCATTGTTGTTGAGATTTCAGAAGGCACATTGCATATTTATGATAATCCAACTTATTGCATGACCAATGGTCCAATATTTCCATGGCATCTTACTAACTTAAATAATTATACTCACCTTTCTAATGTTAATATTTCCACCAACACATTGGGAAATATAAAGGTCAAACAACCAGATAGTGGGATTGCTTTAGCTTCCTTACCAAGCTCTGATACTTCTGTCGATAGATTTATTCGTGCGGTTTACTATACAACATATTATCACCAAGTTGCTGATCCAGACACACAACTTGTTGAATTAGCTCATATCATGAACCGTTTCGATCGCCCTAAAAATTCCACAATCGATCCATTACTAGGCCATGACACGTTGAAAGCGCTTCATACCAGTGAATTTTCAGTGTGGACAACGCTCACCGATTTAGAACGAGGAATACTCTTTTTTAGAGGGTATAACAATCTCAACTTCCGAAAATTTACGCTTGAAGCATTTAAAAATGAAGCAGAGCCCGTTTTCATAAAAGTAAATTTAGAAGGTGATTTATAGCTATAAACATGAGCAAGAATAAAACAGTACAGATAAAATGTTTTTCTATCAGACTTTTATGAATAAAAATCTTTTGTGAAATAACACGCATTTTTTGTACTGAATATTTGCCTTTTAGGTGTTATTTTTTCTATTGTTCAGTTAATGAGTAAGTAGAGTATGGTAAATAAATCCAGCATTTTCTTATATCTGTGCCATACTTATTAATGGCTTCATATAAATGCTACTTGTTCCTTTACACAAATTAATAATAGAGGTTGTAACTATGAAAGCGAAACTTGTACTAGGTGCAGTAATTCTGGCTTCAGGCTTATTAGCAGGTTGTTCTTCTAGTAATAATGCACAGTTAGATCAAATCTCTTCTGATGTAAGTAGCCTGAATTCTCAAGTTCAACAACTAAGTAGTGATGTACAATCTGCTCGTGCTGAAGCGAAATCAGCTTACGACGAAGCAGCTCGTGCAAATCAGCGTTTAGATAACCAAGTTACTACTTATAAAAAGTAAGTTGACTCACCACCAGCCTATAAGCTAAAACGCTTTAGGTCAGCATTAATAGCAAAGCCCTAACATTATGTTAGGGCTTTGGTTTTTATAAGGTTATTGCTTATTGGTAAATTTATCGGTATTAAGGGCTTTTATATGAGCAATTAAATTATAATTCGTTGCTAGGCTTGAGCCAACTTTGATATTTTTATTAGCTTGAATAAATAATTCCTTAAATGTATCTATAATTTTATTAACATATTTTTTTTGAGCTAATGTCAGCACAGTATAATCCATACCACTTATTTTTTTGAGTTCATTTTCTAGGATATTAAACAGCTCTGTCACTGATTTTGAAGATTTTGTGTAGGATATTCTAGAACTAGCCATATCCGGCAAAGCCTCTATTTCAATTAACTCATATTCCCTAGTTCCCTCTTTGGGAATGAATCGTTGAAGGATCTCATCGCACATTGATTGAATATTTTTACTTTTTAGCTTTTCATCTCCAATTAAAAACGCTTTACAGCTATTTTTCACCTGAGATAAATTATTAAATAGTCCACTTAAACCATCTCCAATGCTAGGAGTGATATTACGATTTTCTTTTATTATGTGTTCATTATTAACTGAAACTTTCATTAAACTCCCTTATTATCAATAGAAAACATTTTGATGGTAAGGTATTTTTAGCACTATTGATTTTATAAAGAAGTCTTTTTTTATTTTTTTGAAACCTAAAACAAAACAGCCGCCTAAAGCACCTGTTTTGTTTTTAATAGTATCATCCTCACTGACTAGTAAGCAGTAACCTCTACCGGAATACCCGAGCGTCGAATAAGCTCTGCATCAGCTTTATCTTTATTAACCTTGCCACTCTCATACCAAGCATTAAATTGCTTTGTGAATGTAAGAGGCATGGTTTGCGGATCGTCATCTTCATTACGTGATAGTGGCTGATGAACTTCAATAAACTGTCTACCGTCTGCGGTTTCAGTAAATTTAATCGGTTTATTGATAACCTGGACTCGACTCCCTTTAGGTACCACGTTAAATAAGGTCTCAATATCATTTGGGCGTAAACGGATACAGCCTGAGCTCACTCTTAAACCAATACCAAAATCAGCGTTAGTTCCATGAATAAGGTATTCGCCTCGACTATGCGCCAACCTTAATGCATAAGCCCCCATAGGGTTTTCAGGACCAGCAGGAACAACAGCAGGCAATGTTATCCCTTTTGCCGCATAATTTTTACGAATATTAGCCGTTGGTGTCCAAGTGGGATCTTTAATTAATTGAGAAATCGATGTCACCATCTCAGGTGTTTCTCGCCCTAATTGGCCAATTCCAATCGGGTAAACATCAACGGTTCCACCCTCTTTTGGATAATAATAAAGGCGCAGTTCAGCAAGATTAATAACAATGCCTTTATGTATGGTATCAGGCAAAATCATCTGCAATGGGATTGTTAAGGTTTTACCTGCATCAGGCAAAAGAGGATCAATACCAGGATTCGCTTCCATCATATTGAGCAATCCCACTTGGTATTCGGACGCAATAGCCTCTAATGAGCGTTTATCATCGGGAACTATATATGAAAAATTTTCACCAATAATACGCTGGCCATCAGCAGGTAGTAGATATTCTGTCGCATAAGATAAGTGACTACTCATCCCTAGTAGCGATGCACCCAAGAAAGTTAACCATTTTTTCATCGTTTATCCCGTGTGTTATAAATAAAATAAACTGACTATTATGATGATAACATTATCATTGTTATGTTATTCATATATCAGTCAGTTTAGATCATTAATCAGGATCCAGGTAATATTTACGCGACAGCGTATTCTGAAAAACGCTTAATCAACGTTGTCACCATCGCATGTAAACCTTGTGTTCGAGAAGGCGTTAAGTGACTATCCAGTGCTAAGGATGAGAAATAATGTTTTACATCTGTTGCTAACGCTTGCTCGATTGTTTTACCTTGAAATAGGATAATAACCAAAGCAACTAACCCTTTAACAATGCCAGCATCGCTATCACCAGCAAGAATAAGTTGCTTATTCTCATTAAGAGAAACTGCAATCCAAACTTGGCTTTGACAACCTTCAATAAAATTAGCTGAAATACGTTGTTCATCTGTTAAAGGAGGAAGGCGCTCACCTAGCTCCATCATATAAAGATAACGTTGTTCCCAATCCTGACAACGAGAGAAATTACGTAATAATTTTGCTTCATCTGGCAAATTAGCAACTGCCATGAATAACCTCTTTGTTTTAATCTTTAATCTAATAGCATTTCGACACGCAATAGCGCATTAACCAGTGCATCTATATCATTTTTATTGGTATATAACCCTAGAGATGCGCGACACATTGCAGGAACCTGATAATAATCCATAATTGGCATAGCACAATGATGCCCAGTACGGATAGCAATACCATAATTATCAAGAAAAGCCCCACATCATAAGCGTGATGTTTCCCTAAATTAAAGGCTATTACACCTTGGCGAGAATCATTGCCATATAGCGTTAAGGACTTCACTTTTTGTAGCTGCTCTTGTGCATACTCCATTATACTATTTTCATATTCCGCAATATTTTTCATGCCCAAATTTGAAAGATAATCTAATGCTGCACCTAAGCCAATCATCCCCATAATGTTAGGCGTACCTGCTTCAAAACGCCAAGGCGCATCCGCATAGGTAATATCACCATTGATATGGACATGTTTTATCATTGCACCACCACCTTCCCAAGGTGGTAATTCATCGAGTACGGCTTTTTTACCGTATAACAAGCCAATTCCTGTGGGCCCATAAAGTTTATGTCCACTACAAACAAAGAAGTCACAATCAAGTTGTGAAACATTGATGGATTGATGCATTGCACTTTGCGCACCATCAAGCAATATATGTAATTCACCACCTTGCTCAATTGCATATTGACGAGCATCACGAATAATTTGAGCGACTGGATTCACTGTGCCCAATACATTTGATTGATGAGTTAGGCTGAGTAATTTGGTTCGCTCATCAATTAAGTGAGGCAATTGAGCAAAATCGAGCGTGCCGTCTTGCAACAACGGTAACACACGAACATTAAAGCCATACTGTTTTGCTAACATATACCACGGAACAATATTTGCGTGATGTTCCATTTCTGTGATGATGATATTATCACCATCATTCAAAAATCGTTGACTATAAACGTTCGCAATTAGGTTGATCCCTTCCGTTGTGCCTTTAACAAAGACTATCTCTTCTTCACTATTGGCACCTAAAAAATCACAGGCTTTTTTACGGACATTTTCAACTAACGTTGTCGCATTTGCACTTAATGTGTGAATGCCACGGTGAACCGCGGCATATTGTGTTAAGGCAAATTGTTTTTCATGTTCAATGACGCAAGCCGGTTTCTGAGCACTTGCGGCACTATCGAGATAAACCAAAGGTTTTCCTTTCACTTGTTGTGAAAGAATTGGAAAATCATCTCGCGCTTTTTCAATGGAATGCGTCATAATGCCTTATTTTACACCTCTAATAAGCGCTGATTAATCCTGTCTAATACAAGGGATTTAATCACGCTATTTTCTAGTGATTCAGTTAATTCGGCCGCAAACGCATGAATGATCATTTTACGGGCATCACTTAAAGAAATGCCACGCGAGCGCAGATAGAACAACTGTTCATCATCAATTCGACCTACAGTAGCACCATGGCTACATTTCACATCATCAGCATAAATTTCAAGTTGAGGTTTAGTATCGATTTGTGCTTTTTCGCCCAGCAACAGATTGTTATTAGTCATTTGACCATCTGTTTTTAATGCTTGAGGTGTTACCGTGATCATCCCGTTAAATACGGCTTTTCCTGCATCCATTGCAATGCTTTTATGCAGTTGGCGACTTTGGCAATTTTTCTCACCATGAACCAACCATGTACGGGTATCAGCAATTTCATCGGCTTTAGGTAATACAACACTATTCATCGACAGCGCTGTATTTTCACCTTTTAGCGCAGAGCTAGTATGATGACGACTAAGTTTAGCCCCCAATAAGAAAGCATAACTATTAACTCGAGCATCACGACCTATTGTGAGATCGTTGTGTGCAAAGTGCTGACTTTCTGCATTTTCAAAACTTAATTTGATATGGTTAAAAGAGGCATTATCGCCGATCGTTGCCGTTAATCTTGCTCCTGTAAAATGACGGTTTTCACTCTCACTGCTAATATAGTGCTCTACCACTTGCATCTGGGTATTTGCACCAACATCAAGATGAAAACGATAATTTGCACTATTTACCTCAGCACTTTGATCCCCCTGAGTAATATTGAGGATATAAAGCGGTTTATCCGCAATAACACCGTTTTTCAGGGTAATAAGCAAAGGATGTGGCGCTAAACTTTCAACTAAATGCAGGAAGATTTCACTATTTACCGCTTTAGGTAATTCACTTTGGTTATCAAGTAAAGTGACTTGATAAGGACCAAAATCTTTACTGCTTTCTATTGGTGAAAATGTACCATTCACCATAACAATACGGTAGCAATCAAAAGATAATGCGTGTTTAGCTATTAAACTTTGCACCTCAAAAGGTGGCAACTGTTGATAGCGTTGGCTTAGCGTTTCTTCTAAAGGCGTATAATGCCAATCTTCATGGCGATAAGCAGGGAAACCTATTTTCTCAACTTGCAACCAATGATTACGAGCGTTGAGATTATCGTCACCTTTACGTTGATGATATAAAGACGAAAATACTTTTAATGCTTGTTGATTACGCTGTTCAACTTGACGCTGTTTTTCACGCTTTTCATTGAGGGTCAATAAGCCAGCCATAACCTTGTTCCTCCAATTTTTGCGCCAATGAAAAATCACCTGATTTAATGATTTTTCCCTGATAAAGCACATGCACAAAATCAGGTTTAATATAATCAAGAATACGTTGGTAGTGTGTTACAACGATAAATGCACGTTTACCATCACGCAGGCTGTTAACACCTTGAGACACGATTTTTAATGCGTCGATATCAAGGCCTGAGTCGGTTTCATCTAAAATACATAGTTCAGGCTCTAACGCAGCCATTTGCAAAATATCGTTACGTTTTTTCTCACCACCAGAAAATCCCACATTGACTGAGCGTGTTAATAAATCTTGTGGCATATCCAGCAACTTGATTTTATCTTCAATAAAATCTTCAAAATCAAAGCGATCTAATGGTTCTTGCCCACGATATTCTCTTACCGCATTCACTGAAGATTGCAAGAAAAACTGATTGCTAACACCGGGAATTTCAACAGGGTATTGAAACGCCATAAAAATACCTTCACCCGCACGATCTTCAGGTTCTAACTCTAATAAATCTTTATTTTTAAAAGTGATAGAACCTTCATCGACTTCATATTCTTCACGGCCAGCAAGTGTTGCTGATAAGGTGCTTTTACCTGAACCATTGGGTCCCATAATCGCATGAACCTCACCTGCACGCACTTGCAAATCTAGTCCTTTGAGGATTTCATTGCCTTCAACACTGACATGTAAATTTTTAATATCTAACATAATATATGCCTTCGGTATCTTTATACCCAGAATTTGGTTAATGCTTAACCAACGCTATGTTCTAAGCTGATTGCTAATAATTTTTGTGCTTCTACAGCAAATTCCAGCGGTAATTCTGAGAATACATCTTTACAAAATCCGTTTACAATCATTGAGATTGCATCATCTTCACTTAATCCACGCTGACGACAATAAAACAGTTGATCTTCACCAATGCGTGACGTTGTCGCTTCGTGTTCAAGCTGGGCAGAGTTATTCATTACCTCAACATATGGGAAGGTATGTGCACCACACTGCGTACCAATTAACATGGAATCACATTGTGTGAAGTTACGGGCATTTTTAGCACCAGGGAGCACTTTTACAAGTCCACGGTAACTATTTTGACTTTTACCCGCTGAGATACCTTTAGAGATAATGGTTGATTTGGTATTTTTACCAATATGGATCATTTTAGTGCCGGTATCTGCTTGTTGATTACCGTTAGTTAAGGCAACCGAGAAAAATTCAGCAGTAGAATTATCCCCTTTTAAAATTACACTTGGGTATTTCCATGTGATTGCAGAACCTGTTTCTGATTGCGTCCATGACATTTTGGCGTTTTCACCTTCGCAGATAGCACGCTTAGTCACAAAGTTAAGGATCCCCCCTTCACTATCGCCACCAGAGAACCAGTTTTGTACCGTAGAATATTTTACTTCGGCATCTTTATGGATAATGACTTCTACTACAGCGGCGTGAAGTTGATAACTGTCGCGAACGGGAGCTGAACAACCTTCGATATAACTGACATAACTGCCTTCATCAGCGACCAGAATAGTTCGTTCAAATTGACCTGTTTGTGCCGCATTGATACGGAAATAAGTCGATAACTCCATAGGGCAACGTACCCCTTTGGGAATATAGACAAAAGTACCATCAGACGCGACCGCGGCATTCAGTGCGGCAAAATAGTTATCATGACTTGAAACAACAGTCCCTAAATATTGGCGCACTAAATCAGGATATTCTTGAATAGCTTCACTAAATGAGCAGAAAATAATGCCATGTTCAGCAAGTTCTTCACGATATGTCGTTGAAACAGAAACCGAGTCAAAAATCGCATCAACAGCAACCGCTTGCCCTTCTCTTACAGGCACGCCTAGTTGATTGAAGGCATCTTCGACTTCTTTGGTTAAATAATCTTGTGCAACTTGTTTATCATCCGCCACCGCTTCATTTGTATCACTAGCACAACTACCATTAGCACAACATGAACTACAAGATGGTGCTGAATAATAACTATAATCCTGATAATTAAGTGCTGGATAATCCGCTTTTAACCAATGCGGTTCTTCCATTTCTAACCAATGGCGATAAGCATCTAAACGAAATTCCAGCATCCATTCTGGTTCATTTCTTTTTGCCGATATTGCACGCACAACCGCTTCATTTAACCCTTTTTCTAAGGCATCGGTTGAGATATCGGTATAAAAACCTTCTTTATAGTGATGATCACTTAGCCATCCCTGAACTTCATCACCAATTTCAACATTGCTCTGAGACATAATCTAACTTCACTATGTTATACCCCAAAGCTCTCACCACATCCGCAGACGTTTTGAGCTTTAGGATTATTAAATTTAAACATTTGATTAAGTCCTTCACGAACATAATCAACAACAAGCCCATCGATGAATGGCATTGCTTTCAATGAAACAAACAATTTTGCGCCATTATGTTCATAAACAATGTCGTCTTCACTGGGACCTGTAGCGAGTTCAATAACATAACCATACCCAGTACAACCAGAGGGTTTGATATTTAAGGAAAGCCCCTGTTTTTCAGGATTTTTCTCAACTAAATGACAAATATGTTTTGCTGCGTTATCTGTTAGTACAATACCTTGCCAAGCAGTCTCATTAAGAGAAAATGTTTCAACGTTGTTTGTCATTACTAACCTCATTTCGAAAGGAGATTGATATCTTTCCTGACACTAATGGTAATGATAACCCTTATCACTTCAACCATGTCTTTTGAAAGGATATTCTGTAAATGTGTATTTTTTGTTCTATTTTTGCACTTATTTTGTTAATAACACATGTTAACGCAATGTAATATAACACTTTTATATTTTTTTATTCTAAAAAATAAAACTTTTAATTTTTCTTATATTTCGCACAATACGCATATAAGTTGCAAAATAAATACACTTTATATGTTATCACTGAAATTTAGAGAAAAAAGCATAAAAGTGTGTTTTTACAACTAGCTTATTGAGCTTACTCACATTCATTTTTATGCTTTGATGAGGGATAAGATAGCACCACTTATGTGATGACCTCTTATTGGTTTGTGTGCTCTTCGATGTTATTTATTAATAGTGATGGTTTGAATATATTTGTCTGTACATTCAAGAGTTTGACTGTTTTTTTGTTTGTTCGATTGGCTATTGAAATTACTAATTAATTGCAGTTGCCATACTCGATTCGTTTTAAGATCTGCCGCTAAAATACCTTCATAGCTCACATTCTCTTTTGCATATTTTCCTTCAAAAAGGACATGTCGACTTTCAACATTTGAAATCGTTAATGGTTTTATTGATGTTAAAATTTCATTCATGCCATCTATTGCCGCAATATTATCAATGATGCCTTGTGCGCCAGCATCAACATCATAGGTCATTGCATCGATCATTTTAAAATAAACCAGACGAACCTCTGATAGATCACAAATAGGTTGTGATTTATAAACTATCATTTCTGTTGTAACGTCCTGCACATTATCAGGCAACATCTTAAAATAGTTTTCAGTATCTTCTCTGCTCATTGAAAATACTGTGGGATACGTCATATTAAAACCAGAAACAGTTTGTACAGGAATATTACTTATATTATTAGTTTCAGAGGCAGAATTATTATCACATCCGGTGAGTACTAAACCTGCGATTAATAATATTGTGGTGTTGAATTTTGAAATAGTTAACATTGTGAACATCTTTTCTTTTATTATGAAGATAATGATTATCATTAAAAATAAAATTTAAATAAAGAATAATTTTTATTTTCGTTCTCTATTTTTGTTCTTTTTTTCACATTACCTATAAATACAAAAAACGCACAAAGCGAGTATTTCACTTTGTGCGTTTGACTTTTTACTTTCTTAAGAAATAACCGATGTGGTTAATCTTGAAATACATACTTGACGATTTTCATCATCAAATATTTCTATTGACCAAACTTGATGAGAACGACCTAAATGAATAGGTTTACATACTCCTCTCACCTTGCCTTCTCTGGCTGAACGAATATGGTTAGCATTAATTTCTAAACCCACAATTTTCTGTTCGCCTTCAGTACAAAGATACCCAGCAACTGATCCCAGTGTTTCAGCTAAAACAACAGAAGCACCACCATGTAAAAGCCCTAAAGGTTGTTTTGTACGATGATCAACTGGCATGGTACCTTCAAGATAATCATCACCAAGACATGTTAATTCAATACCTAAATAGCTCATCATATTGTTTTGCCCAATATGATTAAGATGCTCGATAGTCGTTTCACGTTTCCATATCATGGCATGATCTCCAAAAGTGCTTGTAATGGGTGTTTTAGCTCAATATTATCAATACGTTTTACCTGGCTACGACATGAATACCCGGTGCTTAAACAACGCATTGTTGGCAATGTTTTTAATGCATTACCCCATGAGAGTTGGTAAATACCCAACGAGTTTTCATAATTGTTCAGTTCATGTCCATAAGTACCCGCCATTCCACAACATCCCGTACTCACAAATTCGAGTTGTTGCCCATAACGTTGAAAAATAGCCTGCCACTGTTTCATGCTTTGTGGTAGAGCTGTCACTTCTGTACAGTGTCCGAAAAGATACCATTTTTCAGCATCATCACGAACTGATATTGGCTCAGAAACTAATTTACTTAACCATTCATGAACAAGTTGAACATTAAAATCACCACGCTTATCACCCAGTATTTCTCGATATTCATCGCGATAGCAAAGTACTAATGCGGGATCAACGCCCACCATTGGAATGCCTAGTTTTGCAATCCGATTAAGCATAGTTGACGTTTTTTGCGCTGTTTTACTAAATTTCTGTAAAAAACCTTTAATATGTTGTGCCTTACCATTAGGGGAAAATGGCAGTAAAACAGGTTTAAATCCAATCTTTTCAATTAGTTTAATAAAATCTGCAACCACTTTTGCATCGTAATAACTGGTAAAGGGATCTTGCACCACCAACACATAATGACTCCGTTGCTTATCCGATAAGCATTCTAAATCTTCTAACGTCATATCTAGAGCATGATGCCCAGCTAATAGCTGTTTTAATGTTGGCGATGACAGCAACGGTAAATCAATCATGCCTATCGTATGTTTACTCAATGACTGTACCAATGGTTGCTTCATAAAAAAGTTAAAGAACCCCGGCGCTTTAGCCATAATGGGTGTTGTTAGCTCAACATTCGCAACAATATGATCTTTTAATGGCCTTAAATAGCGCTGGTGATAAAGTTCAGTAAACTTAGAACGAAACGAGGGTACATCAATTTTAATCGGGCACTGAGTCGAACACGCTTTACAAGCCAAACAACCGTTCATTGCTGCTTTCACTTCATGTGAAAAATCATATTCCCCGCGTTTTGCTTTCCATGTATTACGTGTTTTCTCTATCAAACTTCTTAAACTAGATTTATTGTTCTCAAAACTAGATTCAAGTTGTTTTGGGCTAACACCTTGCTCGGTTAATAATCGTAACCATTCTCGTACAAGTGTGGCTCGCCCTTTAGGTGAATGAATGCGTTGTCCGCTAATTTTCATTGAAGGACACATAGGGCTATTCGCATCAAAATTAAAACAAAGCCCATTGCCATTACAGTCTAAAGCTCCTTTAAAATCTTGACGGACAGATAAAGGGATAGTGCGATCAAACGTGCCTCGTTTAACAGTATCGACTTGTTTCATTGGTTCATCGACCTCTAACGGAGGGCAGATTTTTCCAGGATTAAGCCTATTTCGAGGATCGAACACCGTTTTTATTTGACGAAGTTCGTGATAGAGCGTTTCACCAAAAAATTCGGGGCTGTATTGCGCTCTAAAGCCTTTCCCGTGTTCACCCCAAAGCAAACCGCCATATTTAGCGGTTAACGTGACAATGTCATCTGAGATAGATTTCATCAATAATTCTTGTTGTGGATCGCACATATCAAGTGCAGGTCTTACGTGCAATACACCTGCATCAACGTGGCCAAACATGCCATAATGAAGCTGGTGCCTATCGAGCAATGCCCTAAACTCTGTAATATAATCAGCCAGATGTTCTGGTGGTACACAGGTATCTTCCACAAAAGGAATAGGTTTGGCTTGTCCTTTGGCATTACCTAATAAACCCACAGCCTTTTTACGCATGGCATAAATACGGTTAATATCCGCTAACTCATGACACACTTGATAACCAATAACTCCCCCTTGCCCTTCTTTCATTAATGAGTCTAATCGTTGGCATAATGATGTGACTTGAGAATGAATCAATACTTCATCGTCACCCGCAAATTCAACAATATTAAGCCCTTGCATATCTTTATTAGGTATATCGGTGATCAATTCTTTGACGGAGTGCCACACAATATCTTCACGAGCAAGATTTAATACTTTAGAATCAACGGTTTCAACAGAAAGTGCGTTGGCTTTAACTAAAAAAGGGGCATTACGCAATGCAGAATCAAAAGAGTCATATTTTACATTGACTAAACTACGCTGTTTAGGGATAGGTGTAATATCTAAAGTTGCTTCTGTAATAAACGCCAGTGTACCTTCTGACCCCGTTAAAATCCGTGTTAAATCAAAACGTTTCATATCATCACTAAAAACATGGCGCAGATCGTAACCCGTTAAAAACCGATTCAATTTAGGGAACTTTTCAAGAATAAGTTTCCGTTGCGCTTTGCAACGGGATAAAACCGTTCGATAAACTTTACCGATAGCAGAGCTTTCTTGTGCAATGTTCTCGGCTAATGCAGTATCCATGGCTCGTGTTTCAAGGAGTTCTCCTCCTAGCAATACAGCTCTAACGCCAAGAACGTGGTCAGAGGTTTTACCGTAAACCATAGAACCTTGCCCTGACGCATCCGTATTAATCATCCCACCTAATGTGGCACGGTTACTAGTAGAAAGTTCTGGTGCAAAAAAGAAACCATAGGGTTTTAAAAAAAGGTTTAGTTCATCTTTTATTACACCTGCTTCAACTTTAACCCAGCGTTCTTCTGGGTTTATCTCGATAATTCGTTTCATATAACGAGATAAATCGACCACGATACCATCAGTCAATGCCTGCCCATTGGTTCCGGTACCTCCACCTCTCGGTGTCAAAGAAAGCGAGTGAAATTTGGATTCATCAACCAGGCGAGCAACAATAGTGACGTCAGCCGTTGAGCGAGGAAAAACCACCGCCTGTGGCAATAACTGGTAAATACTATTATCTGTTGCCATAGTGAGTCTGTCAGCATAACTGCTGGAGATATCACCGGTGAAGCCATTTTTTCGAAGAGTATCAAGAAATTCTGTTGTGAGTTCACTAACTTGCGGTGCTTGCGATATACGTGGGATCATTTGTTATAGCTCTTTAATCTAATAGTCCACATTGCTTAATTTTTGATGTTGAAAGGGATACTGAAAGGTACTTTTCCTCATTTTGTACTTTCAGACCGATACCTGTTCACCTTATCATACAATTCTGGCAAATTGCGTAGTGATATAAACAACGTGATATTTGCAATGTTTATTCATCTGCTTCTAGCATTTTTATTCGTGTAGGGATTTAAAACCATGGAAAAACCGCAGATCCATACAGATATACCCAAAGTTTTATTCACTGTTCTTTTTATTTCTTTTTTTATTATCGCCAGTTTTTGGATACTTACCCCTTTTATTGTAGGTTTTATTTGGGCTGGAATGATTGTTGTTGCTACATGGCCTTTACTATTGATTATTGAAAAACGGGTAAAATATCGTTGGCTATCTACCATGATAATGATGATCTTGATATTACTGATCTTTGTTATCCCTATTATTTTATTAATTAGTAGTGTTATTGATAATAGTGCGCCATTGATTGAGTTAGCTAAATCACCTTCGAATATTCAACCACCTCAATTATTATGGCTTAATGATATCCCGATGATTGGGAGCAAACTTTATGATACATGGCACTCTATTCTCGTTTCTGGCGGTAATGCGTTAATCACAAAAATCCAACCTTATGTTGGACAAGCCGCAAATTGGTTTTTTGCTCAAGCCTTAAATATTGGTCGATTTGCCCTGCATTTGGGTGTGATGTTGCTATTTTCAGGCTTGCTATTTTTACAAGGTGAAAATGTAGTATCTTGGTTGCGCCACTTTGCTATTCGTTTGGCAGGCCAACGAGGTGATGCTGCTATTTTACTGGCATCAATGTCTATTCGCGCAGTAGCGCTAGGTGTAGTTTTAACTGCCTTAATTCAAGCTATTGTCGGTGGTATTGGTCTTGCTGTATCTGGAGTCCCTTATGCTACAGTATTAACCGTTATTATGTTTATTTGTTGCCTTGCTCAAATAGGCCCTTTATTAGTACTCGTCCCCTCCGTTTTATGGTTATTTTGGACGGGTGATACGACTTGGGGCATTGTTATGGTGATTTGGGGCGGTGCGGTTGCAACCATGGATGGCGTATTACGACCTTATTTAATCAAAATGGGGGCCGATTTACCGATGGTATTAATTCTAACGGGAGTTATTGGTGGCATTTTGACATTAGGAATGATTGGATTATTTATTGGCCCGGTTGTTCTTGCTGTTGCACATAGTTTATTAAACGCATGGATTAATGAAGTACCAAAACCTAATCCTGATCTCACTGAAACAGTAGAATTTATGAATAAAAATTTTATTGAGAAAGAATAAATAATAATGGAGCATGTAAGTGTAGCTACTTACATGCTCTAAAAATAATAGACTAAAGTTTAATAAAGATTATCAATTTAGGAATGAATTATTATATTTTTATATTCAAACTTACAATTTGAAACAAATTACATTTTTTTAAACCCTTTTGTTACCAGCAAGTTATATTCACTTTGAAATAGGCCAATATTATTTTTATTGAGATAATTCTTAGAGCATAATTAACGCATTTCTCTTAATATAAATATCAACGAAACAAATGTTTCAACGAATTAATGATTTCGCCTTTCATATTTATAGATTAATTGGCGGAATTAAAGAATATAAAATATTGCTGTGTGTAGTCTTTGCCTGTCAGCCCATGATAGGCTTTTTTTTTTACCTATTATTTAATAATTGTATAAAAAAAGCTCACATTATTTTGTGAGCTTTTTATTTATAATGATATTAATTTTATTGTGCTAATTTTACCCACGTTTTAATTACGGTATCTGGATTTAAAGATAAACTATCAATTCCCTCTTCCATTAACCACTGTGCAAAGTCTTCATGATCAGAAGGCCCTTGACCACAAATACCCACATATTTACCATTACGTTTAGCCGCTTGAATTGCCATTGATAATAATGCTTTCACTGCATCATTACGCTCATCAAACAGTGAAGATACCACCCCCGAATCTCGATCAAGACCTAATGTTAATTGGGTCATGTCGTTAGAGCCGATAGAGAAACCGTCAAAATGTTCTAAGAATTTATCCGCTAGTAAAGCATTTGATGGAATTTCACACATCATAATCACTTTTAAGCCATTCTCACCACGTTTCAAACCGTTAGTCGCTAATTCTTCAATAACTTCTTCAGCTTGGCGTACAGTACGAACAAATGGGATCATCACCTCAACATTATCTAAGCCCATATCATTACGAACACGTTTTACTGCTTCACACTCAAGCGCGAAACAGCGACGGAAATCGTCAGATACATAACGACCAGCGCCACGGAATCCTAACATTGGGTTCTCTTCATCTGGCTCATAACGATCGCCACCGACTAAGTTAGCATATTCGTTAGATTTAAAGTCAGACAAACGAACAATCACACGCTTAGGCCAGAATGCAGCGGCCAATGTCGCAATCCCTTCTGTTAATTTACTGATATAATATTCAACAGGAGATTCATAGCCCGCCATCATCTCATTAATTTCAGCTTTTAACGCTTCACTTTGGTCGTCATATTCTAATAACGCACGAGGGGTGGACACCAATCATACGGTTGATAATAAATTCTAAACGTGCAAGACCAACACCGTCATTAGGCAAGCCTGCAAAATCAAATGCACGATCAGGATTACCGACGTTCATCATGATTTTCAGATCAAGTTCAGGCATGTTATCGATTGCGGAGCTCTGAATAGAAAAATCCAGTTTACCATCATAGACAAACCCCGTATCACCTTCAGCACAAGAAACCGTAAACGACTTGCCCTTCTGTAATACATTCTGTTGCATCACCACACCCCACAACAGCAGGAATGCCTAATTCGCGTGCAATAATTGCGGCATGACACGTTCTACCACCACGGTTGGTCACAATCGCAGAGGCTTTTTTCATGATAGGTTCCCAATCTGGGTCTGTCATGTCAGTAACCAGTACATCACCAGTTTCTATTCTATCCATCTCATTTAAGTTATGAATAACTTTGACTGTACCTGTACCAATGCGATGACCAATAGCACGACCTTCAATAATGACTGAACCACTTTCATTTAGCTGATAGCGTTCCATCACTTGTTGATTAGAGCGAACTGTTTCAGGGCGAGCTTGTACAATGTATAAACGACCATTATGCCCATCTTTAGCCCACTCAATATCCATAGGGCGTCCATAATGACGTTCAATCAATACGGCTTGTTTTTGCTAACTCTTGAACTTCATTATCAGTCAAAGAGAAACGATTGCGCAGTGATTCTGGGGTATCTTCAATACGAACCTGTTTACCATGCTCAACACTGTCTGCGTAAACCATTTGGATCTTTTTAGAACCAAGGTTACGACGAACAATGGCAGGTAGACCTTTTGCTAAAGTTGGTTTATGTACATAAAATTCATCAGGGTTTACCGCCCCCTGTACCACCATTTCACCTAAACCATACGCTGATGTAATAAAGACAACCTGATCAAAACCAGATTCTGTATCAATGGTAAACATCACACCTGAAGAAGCAAGATCTGAACGTACCATACGTTGAACACCCGCAGATAAGGCAACACCACGGTGATCATAACCTTGGTGAACACGATAAGAAATTGCACGATCGTTAAATAACGAAGCAAATACGTGTTTTGATTGCGACAAGTATGGCATCAATACCTTGAACGTTTAAAAACGTCTCTTGTTGACCTGCAAAAGAAGCATCAGGCATATCTTCTGCAGTTGCCGATGAACGAACAGCAAAAGAAGCTTCTGATTCGCCTTCACTTAATGTGAGATAAGCATCGCGAATATCTTTTTCAAACTGAGGCGTAAAAGGCGTATCAATTACCCATTGGCGAATTTGATTACCTGCCTGAGCTAGTTGATGAACATCATCAACATCAACTCTATCAAGTAATTCATAAATACGCTGATTGATACCGCTCTGTTCCAGAAAATCATTAAACGCTTGCGCTGTGGTAGCAAACCCATTAGGAACAGAAACACCCAGTTCCGCGAGGTTTGTGATCATTTCACCGAGGGAAGCATTTTTCCCACCAACACGATCAACGTCATTCATACCTAATTGGTTATACCAAAGTACATTGCACGGGGTGAGGCTATTGCTGGACATTGAGAACAATCCTTTTTTAAACAATTATGAGAGAGAGAAAAAAAGAAAAACCCGCTGTCAAAATGACAACGTAAATAAGCGTATCACAATGTGATGCTGAATATAGAAAGGTGAATCGATCAACCAGAAAACTTTATTTTTTTATCCTTTATAATCACTAAAAATGCTATAGATAATATTGTTTGATTTGATAATTCAGCTAAAAAAAGGTGAGTGTTATGATATTAAGCTTGAATTCTATTAATTGTGATAATAATGAACCTATTGATAGAACAGTCTTTTTTATCTCTGATGGTACAGCTATTACGGCAGAAGTATTAGGTCATGCCGTACTTTCTCAATTTCCATTAAAAATGAAAAGTTATACATTACCTTTTGTTTCTACAGTGGAAAGAGCAGAAGAAATAAAACAGAAAATCGCTGAAATTTATAAAAAGAGTGGCGCAAAACCCCTTGTTTTTTATTCTATAATTAGTCCTGAAGTTAAACAGATAATAAATAGTAGTGAAGGTTTTTGTCAGGACATTGTGCAATCCCTCGTATTACCCCTTGAAAAAGAAATAGGTATTCAAGCATCACCAAAATTAAACAAAACCCACGGCTTAACAGAAAAAAACCTCAGTAAATACGATGCTCGTATTGCAGCGATTGAATACACGCTTTCTCATGATGATGGAATATCGTTACGTAACCTCGATCAAGCACAAGTGATTTTAATTGGCGTTTCTCGTTGCGGGAAAACCCCCACCAGCCTCTATTTAGCCATGCAATTTGGTATCCAAGCAGCCAATTATCCATTTACGGCAGATGATATGGATTTCTTAAAACTCCCTGTTGAATTAAAAGAGTATCAACATAAATTATTTGGCTTGACCATTGCGCCAGAACGTCTCGCTGCCATTAGAAGCGAGCGCCGCGAAAATAGCCGTTACGCCTCGATTCGCCAATGTAGAATCGAATTAGCGGAAGTCGAAGCACTTTTTAGAAAAAACAATATTCCTTATCTCAATACCACTAATTATTCTGTAGAAGAAATTTCAACCAAAGTCATTGATTCGATGGGATTAGCAAGAAGAATGTTCTAAACCCTAACCATATTTTTTTATTGATTTTTCTCTAATAACGCTGTTGAAATTAGCTGAATTTCGTTTATTGTGATCTTAATCACTGGGTAGACTTACCCTGTATATTTATTGAGATAAATTATGTTAAAGACAGACGAACTACGGACTAAGGCTTTAGACAGTCTGGTAACACCAGAAACCTTAGCAAAAGAGTTCCCCATTTCTGATGAGATAACTCAAAATATCACATCAGCACGTAAACGAATTGAAGCAATCCTTACCGGCGAAGATAAGCGACTTTTAGTGATCGTAGGACCTTGCTCTATCCATGATCCTAAAGCTGCTAAAGAGTACGCTATTAAGCTTAATCAGCAAAAAGTGCGTTATCATGACCGCTTAGAAATTGTCATGAGAACCTACTTTGAAAAACCACGTACAGTGATTGGTTGGAAAGGTTTAATTTCAGATCCTTACCTTGATAATTCATGCAATGTTAATGAAGGTATCCGCCTTGCAAGAAAATTATTAATTGAGATAAACACGCTGGGTTTACCAACAGCAACCGAATTCCTTGATATGGTTACGGGACAATATATTGCAGATTTAATTAGTTGGGGCGCTATTGGCGCAAGAACAACAGAAAGTCAAGTTCATCGTGAAATGGCATCTGCACTTTCTTGCCCTGTAGGCTTTAAAAATGGCACTGATGGTAATACCCGTATTGCTATTGATGCTATTCGAGCCTCTCGTGTTGGTCACACATTCTTGTCACCTGACAAAAATGGCCAAATGACGATTTACCAAACCAGTGGTAATCCTTATGGCCATATTATTATGCGTGGCGGTAAGAAACCTAATTACCATGCAAGTGATATTGCAGATGCGGTTTGATGCACTAAAACAAGTAGATTTACCTGAACATCTTATTATCGACTTTAGTCATGGTAATTGTGAAAAAATTCATCGTCGCCAATTAGAAGTAGCGCGCAATGTCAGTCAACAAATCAAAGATGGCTCACAAGCCATTGTTGGTGTTATGGCTGAAAGCTTTTTACAAGAAGGCTCACAAAAAGTCGTACCAGAAAAACCACTGGTTTATGGACAATCGATCACCGATCCTTGCTTAAGTTGGAATGATACTGAGCAATTGCTTCAATTATTAGCACAAGCGGTTGAGAGTCGATTTCAATAAACGCAATATTGAAATACAGTAAAAAGGAGAGCCTCTTAGCTCTCCTTTTATTTCCATTATCAGAAAGAAATTATCATATTAACGCAATAATTCACCTTGAGATTGGATAATGCTTTGATACCAATAAAAGCTTTTCTTACGTTTTCTTTCTAATGAGCCTTTTCCTTGGTCGTCTCTATCCACATAAATAAAGCCATAACGTTTAGACATCTCAGCTTTTGACGCACTCACCAAATCAATCGGTCCCCAACTGGTATACCCCATTACATCAATACCATCTTCAATCGCATCACCGATTTGTACCAGATGATCGTTAATATACTGAATACGATAATCATCATTGATTTCGCCTTCCGAAGTGATTTTATCAATCGCGCCAAGTCCATTCTCTACAACAAATAAAGGTTTTTGATAACGATCCCACAATAGATTAAGCACAATACGAATACCTTTAGGATCGATTTGCCATCCCCATTCAGAACTTTCTAAGTAAGGATTTGGCACCATACTGAGAATATTTCCTCGCTTCATCTCATATTCTTCTTTATCTGCGGTAATACAACCGGTCATATAATAACTAAATGATACAAAATCGACCGTTTGTTTGAGATCTTGTCGGTCTTCATCCGTTATCACAACATCAATATGATTATCTCTAAAATAACGCAACATATAAGCAGGATATTGACCACGGCATTGTACATCACCAAAAAATAGCCATTTACGATTTTCGTTCATAGCTTCCCAAACGTCGTCTGGCTTGCATGTTAATGGGTAAACCAATCCACCTAATAACATATTGCCGATCTTTGCATCCGGAATAATACAATGACACGCTTTAACAGCTCTGGCACTGGCAACTAACTGATGATGTATGGCTTGATAAATCTCTGATTGTGTTCTTTCACCCGCTAAACCAACCCCCGTCATTGGTGCATGTAATGACATATTGATTTCATTAAAGGTAAGCCAAAGTTTAACTTTATTTTTATAACGTTGAAAAACGCTGCAAGCATAACGCTCAAAAAATGCAATAGTCTTACGATTTCCCCAACCACCATATTGCGTCACTAAGTGATAAGGCATTTCATAATGAGATAAGGTAATAATCGGCTGAATATTATATTTAGCCATTTCATCAAATACGCGATCATAAAATGCCAGCCCTTCTTCATTAGGTGTAGATTCATCACCTAATGGAAAGATACGGCTCCATGCAATAGAGGTTCTTAAGCAGGTAAAACCCATTTCAGCAAAGAGTGCAATATCTTTTGCATATTGATGATAAAAATCGATAGCAATATCTTTAATACAAAAATCATTTTTTGCTCTTTCAACCACAGGCCCAAAAATACCTTGTGGTTGAACATCTGAAGTACTTAACCCTTTACCTGCAGTTAAATAAGCGCCTTCAACTTGATTAGCAGCAATAGCGCCTCCCATAAAAATGTATTAGGAAATTTCTTCATTGTTAACTCCTTATTGATGATTAACGCTGATAAGCGCTGAACCCGAATTCACCGGTTTATTTAACTCCAGGCTAGTAATTGCACTGTAATTATCGGTATTGCTCACAATAACGGGGGTTGTTAAATCATAACCAGCCTCAAGAATTTTTTTACGATCAAAAGTAAGTAATAAATCACCTGTTTTAAATGTATCCCCTACTTTAACTTTGGGTGAGAAATACATCCCATTTAACTTAACGGTATCAATTCCAATATGAATAAATAACTCAATACCCTTTTCGCTTAATAAGCCCAAGGCATGGCCTGTTTTAAAAAACGAAGCAACTTCACCATCAAAAGGCGCATAAACCTCGCCAGCACTTGGAATAACAGCGACACCTTCACCTAATAAACCACTCGCAAAGGTTTCATCTGGTGTATTTTTTAATGAAATCACTATGCCTGATAACGGTGAATATACTATTTCCTGTTCTGAGTTTTGCTCAGCACTGCTCAGAGGGTTTGCTGGTGAGTGAATAGTCGGTTCGGACTCTGCGTTATTTTCTTTTTTCAGCCCGAATAAGCGCGTTGCAACGCATGCGAAAACAAATGAAATTGATGAACCAATAATGGCCCCCCCATACAGTACTATCAATTCCTGTTGTAGGTATAATTTGTGTGAAAGTAAAAATATTTACTAAACCAAATGAAAAGGTAAGTGTATTGCTATAACCAACTATCGCGCCACCAATGCTGCCACCAATACAGGCAAAAATAAAAGGCTTACGCAACGGTAAAGTGACTCCATATACCGCAGGCTCTGTAATACCAAAAATACCCGCAGTGACTGATGAGCCCGCCATAATACGTAATTTAGTCTCTCGAGTTGCCCATAAAACGCCAAGTGTTGCGCCAACTTGTCCTGCGATTGCTGGTAATAGTAAAGGCACTAGCGCATCTTGACCTAATACACTCAGATTATTAATACTGATGGGGATAATGCCCCAATGTAGACCAAAAATAACGCAAACTTGCCAAATCCCTCCCATAATCGCACCTGCGATAACTGGCGTTACGTTATAAGCGGCCTGAAAACCATCAGCAATCAATAAACTTATCCAAGTTGCTAAAGGCCCTATGACTAAAAAAGTCAGCGGTACAATAATTAATAAACACAGTAACGGAGCAATGAAGTTTTTCATGGATGAAGGCAACATGGTATTTAATTTTTTTTCTAATAAACAACTCACCCAAGCAGCAAAAATAATAGGAATAACCGATGCACTGTAATTAATAAATGTAACAGGAATACCTAAAAAATATTCAGTAGTTTCTTGTTGAAATGCTGCAAGCATTAATGGATGAACTAATGCACCGCCAATTGCCATGGTTAAGAATGGATTCCCGCCAAATTTATTTCCTGCGGTATAACCTAAAACAAGAGGAAAAAAGTAAAATAACGAATCGCTTGTAGCAAATAGAATTTGATAACTTCCACTTGAAGCGGACAACCAATTTAAAGTGATTGCTAATGATAATAGTCCTTTTAAAATACCTGACGCCGCCATGATCCCCAAAATTGGAGTAAAAATACTAGATACAATATCTATAAAGTGGCTAAAAATATTGTCCTTACGCTTTTTCTTTTTGTTATTACAAGTATTTTCACTTTGAAAATTTCTATTTTTTACCTCACCAATAAGAGCAACAATCGCCTTATACACCTCACTGACATGATTACCAATAACAACCTGGAATTGCCCACCACTTTCAACAACAGTAATAACCTCCGTATTTTGCTTTAACACTTCGACATTGGCTTTAGTACTATCTTCCAGTTTAAAACGCAAACGAGTTGCACAATGTATCACACTGAGGATATTGTCTTTCCCACCTACATTATTAATGATTTGTTCTGCTAATGTTCGGTATTCCATACTCAATTCCTTTATGACTTAAATAATGAAATGCTTAATCAACAATGAATATGTAAAAAAAAACCTGACTACTCTCATTAACAAATGGGAGTAAATCAGGTTTTGCCTACCGAATATCGGCAGTAACAATCCATCACATTTTAATTTGATATTTTTATATCAACTACACGCTTGATTAATTAATCATGTCGTTTCTTTCTTAATCGCTCAATATGAATAACTAAAAACATACGTTCTTCATCCGTTAACTCACGCTGATATTTATTCAGCAAAAACTGACTGATTTTTTCTGCGCAGCACCAAGAAAGTGGGTAATTTTCTTTGATAACAATATGCATAGAAACATCATCATTAGGCACTGTTTTTCGACTCATCATTCTGTGGGTAAAAAATTTCAAATGTGTGACGAATCGCTGATAGTCTAAAGTATCTTCTTGATATTCAATATTAAAATGATACTTAACGATATTCATGACCTCATGCATGATAGTCATGGTTTCCATCACAATTGGCATATCACCCGTTAATTGTGCATTAACAAAGTGAAGAGCGATAAACCCAGCTTCATCAACAGGTAATGCCACCTGTAATTCTTGTTCAATCCGCTTTAATCCTTCTAGCCCAAGTTGATACTCTTTAGGGTATAAACGCTGAATTTCCCACATCATAGTATTTGAAATAGCCAACCCTTTTTTCTGCCTTTCAATGGCATAATTGCAGTGATCTGTTAACGCAATATAAATATTTTCATTAAGCTCGCCTAATTGATTACGAGCAACAGAAATCATGCTATCGCAGACCTTCATGACAGAAATTGGAATGTGACTCAATAACTCACTTAAACGAGAAATAAGTTCATTACTGCGTAACTCGAATATTTTCTCAATTTTATCTCGTTCAATGTCTTCATTAACTTTCTTTTGAAACGCTAATCCCCTTCCCATAACAACGAGCTCTTGGTTATTTTCACTTAAGGCAATGACCACATTGTTATTTAATATTTTTGCGATCTTCATTTTATTTCCCCAAAAATGAAAAAACCCGATAGTTCCATAGCAATCTATGGTCTTATCAGGTTTTGCCTGCTAATATCATTAGCAGTAACAATCCGGTAAACTCGTTTTCCTACTGTAAACAAACCTTTTACGTTATTCAAATCACAATTTTAAAAAGTGTGACTTTCATATCACTTTTATGTGATATACAAATTTCAGCAGATTGACTCCTTAATTAAATTTCTTTATATTCAATAAAATAAAAAGTATTACTCATCATAAATATTCTAAAGAGATATTTTAGAGTAACTTATTCATTTTTCAATTTTATTTATCATCAATAAGGTGTAATAAACTTAATATAGTATTATATTTCAATCATGAAATTCATAATTAATAAGAATATATCTAACTTATTATCCTATGAACTCGATCACACTTATTAATACTAATAATAAATAGTGTTTTTTTTATTATATTTGGTGCTACCGTTATCGATGTTGGATTGTTACTGTTAAATACAGGCGAAACCTACGTAAGATAAATCGAACAAGCATAATACCGTTTATGCCTGTCTCGTTTCTCTAGCGTAGGTTTTTTTTTGCTTATTAAAAAGACCATTCTATGAGGATTATTATGAAAAAATGGCTTATCGCATTAATTTTAGCAATGAGTACATCAACCAGCTTTGCCACTGAAACAGCGATGAGTGTTAAAGGAGATGACGGTATCACTATTTATTTTGCTCGTCATGGTAAAACATTGCTAAATACTTTTGATCGAGTTCAAGGTTGGGTAGATTCGCCATTAACAGAAGACGGTATTCGTGTTGCTCGTTATTTGGGCGAAGGTTTAAAAGGTATACCTTTTGATAGTTTTTATTCTAGCGATGCCGGACGTCAACGTGAAACAATGAGTGTGATATTAAAACAAATAGGTATCGAAAATTATAAATTAAATGAACTCAGTGGATTACGAGAAGCTTTCTTTGGTGGATTTGAAGGTGGATTTAATAAAGATATGGCTGATGCTGGTGCAAAACAGCTCTACCTAAAAGATGCTACAACTTTATTTAATCAAATGAAAGCAGGCACAATTACTGCAGAGGAAAACCAAAATGCTTTAGCCGCTGCTGATCCTAAGAAAATGGCAGAAAATTATCAGCAAGTAAAAGCACGCACTCAAGAGGCACTTTATACTATTGTTAAAAATGCCCAAGAACATGGTGATAAAAATATTCTGGCAATTTCATCGGGTATTGCAATGCAAATTATGATCTCTGATTTAACCGATGATATTGCAAAAAATAAACCACTTTCTAATGCTGCTGTTGTTAAAATTATTTATAAAGATGGCAAATATACCGTGACTGAAATTGGTACACTAAAATATGTCGAGATAGGAAAGCAATCTTTCGCTCAAAAATAAAGTTAATATCTAATTATTCATGTGACATATTCAGGCGAAATAGCTTCGCCTGGGTAACTACGCTTATCCACTGGGGAATATTATGAAAATAAAGATGATAAGTATCATCATAATTTTATTAATTAATCCAATAAAAACATTAGCTAAAATACCAGAAAATAATATTAAAGAAAATCATTTTATAGATACCGTATTTGAAGATCCTTTATTTAGTCAATCTACCATGTCGCTGTCATTAAAAAACTATTGGAAATATTTAAAAGAAGAGGATACCGGTAGTACTCGTGTTCATAATGCATGGGGACAAGGCTTTGGTCTTGATTTTCAATCTGGTTATTTCGCTAATATTATTGGCTTTGACGTTGCTTATTACGGTGCAGTTAAATTAGGTGCAAGTGATTATTTTAATTCTCGTGGTGTACTATATAATCACGGAGAAGGAAATAATAAGAATAATGCGGAAGGCTACTCTAAATTTGGTCAACGTAATATAAAATTACAATATCAACTTGCTGATATTAATTTCAATACGCGTTGGGGATGGCAAACAATAAAAAACGTTGGCGTCATTTCTAATTCAACACGTTTATCGCCAACTACTTATTCAGGTTGGACCGGTTCTGTCAATTATGGTGCATTAACATTACGAGGCGCTTATATTGAAAACGCTATGGATCGTAATTCACCAGATAAAAAACAATTTCAAACCAACAGTGGTGAATATATTAATCACATTGCCAGTAGTGATTTATTGTGGAAAAGTAATAATCTGAATATGCAATATGGGTATGGTGAAAGTGATAATTATCTACGTCGAAGTATCTTATTTTTAAATATGAAGCCCATAAAAGAACTAAATATAGGTACACAAATTTATACAACTCATGCTTTAGATAAATATAAAATAATGTCTACCAATAAGAGAGACTTTGATAATAATGCTTGGCATTTTGCCATCGATGTTAAATGGCAGACAGATAATTGGAGCACTAAATGGGGATTAGGTTATACCAATGCAAATAAATCCAATGAAGTGGGCTTTTATCCACGAGCAATGAGTAAAAACTCACGGGGTACATTTACTTCGATGGCATTTGCCGGAAATGATTATATGCGTGATGGTGAAATTGTACTTTCAACGATGTCAGATTACACCTTAACTCCTGAACTGGTTGTTGGATTTGCTGGTAATATTGCTCAGTTTAACTATCGTGGTAATCATGTTCGTACTGGTGAAATTAATGCCTTCAGTCGCTGGGTTCCGGCTAATTCAAAACTTAAAAACCTCACTGTTTGGGCTATGTTTGGTCCTGGTTGGTCTTATCAAATGAAAGGCAAAACTCCTGTTCTAACTAATGGTAAATATCATCACGCCAATACACTCTCTTCAGAAATTGTCATCGAATATAAATTTAATTTATTTTAACTATTATGTCTCATCATTTTGGTGAGACATCACCCTCTTTTCCTACCGCACCTTTAATACTTAACCACAAGAGTATTATAAAACAACACATTTATCATTTAGGTTATTCATCCGTTGTGTGATTTTTCTTCAGATTTTTTCTTATCTCGCTCAAATGACTCACAATATGACTTAAATTTACCTCTTTGCGTTAAAAAAAGCTTGTTTAAATACTTTTGTTAACGATAATGATTATCATAATGATAACGCTTATTACTCTTGCTTGATTATGAATAAAAAAGCTAATAATTTGGAGAATTCTTTAACTAAACAGAATTCTCATTCTTCAATAATTCAATCTATCAATAGTATTGAATTATTAGGTAAAAATGGCGTGGTTTACATTCAACATAACGGAGAGCTGTATCAACTACGTCAAACAAAAGCAGGAAAATTAATCCTGACTAAATAATCATTTTGACAATAACGTGCAAGCCACCTACCACCACAGCTAGGCAGCCAGCTAAATAACTCCATATACAAGGATTTTTTATGGACATTTATGGTATGTGTATGCTGAAAAAACATTACAAATATTCAGGTATAGCAACAACACTGTGTTTGTTGTACACCCCGATTACCTCTGCACAATCAGACAATACAGAGATGGACTCTCTCACAGTTGTTGGCCATTCTATTGATAAAAAAATTCACGACTTTCATTCCATTCTTGATAGTTCAACACCTCTGGCACAAACTGCATCAACAACCGGTGAAATGCTAAACAAAGTGGCTGGTACAACAATATCCGGAACAGGTGTTACGAATGGTGCCAACATCCTTATGCGTGGCTATGATCAAAAAGGTGTTAAAATTTTGGTCGATGGCATTCAGCAACCTTTAGAAAATACCATAAATAATTTAGGTGGTATTTTTCTTGATCCTTCATTAATAAAGCGCATTGATATAAAACATGGCTCATCACCTGTATTACATGGTAATGGTGCTATGGGTGGTGTTGTTTCATTTCAAACACTAGACCCACGAACTCTATTGCATGCTAATGAAAAATTGAGCGCTAAAATCTTTACCTCTGTTTCATCGGCAGATAAACATTTTACATATGGCGGTATTCTTGCTGGGCGAGTCGATATTGCTGAAGGTTTATTTGCTTATAGCCAGCGTCAACGAGGTCCTATTCATTTAGCTAATGGTGATAAACTCGAAAACCACGAACACATTAAAAACTTTTTTGCCAAAGCCTATCTTTATCCAACAACAGCCCAGACACTTCTTCTGTCTGCTCGTCATTATTATAATGATGGAAAGCAACGTGAAGTATTACACCGTATGGGTGGCTATGGTAAAAATGAAAGTAACCAAGTTGAACGTCGATCTGAACAAAAAAACTATTCTTTAACTTATTATTATGAACCTGAAGCGAATACGTGGATTAATTTAACCAGCCATTTGTATTATTCAGAGTTCAATATTAATCAAACATTTTTAACTGACACATCTCTTTCTGACTATCAACGTAGAAAAAACCAGCAAGGGAAAATAGGTAGAAATGAAGATCGGACACAATCAACTTATGGATTGAAATTCGAAAACAACGCTCAATTTTCCTATTTAGAAAAATTTAATCAAAAGCTCACTTTAGGTACAGAAGCTTATCAGCAAAAAATGGTTTCTAACCAAGCGGCCAAAAACTTTCCTCTTGCAAAAATGATTTATGTTGCTGGTTGGCTAGAAAGTCAACTTTCAACACCACATATTCCTTTAGCATTAACAACTGGATTACGTTATCACTATTACAAAAACAAACCTCAAAGTGAGTTAAATTCGCTTTTAGAAGACTTTAAACAGCATAAACCCGATTTTCATCAAACAAGTGAAAATGAAATTAGTAAAAATATTGCGCTAACCTTTACACCGGCACAATGGCTACAACTCTATACCTCATATTCAACCAATATGAGAGTACCGACACTAAATGAAATGTTTAACGATTCACTTCATTTTGAGATACCCGCTATTTTTGGGCGTACCGCAAAAGGATTTTGGATCCCAAATCCGAATCTTAGACCTGAGAAAAATCGCACTTGGGAATATGGTGGAAAACTAACTTTTTCACACTTACTAACATCTGACGATGAATTTTCTCTAAATGTGGCTTATTTTGATACAAAAGCGATAGACTATATTACGTATGATGTTTGGGATGCTCGTGTATTAACGAAAAAACTTCATCTACAAGCCATTAATATTCCCCAAGCACTTATTGAAGGTGTTGATCTCGGTCTGCGCTATTCACATCCATTCATTTCTATTGGGTTAGGTTATAACCGTACTCAAACCCTTGAATTAACATCTCATGAAACCATTTCACCGGTTCGCCCTGAAATACTGACGACTTTTATTCAACTTCCTGTTGCTAAAACACCATTCTCATTAGGGTGGTCAGGAAAATTTGCCAGCGCAACTGAGAATAGAGGGACGCATAAAGGAAGAGCGCCTCATGTAAAAGGGAAAACCACGAATCGCATGCAAGAGCTAATAACTCAATATCCAGGTTATGGCATCCATGATTTTTCAATTAGTTATCAATCTCAAAACAATAAAGATATTCAAGCTGCATTGGTGCTCGCAAATGCCTTTAATCGAGAATATTTCTCAGCGATGGGCGTACCACAAGAAAGCAGAAATATCAAAATGTCCGTCAGTTATCGCTGGTAGATGAGGAGCAATAATTTATATAACAAAGGGCTGTTTTAACAGCCCATTAAAATAACGGAGATCCATCTACATGTCTCAGTCATCCTTATTAATTAAATTTAGTTTACTGGCTGTTGCTGTTTCTTCTGCTTGTGTGTCAGCACAAGAGAAAACACAAACTAGCGAGGAGAAAAAAACAGAAGTACTTACTGTTTATGCGACGGGTAATGAGCGTGATAGCTTTACGTTACCCATGATGTCAACCGTTATTAAAAATAACAATGCGTTGTCAGAAACCGCAGGTAGTGCTTCTGAACTACTTCGTCATATGCCCGGAATTTCTATTTCAGGCGCAGGTCGTACTAATGGTGAAACCATCAGTATGCGTGGATACAGTAAAAATGGAATATTGACACTTGTAGATGGTGTACGTCAAGGAACTGACACTGGCCATATTGACAGTATTTTTGTTGATCCTCTTCTTATAAAGCAAGTTGAAGTAGTTAGGGGACCTTCTGCATTGTTGTATGGTAGTGGAGCACTTGGCGGTGTTATTGCTTACGATACTGTTGATGCCAGCGATCTACTTTTAAAAAACGAACAAGGTGGTGTGCGTGTCACTGGTCTTGGTAATACCGCGCAACATAGCCAAGGTTTGGGTATTACTGCTTTTGGTAAACACGATAACCTTGATGGTCTCGTTGCATTATCAGCGCGTGATAAAGGTGATACTCGTTATGGTGGAGGTTACCGTGCACAAAATGATGAAACCATTATTAACCTACTCTCCAAAGGGCGTTGGTTTATTGATGATAGTAATACTTTAAGTGGTCAATTCCGCTATTACCATAATAATGCTCATCAACCTAAAAACCCTCAAGTTGCTGGAAATTCCACACTGACAAATGTGGAAACTGACCGGACAACAACACAAAAAGATGCACAGTTAACCTATCAATACAATCCTTCGAATTTACAATGGGTTAATCTAAAAACACAAGCTTATTACAGTGAAATTGATATCAACGCCAAAACAACACAAAAAGGATTTGAAGGTCGAGAGCAGAAAACATATGGCGTAAAACTTGAGAATCGCTCTCAAGTGGGAATGAATAGCTTTGCATCACATGGACTTACTTATGGTGGTGAAGTGTATAAACAGAAGCAATCACCAAGTCAAAATACAGAAAGTTTTCCACAAGCAGATATCCGTTTTATGTCAGGCTGGATTCAAGATGAAGTCACTTTACGTGATTTGCCTGTCTCCTTCATTTTAGGAACCCGTTTTGATAAATATAAAAGCCAAAACGATCGTTATGATGATATTACCGCTGATAAATGGTCATCCAAAGGAGCTATCAGTATCACACCTACTGATTGGTCAATGATTTATACCTCTTATTCACAAGCGTTTAGAGCCCCCACTTTAGGCGAAATGTATAACGATGCGAAACATTTTGATGCGCCATTCCCAGGAGCACCAACAAATTATTGGCGCCCTAACCCTAATTTAAAGCCTGAAACCAATTCAACCACCGAATATGGATTTGGTTTTCAATTCGACGACTTATTATCTAATAATGATAATCTGAAAATTAAAGCAGCCCATTTCAATACTCGCGCAAAAGATTATATTGATGCAGATGTCGCTATTTTTCAGGGATATACACAATCAACAAATATTCCAAGAGCAACTATTTGGGGGTGGGATATTTCGATGAACTACCAATCTAAATTCTTTAGTTGGGATTTAGCGTATAACCATACCAAAGGGAAAGATAATGCCACTAATGCCTCAATTACCTCGATTGAGCCGGATACATTGACCAGTCGTTTTGATGTTCCAGTTCCCAACACCGATTTTTCTGTAGGTTGGGTCGGCCAATTTACCAAAAAAACAGACTTTACCAAACATGACCGTTTTAATCGCCCAACCCATCGCCAACAAGCAGGTTATGGCGTCAATGATTTTTACCTTCGCTATGAAGGTAACGCCTCCTTAAAGGGGCTAACAACCTCATTTGTACTAGGTAACGCATTTGATAAAACTTATTATTCTTCTGCGGGGATTCCTCAGGAAGGTCGTAATGCAAAAGTACTTGTGAGTTATCAGTGGTAATTAACAATAAAATTAACGATAGATACAATAGGAGTTTCTGTGAATAAACCTCTTTATGAGCGCTACCTGCAAGCAAAAGCGGATAAAAAAGCACCTTATGCCCGTGATCTAGCTACCTACTTAAATGTAAGCGAAGCCGAATTAACACATGCTCGTGTAGGACATGATGCAAAACGCTTACGTAACGATGTACAAGAATTATTAAAAACCTTAAGTAAAGTGGGGGAAGTCAAAGCCATTACTCGTAACGATATCGCCGTTCACGAGCATCTTGGTGAGTACACTAATGCACGTTTTAACGATCACGCAGGTTTAATTTTAAACCCTCGTGCAATGGATTTACGCTTTTTCTTCGCTTATTGGTCAAGTATTTTTGCACTCGCTGAAGAAACTTCAAAAGGAACTCGCTATAGCATTCAGTTTTTTGATATGCAT
The DNA here is from genome assembly GCA_901472505.1 of Proteus vulgaris. Classification (NCBI taxonomy): domain Bacteria; kingdom Pseudomonadati; phylum Pseudomonadota; class Gammaproteobacteria; order Enterobacterales; family Morganellaceae; genus Proteus; species Proteus vulgaris. Next base: position 3,858,042 of record LR590468.1, read on the forward strand.
GGCGATGCATTACATAAAGTCTATGCAACCGACAATACCAATATGGATGAATGGAATACACTAATCCAATCATTCTTATCAGAAGAAAATCCAGCTCTCGATATTACCCCTATCGAACCTTATTCAAACACCCCTGTTAGTCATGAATTGGCAGAGCAACTTGAACAACAATGGCGTTCAATGACCGATGTTCACCAATTTTTCAAATTACTAAAAGAAAATAATTTGAGTCGTCAACAAGCTTTTAAAGCTGTTGCTGATGACCTTGCTTATCAAGTCGATAACAGTGCTCTGAAAACCTTATTAACCCTCGCGAAAGAAACACAAAATGAAATCATGATTTTTGTTGGAAGTCGTGGTTGTGTGCAAATTTTTACAGGCCAAATTGAGCGTTTAGTTCCTCACCAATTTGAGAATAGCAACCAAGTCTGGATTAATGTTTTCAACCCTACTTTTACACTTCATTTAATTGAAAGTGAAATTGCTGAAAGCTGGATCACTCGTAAACCAACTCAGGATGGTTTTGTCACCAGTCTTGAAATCTTTGATAGCAAAGGCCAACAGATTGCCCAGCTTTATGGACAACGTACTGAAGGCACTGCAGAGCAACAACAATGGCGCGAGCAAGTTAATACACTTGCCAAAATAGCCTAATCGGAGAATGAGTTAATGAAAAAATGGCTTCTTTTGATCCTGTGTAGCGTCATGTCGTTTGTCAGTTCCGCCAATGAACGTATTGTCACTATTGGCGGTGATATCACAGAGATCGTTTTCGCGTTAGGTGCGGGTGAACAGATTATTGCAAGAGACAGCACTAGTTTAGTCCCTGAACAAGTGAAAGCTCTCCCTGATGTGGGTTATATGCGAATGCTAAACCCTGAAGGTATCTTATCGGTCAAACCAACATTAATTATAACCAGCGAATTAGCTCGCCCTTCTTTGGCACTACGCCGAATACAAGAAGCGGGTATTGCTGTTAAAACAATTACGGGCACACATTCATTAGAAGCCATTAATGAAAAAATAGACACCATTGCCACTATTTTAAATAAACAAAAAGAAGGTAATCAGCTAAAAGAAAAACTCACCCTATCTATTAGCCAAATACCCACAACACCTATAGATAAAAAAGTCATTTATATCATGAGCCATGGGGGTGTTGTTCCTATGGCTGCTGGTCAAGATACCGCTGCAGATACTATTATTTCACTAGTTGGGGGCAAGAATGCAATGCAAGGATTTACAAGCTATCGTCCACTTTCTCAAGAAGGTGTTATTGCAAGCCAACCTGATATTTTGCTGGTGACTAAAGAAGGTATTAAAGGCATTGGTGGTATTGAGAAACTTTGGAATTTACCCGGCATAAAATACACACCAGCCGGTAAAAATAAGCATTATGTTGTTGTTGATGATATGGGGTTATTAGGTTTTACCCTTTCAACACCTGAAGTCATGCATCAAATTCGTCAAGCCTTGGAGCAATAATGTCTCGTTTTCATTCACCGTGGATGAGTATTTTAGTTTTACTCTTTTTGCTCACTACAGTCACATTAATTTCTGTGAATAGCGGTGCATTAGCACTCTCGTTTCATACATTATGGAATAGCTCTTTTGATGATATGGTGTGGCAAGTTTGGTTAGATATTCGCTTACCTCGCGTATTATTAGCCATTCTTGTTGGAGGAGCATTAGCAATATCTGGTGCGATCATGCAAGGGTTATTTAGAAACTCATTAGCCGATCCTGGGTTACTTGGCATAAGTAGCGGTGCAGCACTCATGGTTGCTATCGTGATTATATTACCCTTCTCTTTTTCCCCTATATTCTCATTTTATAGCCATATTGTTGCGGCCTTTGTTGGTGGCTTGATTGTCGCAATGATCATCTTCTCATTGCATCAATTGAGTGATGGCAATTTAGCACGACTATTACTTGCGGGTATTGCTATCAATGCACTTTGTATGTCCTTTATTGGCGTCTTAAGTTATATCAGTACAGACCAACAATTACGCCAATTTTCACTATGGATGATGGGTTCATTAAGCCAAATTGACTGGAAAACCTTATCGATTGCAACGCTTGTGATCATTCCTGTTAGTATTTTGGCCTGTTGGCAGAGTCATAAATTGAACCTGTTACAACTGGGTGACGAAGAAGCACACTATTTAGGATTAAACGTAAGACGAACAAAATTTATTTTATTACTGCTTAGCGCCATCTTAATTGGTTGTGCTGTCGCACTCAGTGGTGTCATTGGGTTTATTGGGCTTGTTGTGCCACATCTTATTCGCATGCGCATCGGCAGTAATCACGTGTGGTTATTACCTGCCACTATTTTAGGGGGGGCCACACTGTTATTAGCCGCTGATACATTATCTCGAACACTGGTTTCTCCAGCAGAAATCCCTGTGGGGGCTCATTACAGGATTAATTGGAGGCCCTTATTTCCTTTGGCTTATCTTACGACAACCAGCAGGAAGGATGTCATGATTAAAAAACAAAATACCTCGTTGCTTTATGGAAATAATTTATCGTATCAAATCGGTGAAAAAAACATTATTGATGATGTATCACTTTCACTTAATGCTGGAGAGTTAGTCACTATAATTGGGCCTAATGGTGCAGGAAAATCATCTTTATTACGTTTATTAACTGGCTATACGACCCCGACACAAGGTGTGTGCTATTTTAAACAAAAAACCTATTCGCAATGGGATCGTCAACAATTAGCACAAAACCGTGCTGTTATGCGTCAAAATAGCCAACTCTCATTTTCTTTTTCTGTAGAAGAAGTGGTTGCTATGGGAAGAACTCCTCATGGACAACAACATAAAAAAATGGCAATCGAAACAGCTCTACTACAAACAGATTGTTTAAAGTTTAAAGGGAGAGACTATCGTCAATTATCAGGCGGTGAACAACAACGAGTACAACTTGCCAGAGTATTAGCTCAATTATGGCACCCTACACCACAAGAAGCCGTGTTATTCCTTGATGAGCCGACTTCAGCACTTGATCTTTACCACCAGCAACACAGCTTGCGATTATTAAAACAATTAGCAAAAACACAACGCCTTATGGTTTGTTGCGTTCTACACGATCTCAATTTGGCCTCACTTTATGCCGATAGAATTTTATTATTACATCAAGGAAAATTAGTTTGTGAAGGCACACCATACGAAGTGCTCACAACAGAGAATATCCGAAAATGGTATGGCGCTGATGTAAGTGTTGATACCCATCCAGAGCATTCATCCCCACAAGTTTTTCTTCGCCCTTAAACTATCCTAATTTTACTCAGTTACCTTCTAGTATGCATTTTCTAGATTGTGACTGAGTTAATTTATTTTTATATGCCTATTTATTACAAATAAAATACACTAGTAGCACAACGCCAATTGATTAATAAATCTTATTTTTAAAATTTATTATTTAATCAAATAAATTGAATTTAAAATACATCTTAATCATTGATTAGATTATAAATCACACAAAAAAACATAACAATCTGAAAAATAAATGGTATAACAGGCTTATCATTAAAAAAATAAGCCAATAAATTCAACAAAGTAAAATACATTTAAAACTGTATTTTTAATCAAAATGATTCATTAAACTCTACCTTACTTAAGATATATAGCTTTCTCCTATTGATATGATAATGATTATCAATAACGAAGAGCACTTTTTGCCTACCTGTTATTTTCCCCATGCTTAAAATAGATTATAAATAACATACGTTACTATCCTATTTACTTGGGCATTGTGTCCCCCACCATTTTTGTGGGAGGTTTTATGGCTGAAAATGTCGTTAATGATATTCTAAAATGGTTAGAAACCCAGTTACAACGTAACGAAGGTATAAAAATCGATACTATTGCAAATAAAAGTGGCTATTCAAAATGGCACTTACAACGCATATTTAAAGATTTTAAGGGCTGTACATTAGGTGAATATGTCCGCAAACGTCGCTTGTTAGAAGCGGCTAAATCATTACAAGAAAAAGATATGTCTATTTTAGATATCGCTTTAATGTATGGCTTTAGCTCTCAAGCAACATTTACTCGTATTTTTAAAAAACATTTTAATACTACACCTGCTAAGTTTAGAGAAAATGGCACAATGCCAGACGCTCATTGCTTCATGTCATGTGAAAATCACTAATTGACTTAGCACATGTTACTCGCCATAAAAAAAACCAGCTTAATAAGCTGGTTTTTTCTTTTATTTTCAGAAAAATTAAGCTATCTCTTTTACTAGCCATTCTTGAAGCTCATCGAGCTCCCCTTTATTATTAGGATAACGCAGAATAAGCTGTTGGATCAGTCCTTTTAAAGACTCAGGTGTATAACGTAGCCCAATTAGCATATCTGATAATGCTTCTAATGGAGCAGGATCTAAACTATCCGTATAGATTTGGCTTCTAACCACATTACCACGCTCAATATCAAAATGTAGTTCAACACCACCCCATTTAAAACGATTATCTAAAAGATGAGAAAATGCCGGGGCTTGCCCAAAATTCCATTCCCAACTACTTTGCTTAGCGAATGTATCTGCAAAACCCGGCAAATCTGGTAATTTTTGCGGTGAAATAACCTCTGCTTCTACTCGCTCACCATAGTATTCAAAAAAGCTTTCGGTGATTGTTTCACAAAGTTTTTCATGAGTAATATCAGGTTTGAGTTCAACCAAATTAGCCACTCGGGAGCGTACAGAAGTGATCCCTTTAGCTTGAAGTTTTTTGGGATCTGGATTGAGGTAATTGGCTAATCTAGATAAGTTAGCATTTATTAATAATGTGCCATGATGAAAACCACGATCTTTCGTCTCTTTATAAGCCGAACCTGAGATTTTTCTTTCGCCCTCTTCTTGCGGCACGACTAAATCATTACGTCCTGATGCTGTCGCTTGTATACCCGCTTTTGATAACCCTTCAAGTATAATTTGAGTTGAGATCGTTTTATTGTATTCCGGTTTTCCTGCCATAAAGGTAAAACAGGTATTACCGAGATCATGGAAAACCGCACCACCACCACTTGAACGGCGAGCTAATTTCACACCATCTTCATCCATTTTACGTGTATTACACTCTTTCCATGGATTTTGTGCTCGACCAATTACCACTGTATTATCATTGCGCCAAAGGAAAAGTACGCGTTGGTCAGCGGGCATTTGCCTAAAAATAGACTCTTCAACAGCAAGGTTAAACCAAGGATCATAAGATTCGGAAATTAACAGTCGCAATTTACCTGACATAAGGAATACCTACATGAAGAAAATAAGGTATAAGATACCATATTTCTCAATATATTAGGCTGTTAAATGGCACGAAATTACAATCGTCGAGCCTGCCAAAATGTTTTTTTCCAATAGACATTATCAAGAGAAGAGCGAGTTACTCCTTTACTGGTTGATGCATGAATAAATGTATTATCAGTATCATAAATACCGACATGAAGCCCATTTTCACCACCACCGGTTTTGAAGAAGACTAAATCCCCTGGCATTAAATCGCTTTTACTGATTTGTGTTCCATATTTGGTTTGATCGATAGTCATTCGAGGTAGTTTAATATCAAAACGATCACTATACGTTTTATACACAAAACCAGAGCAATCAATGCCGGATGGTGTCATTCCACCATAACTATAGGGTGTGCCATACCATTGCTCCAGTTGCGATTTTAATTGCACTATCACCATGATTGGATCAGAGAGTTGTGTTTTTAACGGAGGGGCTGGTGGAATGCGCTTTGATGGACTAGATGAACATCCAGCCAGCAGAATAATACAGAGTAAGAAAGGATAGAAAACGGACTTTCTCATTACATCCACCATTATTGTTACGATAGATTTTAAAATCTATCTGCTTTTTTAAGCAAAAACAAGTTATTGAAGATGAATGAGTGATGATTGGTAGAATAAATCGCACAATTAACAACAAGGATCAGAAAATACATTCTACAATCATTCAGTTAGTGTGATTGTGCTCCTTTCGTTTTTTGGCTTATTAACCATACTCCAACCATGATAAATGCTACACCCGCTGTTTTTGTCCATGATGGTGTTTCTTGAAACCAAGGTAGTATCACAGCAAGGATATAAACAAAAACATAGCTCAAACTAATGAGAGGATAAGCTTTATTTAAAGGGATAATGCGTAAAGTGAACAACCAACAAACCATTGACAGTACATATCCCACAAGCCCAGAAAATACGATGCTTAATGGTGTAATATTGGCCCACAACCATGAGAAATCAAACCACTGTTTTTCTAACTGTAAATCTGGCAGTCCAGACATACCAAACTTTAACAACAATTGAGCAACGGTGACCAATAGCGCACTTCCTATCGCCCATAAATAGCCTTTCATGCTTGCATACTCATCAATACAATACCTATCATAATTGACGTAATACCAATCCAATGTTTTACATTAACAGGCTCTTTATAAACAAATTGGCCAATAAGTGTCACCACAATAAAATTAATGCTCAACATAGGATAAGCAATACTTAAAGGAAGGATTTGTAATAACCGGAGCCAAAATAACATTCCCAAACCAAGCATCGCAATGGCGACAAAAAGCCAGAAAATCGTTTTCCTGGCTTTTGTTAATGAGTCACTTTGCCAGCTGACCACCGCTTGTTTTTGACAAACTTGCCCTATGCAGGTTAAAAAACTCACGATCAGCAATAAAACAAAGGACATTAATTACGCTTCTCATACGTTAAAATAGCAACTCGATGATTTGTCACCAGCTCTTCAGGTCTTGGTAATTGTGCTAACTTTTTCGGATCTTTAAACGTAATAACAACGGATACATTACCTTCTTTTCTTGCTTGCTCTAACCACAGAGCAAAATTATCAGGCTTAATTAGCTTATGCTGTGCATCAGGATAATCTTCAATACCATAAGTTAATTCGCCAGTCCTTTCATAAAGGTAAATATCACTACGCTGTAATTCCCATGCCAATCCAGCACCAATACCCACACTGTTACTCACAATATATTTGCTGGTATTTAATGTATCGATATTTTGACGAATAAATTCTTGAGGTAGTTTTCCATCAACACTACTGTTAGGAATTGCTTGTCCAATGCATAAACTCACCCCTAATGAGCAAGATGCAGCCCACAACCAATGTTTACCATTCAGTGTAGAGCAAAGATAACCGATAATGCCCCATAAAGAGAAATGCAACGATAGCTAAAACCCATTTAGACCATTCATAAGGCATATAAATAGGTTTTGAAGAAACAAGCTGAATGACTAAGATAGCGACAACCGCAGCAACACCAATAAAAATATTAATATAGCCATTAATACGCAATGCTTTCATTCTAAATTTACGTGCACAATCTACACCATATTTTGCCATTAACATCGCAAGCGGTGCCATAAAAGGCAACATGTATGTCGGTAATTTGCCTTTCGCAATACTAAAGAATAAGAAAGGAATAACAAACCAGCAAAATAAGAAAATAATTCTGGACGTTTGCGTCTTTTCTTCCAAGCCCCTATCAATGCACCTGGTAATAATCCAAGCCAAGGGATCACACCCAATAATATAACGGGGATATAGTACCAAAATGGAGCGCTATGCTGAGCATCTTCACCAGAAAAACGTTGAATATGTTCAACCCAAAAGAAGTAATGCCAGTAATCAGGTTCTGCCTTTGCTACAGCCAAAGCCCACGGCAAACTAATCAATGCGGCACTCAACACCGCAAGTAAGCCATAGAGTAACATTTGCGTAAATTGTTTTTGATACAACGTAACAGGTATCATGACAATGACCGGGATAGCTAATGCTAAAAATCCTTTAGTCATAAATGCCATACCACATGCCAAACCTAATGTTACCCAAGCTAATATTCGTGTTTTTTACAGTCGTCGCTTTCAGTGCCCAAAAACAACAGACCATACTCGCAGTAATCCAAAGTGCTAACATAGGATCTAACACACTGTAAGTACCTACGCTAAACACAAGGAACATGGACAAATAGATTAAGCTCGAAACAAAAGCAACTTGACGGTTACGCCACATCATTCTTGCCAATAAATAGACAAGTAATGTGCTTAAGAGAATAGAAATTACTGAGCCAAAACGTACAGCAAAGTTAGTGTGGCCAAAAATCAATTGGCTAACATTATTAATCCAATAACCTGCAACGGGCTTCTCAAAATAGCGAATATCGAGCATATGAGGAACAATCCAGTTCCCGCTCACCACCATTTCACGGCTAATTTCCGCATAACGGGTTTCATCTGGTTGCCATAATAACCGGCTGTTCAATGGAAATAAGTAGGTAAGAACAAAAAAAAGAGCCAACAGGATGGCCCCGATTTTACTCGCCCGGTTATTCAACATAGTTTTGTTAGACCTCTTGTTGGCACCCTAACCAGCCTTCTCGACCTGGAAAGTCAGATCGAACAACTTTACCCATCGGAAGCGTTTCTTTATCTTGTGGTAACAAATCGCTTAACGGACAGAATTCGATGCCTTCATTTGCAATCATTGCCAGCAACTGCTCAAACTGAGCCGCTTTTGACATTCCTTCAACTTCGGTATGAATAGTATAAACAGGTATTCCACTGTCTTTTTTGATTTCATCAATAATAAATTGATTAAAATCTTCATCCTTTACCTTTGTACCAACGACTTCATCATAAGTTGGTAATGTTACTGGAATTTGTACCGTACCGATAGAACCATTTTCTAAAATAGGTCTAAAAGGATGTGTACCTCGACAATCGCTATTATAATCGAATTGAAAAGTTTCTTTAACTGTTAATACGCGCTCGTCTGCACGCCATCCAGCAACTGCGGAACATTTTACAGGTTTTTCAAGTGCTTTTTCCAGCGCTTCAACACCTAAACGAACTTGTTGCATTAATTCTTCTGTTGACCAACGCCCGACTTTTGCTTGCCAACCTTGGTGATCCCATGAATGTAACCCCACTTCATGCCCAGCATTTTGGGTTTCTTTCATTAAATAACCTAGATTTTTAGCGATTTTTTTGCCAGGCCATGCTGTCCCTGCCAATAAAATATCTAATCCATACAATGATGCAGCATTAGATCTCAGCATTTTCCATAAAAACTTTGGTTTTAAAAGGCGCCATAAATGGCGCCCCATATTATCTGGACCCACACTAAAGAAGAAGCTGGCATGAATGTTATGTCTGGCAAATACATCCAGTAGTTGTGGAATACCTTGTTTTGTTCCTTGAAAAGTATCCACATCTACTCTTAAACCAACTTTCTTCATTATTTGATCCTATTTATTACCTAATTCTTCAACTGCGCCACGTAAAAAGAAGTCTAATGTTTCTTCTACAGTTTGGCGAGTTTCGATACTTGGCTTCCAATCCAATAAACGTTCTGCGTTTTTAATGCTTGGCTTACGGTGTTCAACATCTTGGTAGCCTTTACCGTAATAACTACTACTTTCAATTTTCTTAAAGCCAGCAAATGGAGGAAAATGACCACGTAACTCGTGTTTTTCAAAACAATCTAACAGCATTTCTGCTAACTCACGAATACTTGCTTCGTTCGTTGGATTACCAATATTGATAATTTGACCATCACATTTGCTATCACGGTTTTCAATAATACGGAATAACGCTTCAATACCGTCATTGATATCAGTGAAGCAACGTTTTTGCTCACCACCATCAACCAATTTAATTGGCGAACCTTCAACTAAGTTCAGAATTAATTGTGTAATGGCACGAGAGCTACCAATACGCGCTGAATTTAAGTTATCTAAACGAGGTCCCATCCAGTTAAATGGACGGAATAATGTAAATTTCAGACCTTCTTTAGCACCATAAGCCCAAATAACTCGATCTAATAATTGTTTAGAAACAGAATAAATCCAGCGTTGTTTATTGATAGGGCCAACAATCAGACGTGAATTATCTTCATCAAATTCTTTATCATCACACATACCATAAACTTCTGATGTGGATGGGAAAATAATACGTTTATTATATTTAACACAATAACGTACAATTTTTAAGTTTTCTTCAAAGTCTAATTCGAATACACGTAATGGATTACGGGTATATTCAATCGGTGTTGCAATCGCAACCAATGGCAGAATAACGTCACATTTTTTAATGTGATATTCAATCCACTCAGTATGAATACTCACGTCGCCTTCAATAAAGTGGAAACGTGGGTTACCAATAAAGCGTTCAATCGCAGAAGAACCAATATCCATACCATAGATATCATAGTTACCATCTTTCAATAGACGCTCGGTTAAATGATTTCCAATAAAACCATTCACACCTAAAATCAGCACACGTTTACGACGTTTAACAAGTGCTGTTGCTTTTGGTCCAACGCGAACATCAGTCACAATGCCCATTTCAGTCGCTAAACGGCTTCCTTGAACATAAAGACCATTTTCACTTTGACCTGTTACCACTTCGATAGCACCTTGAGCACATGCAATCACTAAAGGTTCTGTTGATATTACAGTACCAGGACGTTTACCTTGATTATCAGCAACAGTGCGTGAACGCCAGATAACCATTTTACGTTCACCTAAGAAAGTAAATGCGCCTGGATATGGTTCAGTTACAGCTCGCACTAAGTTGTGGACTGTTTTTGCATCCACATTCCAATCAATTAATCCATCATCAGCACTACGACGGCCAAAATATGTTGCTTGGCTTTCATCTTGCGCTGTTGTTGAATAATCACCTGATGCAATGTGTGGTAATGCACTAGACAGTAATTTCTCAGCGGCTTCCCTCACTTTTTCATGCAAAATTAGTGAAGTATCATTTTCTGTAATAGTTACTTTTTCTTGAGAAACAATATCACCCGCATCAGCTTTCGCCGTCATTTTATGCAAAGTAACACCTGTTTCTGTTTCACCATTAATAATTGCCCAATTAATTGGAGCACGGCCACGGTATTTGGGTAATAGCGAGCCATGTAAATTAAATGCGCCTTTAGGTGCCAAATTCAAGATCTCATCACTTAACATGTGACGATAATAGAAAGAAAAAATGACATCAGGTTTCATTTCACGAATACGTTCAATCCACAATGGGTGATTGACATTTTCAGGCGCAAATACTGTCAATCCCATTTCTGCGCTCACACGAGCAACAGATGAGAAGAAATGATTTTCGTTTGGATCGTCAGTGTGGGTAAATACCGCTTGAATATCATAACCTGCTTTTTCAAGTGCTTTTAAACCAACACAGCCAATATCGTGATAGGCAAATACTATTGCTTTCATTAGTCTTTTTCCTGATCTTCGTTGGGTTTATTAACACCAACCACTTTTTGGATAAAATACCGAGGACGCGCTCTTACATCATTATAAATCCGGCCTATATATTCACCTAATAAGCCCATTGCAACGAACTGCGCACCGATAAACATAAATAAGATTGCGAAAAGTGTGAATACACCTTCAGCTGCCCACATCGCACCGAAAATAATACGTAAAACAATTAAAAGTAACGCTAAAACAAAGCCAGAAACAGCGATTACACTGCCGACAATGCTTAATAAGCGTAATGGTGCCGTAGTAAGACAAGTTAAGAGGTCGTACATCAGATTAATTAGCTTTAGAAAGCTATATTTGGAATCGCCATATTCACGCTCTGCGTGTGCGACATCAATCTCAATAGTACGACGAGCGAACGTGTTCGCAAGAATAGGTATAAAGGTACTTCTTTCGTGACACTGTAACATCGCTTCAACAATATGGCGACGATATGCACGTAGCATACATCCATAATCCCCCATAGAACGACCTGTTGCCTTGGTTATCATGGAGTTAATCATTTTTGACGCTGTTTTACGAAACCATGAATCTTGACGGTTACGACGACGAGTCCCTACAACATCATAGCCCTCTTCAGCTGTTGTAACGAGTCTTGGGATTTCTTCAGGTGGATTTTGCAAATCAGCGTCAAGTGTAATGACTAAGTCGCCATCAGCTTGATTAAAACCCGCCATAATTGCAGAGTGTTGACCATAGTTACGATTTAAAATAATCGCAATAACATGATTTTCTTCAATAGTGGCAGCTTCTTCTAACATTTTTGCTGAATTATCACTGCTACCATCATCAACAAGGATCAGTTCATATTCTTGTTCTAATTGTTTACAGCTTTTTATAGTACGCTCTAAAAGCTGAGGAAGGCTCTCTTCTTCGTTATAAACCGGAATTACAACCGATACTTTTTTGATTTTATCAAATGTTGACACTTAGATATGCTCCGAAAGAATTTCATTGATCGCATCTACAACGCGAATAACATCATCATTACTCATATCAGGAAACAATGGCAGCGAGCATAACGTTGCAGAGTTCCACTCTGATTGAGGAAGGGATAAAGCGGGATAGCGCTCACGATAATATTTTTGTGTATGCGCCGCGCGGAAATGAAGCCCTGTGCCAATGTCCTTTTGCTTCAGTTTTTCCATAAAGGTATCTCGATCGATACCACAGATACTCTTATCTACTCTCACCATAAATAGGTGATTTGCATGCAAGTGAGGATATTCAGGAATACTCAACATCTCTAAGGGTGAGTCTTTTAATTTTTCACGATACAGTGTCACTAACTCAGCTCGTTTCGCATTCATTTCCTCTAAACGCCTTAATTGCACCACAGCAATGGCGGCATGAATATCAGATAAATTATATTTATAGCCGGGTTCAACAACTTCTGCTTGAGGTTTTCGTCCTTGAATTTGTCTGTCAAAAGCATCGACACCTAAGCCATGAAATTTTAAGCAACGTACTCGATTGGCTAATTCGTCATTATCAGTAACAACCAACCCACCTTCAGCACACGTGACGTTTTTAATAGCGTGAAAAGAGAAAATAGAGGTTCCTTTTTCACCAATCCATTCATTTTTATAGCGAGTGCCAATCGCATGTGCTGCATCTTCAATAAGAGGAATTCCAGCATCTTGGGCAACTTTTCGTAACGCATCAAGATCGCATGGCGCACCTGCATAATGAACAGGAATGATTGCCTTAGTTCTAGGGGTTATTGCTTTTTTGACGTCTTCTGCATTTACCATCAAGGTATCACGGTCAACATCAATCATTACAGGCTTTGCACCTAGCAACGTAATGATGTTCATGGTTGACACCCATGTTTGTGATGGTGTGATGACTTCATCACCTGCGCCAATTCCCATAGCCATTAAAACAACATGCATACCCGCAGTGGCAGAGCAAATTGCAATCGCATGTTTGCTTCCGAATTTTTCACAAAAATCTTGCTCTAATTGATAGTTCTGAGGGCCTGTTGTGATCCAACCTGAACGCAATACGTCCTCAACGGCTTTGATTTCTTCATCGCCAATCGCAGGGCGAGAGAAAGGAAGGAAATGACTCATAAAAAATGTAGCCTAATTAATGAATGAATAAAAGACAATTATATACAAACTATTGCTCACCGACATCCGTCTTATTAAGAAAATATTAAAAAAACCTTAATAATTACTTTGGGATAAGCTTCACAATAGTCATAATATTAAAAAACCCGCCAATCAATATGATCAACATCATTGATGCATTTGATATTTGTATTAAATGTAGTTGATAATAACTTTTCGTCCAATAAGAGTGCAGATGCTCCAGAATTAACCAAATATCCATTTTTTATGAGCCAAACTCTGTCTGCTTTTTGATAAGAATGATTCAAATTATGTGTGCTCATAATAACGGCACCACCTTGTTGACAAAAAAGATCAAGCCATTTGTCCAAAATCGCCAACTGTACGACATCTAAATTATTCGTAGGTTCATCAAGTAACATTAACTTTCCTTTTAAATCATAACTTGACCATAATTGAATAAATGCGCCAGCGATCCTGATCCGTTGCCATTCTCCTCCGGACAAATGATGAATATTTTTTGACAATAATTTATTAATTTGAAAATCGTTCAACAATACATTTAATTGCCCAACGTCCATTTCCGATACTTTATGATATAAAGCAAGATAATGAAAAACAGGCATAAACGATAAAGCTTCTAATTGTTGTATAACAATGCTTTGCATTCTAGAAAGATCATCATATTTATAATGTCTTATTGAAGTTTCGTTTAGAATAATTCCACCGTTAAACGAAACCGCTCCCGCTATCGCCATTAAAAGTGTGCTTTTTCCAGCACCATTCGCACCAATTAAGTGGATACGTTCACCATAATCCACAAACTCTGTAAATGAGTGAAGTCGATCACCAACACTCAAATTATCAAGCTTCAATAGTGCCATATTACAAACGTCCCATTTCTTTCGTTACTAATAACCAGACAAACAAAGGTGCCCCGAGTGTTGCCGTAATCACACCTATTGGAACTTCAGCACCATTTAGCATTAAGCGAGATAAGAGATCGGCAAACAATAGCAATCCACTCCCCGCAAGTGCACACGCGGGTAACAGTGTTTTATAATGAGTGATGCCACTCAATCTCAATAGATGAGGCACAACTAGCCCTATAAAGCTGATAGCACCTGCTATAGCCACACTTAGTCCAATCAATAATCCAACCGCTAAAATAAACCCATTCCGCCATCGATTAACGGATACACCTAATTGTTTAGCTCTAAACGAACCTAACGATAAATAATTAAGCGTATCTGCGTGTAAAATAAGGATCACAACTATCGGAATAAGAGCACTAAATAGCACTTGGTAACGCCAATCAATACCACTAAAGCTCCCCATCAACCAATACATTAATTGTCGCAAGTCTAAAGCTGAACTGAAATAAACCAACCAAGTCATTACTGCACTCGCCATAACGCCCAATGCCACACCAATTAATAGTAACTGAGCATTAGACAGTTTTTTTATTTGAGCAAAACACATTAATAAAATGGTCATACCTAACGCACCGAATATTGCCGCACAGCTTATTAACCAAGGATTTGAACCGACGTGTAAAACAATCAGCAAGACAATACACACACCAGCCCCACTACTTACACCTAATAATCCTGGCTCTGCCAATGGGTTTTGAAATAAAGCCTGCATAATAGCACCCGCAATCGCTAAGCTTGCACCGACCATCATGACAGCCAGTATTCTTGGTAGTCGAATTTGCCAAACAAATAATTTAGCTTCATCTGTTAACCACTGATGTGGAAATAAGGAAACTTCACCGAGAGAAAGAGAAAAAACAAAAAGGAGACATAATATTGATGCCATCAAAAATAATTTTTTTCTGTCACTAGTACTTTGTTTTTTTTTAAGTTCAATAAGAGGATTATCTTTACTCATTTTATTCCCTATCATCACTACCATTTTTTCATCGTTTTATTTACAAAATACTTTTAATGCAACATAACATGTTCGTATTCAATGATGAAAAGCTAATTTTAAAACATCTTAATTGGAGGCGAATAATGATTAGAAGATATGTCTGTTATCACAATATTTATATAAATGATAAACAATAAGAAACGAAGGTATCAAAAAATTCTCAATCTAATTACAAACTATCTATTCAGATAATATTGATAAATAAAACACCTTCTAAATTAGAAGTCTCATAATAAAACTACAGATGAAAAACAAAAAAAACGGCCTTCAATAGAAAGCCGTTTTGGGTGTTTTTAATTTTTACTCTTTTGGTGTTGCGCTCTCGACCCGGCTTTTTAACTTTTGTCCAGGACGGAAAGTAACAACACGGCGAGCCGTAATAGGAATGTCTTCCCCTGTTTTCGGATTACGACCTGGACGCTGATTTTTATCACGCAGGTCAAAGTTTCCGAATCCAGACAGCTTCACCTGTTCTCCATTTTCAAGAGAACGACGCACTTCCTCAAAAAAGGCTTCTACAAGGTCTTTTGCATCGCGTTTGCTAACACCAAGTTTTTCAAACAGATTTTCTGCCATTTCAGCTTTTGTAAGCGCCATAGGTCTAGTCCCTCAAGGATGCTTGGAATCGCTGTTTCAATGCTGCGACACAGCTACTCACTGTTGCAGCAATCTCATCTTCTTCCAGTGTATGCTCGATATCCTGCAAGATTATGCTAATAGCGAGGCTTTTATAACCCTCTGCTACTCCCTTACCACAATACACGTCAAATAAGTTTATGCCAACTATTTGATTTCCGCCAACTTTCTTACATTCGGCTAAAACATCTTCTGCAGCAACATCATTCGGAACAACTACAGCGATATCTCTACGATTCGAAGGGTAACGAGAAACTGCTTTTGCTTGTGGTAAACTGCGATTTGCAATTGCATTCCAACGTATTTCGAATACTACCGTACGACCGTTTAAGTCAAGTTTACGTTCAAGCTCTGGATGAACAACGCCAATACAGCCAATGTATTCATTTCTCAGATAAATCCCAGCACTTTGTCCCGGATGAAGTGCTGAATGATTAGCTGCTTTAAATGTAATTTCATCTAGCTGGCCTGTCAATTCCAGAATTGATTCAATATTACCTTTCAAATCAAAGAAATCAACAGTTTGCTTCTCTAAAGTCCAATGTTCTTCATAACGGTTGCCCGCGATCACACCAGCCAACATAAGTTCCTGACGTATTCCGTATTCTGCTTGATTATCAGGAACAAAACGCAGACCTGCTTCAAATAACCTAACTCTAGATTGTTGACGGTTTTGATTGTATACAGTAGTGGTCAATAATCCCGTCAGTAGAGACAGTCTCATTGCTGACATATCAGCTGAAATTGGATTAGGTAGAATTAATGCTTCTTCATCTGGGTGTAATAAAGCCTGGATTTTCGGATCAACAAAGCTATAAGTAATGGCCTCTTGGAAACCGTTGTCTACTAGCATTGTTTTCACACGTTTTAATGACAAGTTAGCTTCACGATGATTCGTCATCACTAAATCAGCACGTAATGGCACATCAGGAATATTATTGTAACCATAAATACGTGCGACTTCTTCAATAAGGTCTTCTTCGATTTGAACATCGAAACGCCATGAAGGAACGCTTGTTAACCAACCATCATTTTCAACAGTAACGGTGAAACCTAAGCGAGTTAATGAATCAAGAACTTGTGCGTCATCAATCACGTGGCCTAATAAACGGTCTAATTTTTTACGTGTTAATTTAACCGGTGCAATATTTGGCAAATGTGCTTTATTGGTTACATCAATCACTTCACCCACTTCACCACCGCAAATTTCTAACAGTAGCTTAGTTGCACGTTCCATTGCCTTGTATTGAAGCTCAGAATCAACACCACGTTCAAAACGATGAGAAGCATCCGTATGTAAACCATAACGGCGTGCACGGCCTGTGATGGATAATGGAGAGAAGAATGCACACTCTAAAAATACATTCTTGGTTTCTTCGTTAACACCTGATGATTCGCCACCAAAAATACCCGCCATACCTAATGCGTGTTTCTCATCAGCAATAACTAAAACATCATCTTTTAATGTAATTTCATTGCCATCAAGTAAAGTTAGTTTTTCACCATCTTTACCCATACGAACAACGACAGCACCCTCAACGCGATCAAGATCGAACGCATGTAACGGTTGTCCCATTTCAAGTAAGATAAAATTTGTAATATCAACAATTGGGTCAATAGAACGAATGCCACCACGGCGCAATTTTTCTTGCATCCATAAAGGTGTTTTTGCCTTCACATTCATATTAGTGAAAACACGACCTAAATATCGAGGACACGCTTCTGGTGCTTCAACACGAACAGGGAATGTCGCTGAAGAAGTTGCCGCAATCGGCGACATATCAGGTACTTGGCACTCCATTTTATTGATAACAGCGATATCACGAGCAACACCTAAAATACCTAAACAATCAGCACGGTTTGGTGTAATACTAATTTCAATCGCATTATCATTTAATTTTAAGTATTCACGAATATCCATGCCAATAGGGGCATCGGCAGGCAATTCAATAATACCTTCATGATTTTCTGAAATAGCTAATTCAGAAAATGAACACAGCATACCTTCTGATGGTTCACCACGCAGTTTAGCTGCTTTGATTTTAAAATCGCCAGGTAATACAGCACCTACAGTCGCTACGGCAACTTTTAAACCTAAGCGACAGTTAGGTGCGCCACAAACGATATCTAATAATCTATCACCACCTACGTTGACTTTTGTCACACGTAATTTGTCAGCGTTTGGATGTTGTCCACATTCAACAACTTCACCAACAAATACACCGTGAAAATCACCGGCAACGGCTTCAACACCATCAACTTCAAGACCAGCCATTGTCAACTGTTCTGAAAGTTCTTCGCTACTAATCGCTGGGTTTACCCACTCACGTAACCAAAGTTCACTGAATTTCATGAGATAATCCCACCTTATTTAAACTGTTTGAGGAAACGAAGATCGTTTTCGAAGAATGAACGTAAATCGGTGACGCCGTAACGTAACATAGTTAGACGTTCCATACCCATACCGAACGCAAAACCGGAATAGACTTCAGGATCGATACCTACATTACGTAATACGTTCGGATGCACCATACCGCAACCCAGTACTTCTAACCATTTACCATTCTTACCCATTACATCCACTTCCGCTGAAGGTTCTGTGAATGGGAAATAGGAAGGTCGGAAACGAATTTCCATATCTTCTTCAAAAAAGTTTTTCAAGAAATCATGCAATGTTCCTTTTAAATTAGTAAAGCTGATGTCTTTATCAACAATTAAGCCTTCAATCTGATGGAACATTGGTGTGTGAGTCTGGTCGTAGTCATTACGATATACACGGCCTGGCGCAATAATTCGAATAGGAGGCTGTTTATCCTGCATAGTACGGATTTGTACACCCGATGTTTGTGTACGCAGTAAACGTTTCGCATCAAACCAGAAAGTATCGTGATCAGCCCTTGCAGGGTGATGAGCAGGAATATTCAACGCATCAAAATTATGATAATCATCTTCAATTTCAGGGCCTGACTCTACAGAAAACCCTAATTCGCCAAAGAAAGTTTCAATACGTTCAATTGTACGAGTTACTGGGTGTAGACCACCATTTTCAATACGGCGCCCAGGTAAAGAAACATCGATTTTTTCAGCAGATAAACGTTCGTTTAATAATGCTGATTCTAGATATTCTTTACGGGAGTTCAGTGCTTGCTGAACTTCTTGTTTAGCCTGATTAATGACAGCCCCTGCAGCTGGACGATCTTCCGCGGGTAAGTCGCGCAGCGTGGACATCTGAAGCGTTAAATGACCTTTTTTCCCCAAGTATTCAACACGAACCGAATCCAGCGCAGCAACATCCTGTGCCTCTTCGATAGCTGCTTTAGCTTGAGCAACGAGTTCAGCGAGATGTGGCATCGTTTCCTCTTCCTTTGACCTGATGAGGTCTATTAGTTGTTATCAATGATGACGAATAAAATTGCCCTTTTTGGTTTCTAACCCAGTGTTGAGATCTGAAAACAAAAAAGCCTCCATATTGGAGGCTCAGGCGCTACTTTTCGTTTCTTTTCTTACGCGCAAAAGCCCCTTAATTTAGGCGCTAAAGTAAAAAAAGAAACGGAAAAAAGCGATATTTAACATAAGTAATGTCTCTTCAAATATTAACTTATTGAATTTCTATCATTAAGCCACAAATTTAGACAAAATAAAAGAGGGAGAAAACTCCCTCTTCCATTGACTTAATAATTAAGCCAGAGCACCTTTCGCTTTTTCAACTAAAGCAGCAAAAGCTACTTTGTCGAATACAGCGATATCAGCCAGGATCTTACGGTCGATTTCAATGGATGCTTTTTTCAGACCATTGATGAAACGGCTATAAGACATGCCGTTCTGACGAGCTGCTGCGTTGATACGCGCAATCCACAGCTGACGGAACTGACGTTTTTTCTGACGACGGTCACGGTACGCATATTGACCAGCTTTGATAACAGCCTGGAAAGCTACACGATAGACACGTGAACGTGCACCGTAATAACCTTTAGCTTGCTTTAAAATCTTCTTGTGACGAGCACGGGCAACAACGCCGCGTTTAGCACGAGCCATATTAAACTCCTAAATGTCTATATTCTGTTAAAAAAGTAATACTTATGCGTATGGTAAGCAAGCTACGACCAGACCTAAATCTCCTTTAGAGACCATGCCTTTTGGACGTAAATGACGTTTACGCTTAGTTGATTTTTTAGTCAGAATGTGACGGAGGTTAGCATGTTTGCGCTTGAAGCCACCACCAGCAGTTTTTTTTAAAGCGCTTAGCTGCGCCGCGTACTGTTTTAATCTTTGGCATTTCTATAATCCACTTCGCATTGTTAATAACATAAAATAATAAGGCGAATAGCAATCAGCCGTTAAGGCTGACGCTATTACTTGAATTGCCTGACTATTTCTTCTTCGGCGCTAACACCATGATCATCTGGCGCCCTTCAATCTTATTAGGGAAAGATTCAAACAGCTGCCAGTTCATCCAAATCTTCACGGATACGGTTAAGCATTTCCATACCGATTTGTTGGTGTGCCATTTCACGACCACGGAAACGTAGCGTGACTTTAGCTTTATCGCCATCTTCAAGAAAACGAATCAGGTTGCGTAGTTTGACCTGATAGTCGCCTTCATCTGTACCAGGACGGAATTTAACTTCCTTGACCTGAATAACTTTTTGTTTCTTTTTCTGTTCTTTGAGAGTCTTACTTTTCTCATAGAGGAATTTGCCGTAGTCCATAATACGACAAACTGGCGGCTCGGCATTAGGACTAATTTCAACTAAATCAGCACCTGCTTCCTCGGCTTTCTCAAGAGCCTCTTTCAGACTAACAACTCCAATCTGTTCGCCATCCAAACCTGTTAAACGAACTTCATGAGCGCGAATCTCACCATTGATGCGATTCTGACGCGTTGATTGAATTCTTTTTCCGCCTTTAATACCTTATTCCTCCAACTGATGAAGACTTCTGCTTCTAATTTCTTGCAGAAGCTTTTCTTTAAATTCGTTAACGTCAATACTGCCAAGGTCTTTTCCTCGACGAGTACGAACCGCAACTTTGCCTGATTCAACTTCTTTATCACCACAGACAAGCATGTACGGAACACGACGTAGAGTATGTTCACGAATTTTAAAGCCAATCTTCTCATTTCTCAAGTCTGCTTTTGCACGAATTCCGGCATCTTGCAATTCTTTGACGAGTTTTTGTACATAATCAGCCTGTCCATCCGTGATATTCATCACGACAACCTGCTGTGGTGCCAACCAAGTTGGGAAGAATCCTGCGTATTCTTCGGTCAGAATACCAATAAAACGTTCTAAGGATCCTAGCACTGCTCGGTGAAGCATAACAGGTACTTTACGCTCGTTGTTTTCAGCGACATAAGAAGCGCCTAAACGACCTGGTAGTGAGAAGTCTAATTGTACTGTACCACACTGCCATGCACGATCTAAGCAATCGTAAAGTGTAAATTCAATTTTAGGGCCATAAAACGCCCCTTCACCTGGCTGATATTCAAATTCAATATTGTTATCAGACAAGGCTTTTGCTAAGTCTGCTTCAGCAACATCCCATAACGCATCTTCACCGATACGTTTTTCTGGGCGAGTAGACAGCTTAACAACGATTTTTTTCAAATCCGAAAGTAGAATATACATCATAAATCAATTTGATGCAGTCATTTACTTCACTTAAAATTTGTTCTTCTGTACAGAAGATATGCGCATCATCTTGTGTAAAGCCACGAACACGCATTAAACCATGTAATGCGCCAGATGGTTCATTACGATGGCAACTACCGAATTCAGCCATACGTAATGGCAAATCACGGTAAGAACGTAAGCCTTGTTTAAATATTTGTACGTGCCCTGGACAGTTCATTGGTTTAATACAATATTCACGGTTTTCTGAAGATGTTGTGAACATGTTTTCTTTGTAGTTTTCCCAGTGACCTGTTTTCTCCCAAAGAACACGATCCATCATAAATGGACCTTTTACTTCTTGGTAATCATATTCTTTTAATTTACAACGTACAAATGTTTCTAACTCACGAAAAATAGTCCAACCATCATTATGCCAGAAAGCCATACCTGGCGCTTCTTCTTGCATATGATATAAATCAAGCTGTTTACCAATTTTGCGATGGTCACGTTTTGCGGCTTCTTCTAAGCGATTTAAGTAAGCTTTTAGCTGTTTTTTATCAGCCCAAGCTGTACCATAAATGCGTTGTAGCATTTTATTATCGCTGTTACCGCGCCAATATGCACCTGCAATTTTCTGTAACTTAAAGTTATGACAGAAACGCATGTTTGGAACATGTGGCCCACGACACATATCAACATATTCTTGATGATGATAAAGACCAGGTTGTGAATCTTGACTGATATTTTCATCAAGAATAGCAACTTTATAATCTTCACCACGGGAAACAAATGTTTCACGAGCTTCAGCCCAGCTTACGCGTTTTTTAATAACATCGTAATCTGTTTTCGCCAACTCTAGCATA
Source organism: Proteus vulgaris (assembly GCA_901472505.1). Lineage (NCBI taxonomy): Bacteria > Pseudomonadati > Pseudomonadota > Gammaproteobacteria > Enterobacterales > Morganellaceae > Proteus > Proteus vulgaris. The sequence goes on from LR590468.1 coordinate 3,880,486, forward strand.
CGTTTTTCTAGAGTTTCTAAATCTTCCTGCGTGAGAGAATGGTCTAAATCGACATCATAGTAAAAACCATTTTCGATAACAGGACCAATCGCCATTTTGGTTTGTGGCCATAATTGTTTAATGGCATGCCCTAATAAGTGAGCACAAGAGTGACGAATAATGTCAAGACCTTCATCATCTTTTGCGGTAATAATCGCCAGATTTGAATCATGTTCGATCAATTCACAAGCATCTACCAGTTCACCATTTATACGGCCTGCAATACATGCTTTCGCAAGTCCAGGGCCGATATCTGCAGCAACATCCATGACAGAAACTGCATTTTCAAATTGACGTTGGCTTCCATCAGGAAGAGTAATAATTGGCATTTAAAATCCTTATTTACAGTGGTGACCCATACGCAAGATCACTTGTAAGCTTTTTATTTCATCTATATTCAGTACGTTACGACAATTTCTCACTTTACCTCGCGAGGTTTGTACTCAGTTATGTACACAATATTAATTTATCAATATCCATCACATTACTGGGTCTTATCGCAACTCGGAGTGAATATTATCACAGACAGTAAAGATTTATAGCTTTATCTCATAGGTAATTCTCATGTTGTATTCTTAATACACAGAGACAGATAGAATTTTTTATTTAATTTGTCTACCATAATAAACAAGCGGAAACCGTGGCTTTAAAAATAATATTCTCTGGGGCGGACCAGTACCTTCATTGTTAATATAAAGGTGTATAACGTGTTTTATCTGAAGCCCCGTTCTCGTAAATTAATTTATGCCATTACCTTTGAAACTTTCGCTATTTTATTAAGTAGTGTTTTACTTGCCTTTTTAAGTCAAAGTCAATCACATAGCTCACTGCCCGTTGCGATTACAGTTTCTGTTATCGCACTCATTTGGAATTATATTTTTAATTCTTTTTTTTGAATTTATTGAGTTTAAATTTCACATTGAAAAACGCACTGTCATAATACGCCTTACTCATGCAGTCAGTTTTGAATTAGGTCTCTTCTTCTTTACTATTCCACTTTATATGTGGTGGTATAATGTAAGCTTCACCAAAGCAATCAGTATGGAATTTACCATATTAGTGTTCTTTTTTATCTACACCTATTTATTTACTCTGGTTTTCGATAAATTATGTCCTCGAATTTATTCCACTGAAAATAAAGTGATGTAATGGCTCAGCGTTGTCGGTACTCTGTAGGGCTTTTATTATAATATTGTCGAAATACTTGGCTAAATGCAGAATGCGAATCATACCCTACAGCTAAAGCAATACTTTCAATATTTGTTGCTGTATATTTTAATAATTCAGCAGCTTTGCTAAGGCGATACTGAGTTACATATTGCATCACAGATATACCTAACTCTGCTTTTATTTTGCGTTGCAAGGTGCTTGCTGATGTATTAAATGCCAACGCAATATCATGTGTTGTTAATGGTGTATGTAATTTATTCGCTAGCCACGCATCAAGATTATCACGCCAATTTTTTTGTATCTCCATTTGAGCCAGCAAAAGTCGAGTGATGGTTGAATACTGCTCAGGAGGTTGAGGATATTGATGCAACCACTCTAATAACCCTATGGTCGCGGGTGATAAAGTAAATTGCCCACCTTTCTCAGTTAGTTGCCATTGCGAAGTTGCAGGTAGTTCTAAAATAAGATTTTTATTATCTATATTACCTGAAAAAGCATGATGAATTGTTGGGGGGATAATAAGGCAATTTTGACTAGAGATCAGAAAATCTTCTCGATTGAAATTAACTTCCATCGAACCAGAAAGCCCAAAGATAATTTGCCATAAATTATCATGCTGATGAGATGCTGTCTCTTGCGCATAACATCGCAAATGCAGTTGAGGTAATAACAAAAGACACTCCTTTATATCCATCCCGCAATTTAATAATTACTATAACAAAACTCAGCAGGACATCACTATCTAAGAGTGTCTTATCTTGAAACTAACTTATGCTAAACGTGAGCCATTAGGTAAAGGCAAATTAAATTCGGCTAAGACTATAGCCCCCGTTTCATCAGGTGCTCCGGTAATTAAAACCTCAGATTTTACACCTGCTATACGTTTAACTGGAAAATTACATACACATAAAATACGACGTCCAACAAGTTCTTCTGGTGTATAATTTACAGTAATTTGAGCACTAGAACGCTTTATGCCAAACTCACCTAAATCAACGTCCATAACATATGCTGGTTTGTTAGCTTTTTTATTTACTTCAGCACTAATAATAGTTCCAACTCTCATTTCTACTCGTAAAAAATCATCCCACTCAATTAAATCAGCCATCTTCTTACCAATATTATTTACTATTTGATTATCATTGAATTATAGATTAGCACGCATACTCACAACTCACCTGTCGCAAGATAGTCATTTTCTGTTTTGAAAAAATCACAGCTTTGACAAAGGACACCCTTTTCTGATTACTCCGAGTTTTCACTATTTTCACTCATGACATTAAATTGCAATATCAATTCGTAAATTTGTTATGTATAAAAAGTATTATTTAGAAAACAGTTTTGATTATTCTATTAATAGTAGCTGGGACATTTTATTATGAAAAAAATCACTGAATGGGTCACTCTTGAAGGAAAGTTAGTCCGCTTAGATCCTTTAAGCATGGATCACTACTCAGATTTACTTGAGCTTATTAAAAAAGATAAACCTAATGAGCTTTGGTATACCACAGTACCATCGCCTAGTGCATTACAGCAAGATATTGACCATAAAATTCAACTACAAAAAAAAGGATTAATGTTACCTTTTACAATTATTTCGAAAATAACTGGCCGAGTTGTTGGTGTAACAACCTTTATGAATATTGATAATCAAACACCACGATTAGAAATCGGTTCAACATGGTACGCAAAAGAAGTTCAAAGAACAGGGACTAATACAGAGGCAAAATATTTACTTCTTAGATATGCACTCGAAGATTTACAGTGTATTGCTGTTGAATTTCGTACACACAGATTAAATCAAATAAGTCGAAAAGCAATTGAACGTCTCGGAGCTAAACTTGATGGTATTTTACGCAATCATCGTTTAACCACCAATGGGCAAAAAAGAGATACCTGTGTGTATAGCATAACAGACTATGACTGGCCTTCAGTAAAGACACACTTAGAGTGGTTAATGAAAAAATACTCGTAAATACTAATAATATTATTAGGAAAGTAACTATTAAGAAGTTTAATTTGTTATCATAATTACTTCTTAATACTGTTCCTTAATTGCCTATTATTAGGAGCCTTTATATTCCATGTATTCTGTTTACCAATTTTTTCAAGCAATCGGTCTTGGTCTTATTTTACTTTTACCTTTAACCAACCCATTAACTACCGTTGCGCTTTGGCTTGGTCTTTCTGGAAATATGACAAAAGAACAGCGTAACCAACAATCGTTAATGGCTTGTATATATATTTTCTTTATTATGACCATCGCATTTTATGCGGGACGCGTCATAATGACAACCTTTGGTATTTCGATCCCCGGTCTTCGTATTGCCGGCGGAATGATAGTTGCCTTTATTGGCTTTAGTATGTTGTTTCCTAATACCCCAAATGTAGACGATCCGATTTCTGACGATAACAATCCACATAAAAATCAAACAGAGTCTAATATTGCTTTCGTCCCTTTAGCTATGCCAAGTACTGCTGGCCCAGGAACTATCGCAATGATCATCAGTACCGCGGCTTCAATTCCATCGCGTACAGATATTGCACAGTGGGTATTGTATATTGCCCCTGTTACAACGTTTTTTTTAATTAGCGTGATTGTTTGGCTATCTTTACGCGGTTCAACTCGTATTATGAAATATTTAGGACACAGCGGTATTGATGCTATTTCTCGCGTAATGGGATTTTTATTAATCTGTATGGGTGTCCAATTTATGATTAACGGTGTTCTTGAAATTATTGCTGACTTGCCTGCTTTATTAAAACAGGCTCAAGCCATCGCTAATTTAGCCGATTAATAATCGACACCATGATAAGCCGCTTTTACTTTAGCTAAATAACGTGGTGCTTGTGATGCAGGGTGATTTTTTTCAACATAACGATAAAAATCATCCGCACTCATCGAATTAATTTTAGCTATCGCATTGTTTCTGTCTTTATCAAATGTTCTTAATAAAGCGCCAGCACCATTTACATAAGCAAGGATAGTGGCATAATAAAGCGTTTCGGGATCGATAATCCCGGCAAGATGACGCTCTCTTAGTAGCCGAATATATGCTGTCCCTAAATCAATATTTGTTGCAGGATCCTTTAATTGTGCTGTTGTTGGCTGACCTGCCTTTCCTCTGTTTTGATACACATCTCTTCCTGCTGTTGATGCTTTAATTTGCATTAAGCCAACGGCATTTGATTTACTAATAACCTCAGGCCTAAAGTTAGATTCAACTTGGATAATCGCTTTAATCAATGTTTCATCAACATTATAACGACTTGAAGCTTGCTGTATATGGCTATCAAAAGGGGTTGCTTTCCATTGCGCCGTTGAAATTGAAGCATTATTAACACGATTATCTGTTGTTTTTTGGTTTAAAAAGCGCGGGCTTTCTCTTTGCGCAGTTTGATGGGTATTATCAGCACAACCAGCAAGAAGCAGCATTCCTAGAGAGAAGATAATTTTTGATTTCACGTTCACCCTTTTGAATAAAATAATTCTATAAAAAGCACAATGATATTAATAAATTACAATTTTATTGTCAGTGTAATTTATCTCGTCATCCCCTTCTTTAAGTCCGCTTTACACTTTATCAGTTGATAGCAATAATGAACTTATCCGACTAATCTTAAAAAGAAAAGAATAAAGTGATAAGCATAATGAGTATATTTAATCGGCTATCTCTCTTTACCTTCTATGTTCTAATTTATCTCTTGCACAAATAGTTACGAACGATTGTTAATTTTTGTGACAAAACCCGACAATCTACTTAACATTTATTGGAATACATGTTGTTATCTTATTTCTAGTCATTATCAAATGAAGCTTTTTGCACCGAGATAACTTGACTTTTTTGAAATGATATTGATAATCATTATCAATTAAGAAGATAACTCTGCAACTATAAGGCAATAATAATATGGATATATTTCGCTCTGTAAACAAATTTTCACTCACGGCTTTATGTCTTATGGCAACCGTGTTTTTAACCACACCTTCACAAGCAAAAGATAAACTTAAAGTTGTCACTACTTTTACTATTATTCAAGATATCGCACAAAATGTCGCCGGAGATGCCGCAATTGTTGAATCCATTACAAAACCCGGTGCTGAAATTCATGATTATCAACCTACCCCAAAAGATATAGTAAAAGCCCAAAAAGCTGATTTAATCTTATGGAATGGTTTAAACCTTGAACGCTGGTTCGAGCGTTTTTTTAATGAGTTACGTAATGTTCCTGCGGTTGTAGTAACTGAAGGCATCACGCCGATGGCAATCAGTGAAGGTGCTTACAAAAACAATCCAAACCCACACGCCTGGATGTCACCGAATAACGCATTAATTTATATTGAAAATATTCGCAAAGCACTTGTTGAACACGATCCTGATAATGCGGCAATTTATAATCAAAATGCAGCAAATTACGCAGAAAAAATTAAACAACTTGATGCACCATTAAGAGAAAGATTATCTCGTATACCACAAAAAGATCGTTGGTTAGTGACCAGTGAAGGCGCTTTCAGTTATTTAACTAATGATTATGGCTTTAAAGAAGTTTATTTATGGCCAATTAACGCAGAAGAGCAAGGCACACCACAACAAGTTAAATATGTCATTGATACAGTAAGAAAACACAATATCCCTGTTGTCTTTAGTGAGAGTACAATTTCAGATAAACCGGCTAAACAAGTTAGTAAAGAAACTGGCGCAAAATACGGTGGTGTTCTTTATGTTGACTCACTTTCCGCTGAAGACGGTGAGGTTCCTACTTATATTGATTTAATTACTATCACTGTGGATACAATTGCGAAAGGATTTGGTCAATGAGTAAAATAAAAACGAATCCAACATTGACAGTTGATAATGCCACTGTCACCTATAACAACGGTCATACCGCTATCTTTGACGCAAGTTTCTCTATTACGGGAGGCACGATTTGTGCCCTAGTCGGTATCAATGGCAGTGGTAAATCCACTCTATTTAAAACCATTATGGGGCTTGTAAAGCCCTCTAAAGGTAAAGTGACATTAAACGACAACCCTATACAACAAGCGTTAAAGCAAAATATGATTGCCTATGTTCCACAGACAGAAGAAGTTGACTGGAATTTTCCCGTCCTCGTTTCTGATGTCGTAATGATGGGACGTTATGGGAAAATGGGTTTTTTTCGTATTCCTTCAAAACGTGATCATGAAGTTGTTGAGGCATCATTAGAGCGTGTGGGGTTATCAGGCTTAGGTCATCGTCAAATTGGTGAGCTTTCTGGTGGTCAGAAAAAGCGTGTTTTCTTGGCTCGAGCAATGGCTCAAGAAGGTACTGTTTTATTACTTGATGAACCCTTTACGGGTGTCGATGTTAAAACCGAAAATGCCATTATTGAGCTTCTACGTAATTTACGAGAAGAAGGTCATCTCGTTTTAGTCTCTACGCATAACTTAGGAAGTGTGCCTGAGTTTTGTGATCATGTTATTTTGATCAATAGAACTGTATTAGACAGTGGACCAACTGAAACCACCTTTACCCAAAAGAACTTAGAACACGCATTTGGTGGTGTATTGCGTCATATCAGCCTATCGGGTTCTGATCTTCACGATGACGACGATCCACGCTCACTTACCGTAATTACTGATGATGAACGCGCGGCCGTTTTTTATGGTCATCAAAAAGAACATACTCCAGCGCACCAAAGTCAGCGCAAACAAGGAGATTAGCCATGCTAGATTTACTCCTACAACCTTTTGAATATAACTATATGGTGAAAGCTATTTGGGTTAGTGCCTTAGTAGGTGCTGTCTGTGCGTTTCTTTCATCCTATCTTATTTTAAAAGGTTGGTCATTAATGGGAGATGCCCTTTCCCACTCCGTTGTTCCTGGTGTTGCGGGGGCTTATATATTAGGTTTACCTTATGCGGTCGGTGCTTTTTTTACGGGTTTGCTCGCCGCATTATCAATGACATTTATTCGCCATATCACACGCCTTCGTGAAGATGCCGTTATTGGCTTTATTTTCTCCACTTTTTTTGCCTTTGGTCTGTTGCTGGTTTCGCTTAAACCGACAGCCGTCAACGTTCAGACCATCATCCTCGGAAATATTTTAGGTATTGCTGATGAAGATGTATGGCAAGTTGTGATTATTACTGGTGTCTCTTTCTTCGTATTATTCTGTATTTGGAAAGACTTGCTGGTCGTTTTCTTTGATGAAGTTCATGCCAAATCAATTGGCTTATCACCTCTAAAATTAAAAATTATCTTTTTTACTTTATTAAGTGCATGTACTGTTGCAGCACTTCAAACGGTTGGTGCCATTCTTGTGATTGCTATGGTTGTCACACCCGGTGCAACCGCTTATTTACTCACAGACCAATTTAAGCGACTTGCAATTATGGCTATCTGTATTGGTACAATAACCAGTGCTGTAGGCGCTTATCTTAGCTATTTCTTTAATGGTGCAACGGGTGGCGTCATTGTCACAATGCAAACACTCCTCTTTTTATTAGCTTTCTTATTTGCGCCTAAACACGGCATGTTAGCGGCTCGTCGTCGTGCTCGCCAAAGCTCACAACAGTTAATCTCACAATCTCATCAGCACCAAGAAGCCCCAAAACAAGAAGAGGTGAAACTATGAATGAGCTAATTGAATTTTTCATTGAACCATTTCAATATCCCTTTATGCAACGGGCTATTATTGCCGCTATTATTATTGGGATCGCCTGCGCTATTTTATCTTGTTATATGGTTTTAAAAGGCTGGTCATTGATGGGAGATGCCATCTCTCACGCGGTGTTACCCGGAGTGGTACTCGCTTATGTCACTGCAATTCCATTAACAGTTGGTGCCTTTCTCTCTGGTTTGTTTTGCTCGTTTGCCACTGGTTATTTAAAAGAACACAGTCGCATTAAAGAAGATACTGTGATGGGAATAGTATTCTCAGGTATGTTTGCTGTAGGTTTGGTGATTTTTGCCAGTGTCGATACAGACCAACATTTAATGCATATTTTATTTGGTAATATTTTAGGTATAACACCAGATGTATTAACTCAAATTAGTATTATTTGTTTAATTACCATCACGATCATGCTAGTTAAGCAAAAAGACTTTATGCTCTATTGCTTCGATCCTAATCAAGCAAGGATCGTCGGTTTACCTGTTACCTTATTGCACTATGGCTTACTGTCTATTTTGGCATTAACTATCGTTGCTTCAATGCAGGCCGTTGGGATTATTTTAGTCGTCGCCATGCTTATTTCACCAGGGATCACTGCGTATTTATTAACACGTAGTTTCTCTCGTATGATAATGCTGGCTATTATATTTTCTGTCGCATCCAGTGTTATTGGTACATTTATTAGTTTCCATATTGATGGTGCAACAGGTCCATGTATTGTGCTAACTCAAGCTATATTCTTTATTATTGCGTTATTCTGTAATCAGATTAAATTAGCAAAAATAAAGCGACAAACAAAACCCGCGAACGCCTGATAATCTCCTTTATCTTCGCAAAAACGGGATAATCATCCCGTTTTTTAGCTTTATACTTTATTGATTTAATTAAAGTGTTATTGTCATAAGATAAACATCGCTCGTTATTATTTTATTTGGGTCTACTAAGTAAACAACTTTGCGAGGTGTAAGTATGTGGCAGAATATAGGTCGTTTACTGGAATCAAACTTAGGATTTTCAGCAAAGATAAACGAAAAAACTCACCTTTCTAGTGGCGATATTCATCATACATGGAAAATTTATTATGGTGATACTCCCATCTTTGTAAAATCTAACTTGCGTGAGTTTCTGCCTAATTTTAAAAATGAAGCAGAACAACTTGACATGTTGGCAAAAAGCCAAACAATTCGTACTCCTCGCGTTCTTGGCATTGGTAATAGTAAAGATGCCAGCTTCTTACTCCTTGAATTTTTACCCGTCCAATCTTTTACGCCTCATAGCGCTTATTGTTTTGGTCAACAATTAGCAAGGCTACATCAATGGGAAGATCAACCTAGTTATGGTTTTGATTTTGATACTCAAATCGACACAACCCCTCAACTAAATGGCTGGGAAAAGCGCTGGAACCACTTTTATTCTGAAAAACGTATTGGCTTTCAACTGCAACTTGCGTCAGAAAAAGGGATGGTTTTTGGCGATATCGATGAGATAACCCAAATTATTCACCATCGTCTTGCTGATCATAATCCCCAACCTTCATTACTTCATGGCAACTTATGGCCCAAAAATTGTGCTGCAATTGGTCAATCTGAAGGTACGGTCTTTGATCCTGCGTGTTATTGGGGGGATAGAGAATGTGATATAGCAATGTTACCGCTTTGTACTGCTGTACCTGCTAATATTTTTGATGGTTATCAGAGTGTCTGGCCATTATCTGAAAAATTTTTATTACGTCAGCCTATTTATCAACTCTATTTTTTCCTCAACCGGTGGTAATCTATTTGGCGGTGAAGGCGATTATCTAGAAGTCCGAAAAATCATTGATGATTTATTAGCGACCCCCCTAATAAAAAGATAAAAATAGTTCAAAACAGATAACACGCAAAAAAATATAACCTCGCCAGCTCACATTGTGCGAGGTTTATTTTTCCCTTCAGTTAGATAAATGAACTATCCTCGTTCATTATAAATGCCCTATTACCATCCTAAAAATTTCAGTAAGAAATATCCAATTGCAATGACAATAATCGGCGATAGATAAAGCACCATAATTTGAGTAAAAATAGTATGTCGTGGTAATTTGATATTTTGTTGCAATTCTTCTGCAGTAACACCACTTTTCATGGCTCGTTCAATAATAAGCTGATCTTGTATATTTTCTTTTAAATACTTAACTTGGCGATAGATTCGTAATCCCGATGCACTAAACGCCAATCCAACAAACATAAAAAGAAAAATAACAAAGAAAGTGATATTTTCTTGGCTAAACCCCATTTGTGTATTGGGGATAGGTGAGTTTTGCCAAAAGAAATCTAAAAACGGTGTATTAAATTGCGCCATTTCAGCGAGTACACGAAAAAAATCATTGATCACTGCATTAACGCCATCACCACTTGGACGTTGTATTGCAGCCAATCCTATCAACGATACAGCTGTAGAAATAAAAGCAGGAATAAAAATAAGCCAGCCAAGAACGCGCTTTAAAATGGCATATAATCCTGCATATTGATAACTCATCACATCCTCACTAGTAGAATTCGTCAATATTTATCTGTTTATCGTAGTCTAATTAACGGCTAATACGACAATATATTAATAGTAGCCATTCTCTCTATTTATTTTACTAAATAAATAAGAAACTGATTAAAAAGATTTTCTTTGTAACTCTTGCTACAATCGCCATTCGACAACATAGACCTTATTTATGGAGAGTAACATGTCTTTTAAATTCCCTATTGAAGCTGCTATTTTTGATATGGATGGTTTATTAATCGACTCCTGAACCATTTTGGCAGCAAGCAGAACATGAGGTCTTTGCTGAATTAGGCGTCGATTTATCCCTTTCATCGGCAATGCCCGATATGGTTGGATTAAGAATAAACGAAGTCATTGATTTATGGTATAAAGCCTCACCATGGCAAGGCGTTTCAAAACAAGAAGCTAAACAAAAAATGGTTTCTCGTGTTGTCAAACTGGTTGAAGAGACCAAGCCACTATTACCCGGTGTCGAGTATGCTTTAGAACTTTGTAAATCATCAGGGTTAAAAATTGCATTAGCATCAGCTTCTCCTGATTTCATGCTTGAGCGAGTATTGGAATTATTTAATATTCGCCATTATTTCTCAGCTGTCGTTTCTGCTGATGAATTACCACACAGTAAACCACATCCAGAAGTCTACCTAAATGCAGCCAAAGCACTTGATCTCGATCCCATTCATTGTGTTTCATTAGAAGATTCTCGTAATGGTATGATTGCCTGTAAAGGTGCGAGAATGCGTTCTATCGTTGTACCCGCTACAACACAATTTAATGATAAGCAGTGGGGTTTAGCGGATGTGAAAATTGCCTCTCTTAATGAGTTAACACAACGACATTTATTAGGCTAGCTTTTATCAATAAAAGGGATATTTTGCTTTATTAGATATCCCTTTTATTTTGCTTTTAACATTTTCCTCATCAATTCTATTCTTTAAGTTTTCTCACTTATTTGACTTAATATCATTAGTACTAATTTTACTTTTAGCTTTTTATCCTAAATTCGATCATTTTTAAATCAATCAAATAAAATATTTCCGTTATTGCTTAATATTTAAGGCAATTTTTATCTTTTTTGTCTGTTAGTTATCATCAAAACCTTTTATACTTTATCACTGTATAAATGAACAGCAAAAGAACAGACAAGGAATGACTGCAGAAGGACATTTACTTTTTTCTGTTGCAACACTTGTGTTAGCACAGAAACTTGAAATAACGCCAGCTCTTGCTCATGGTGATTGGTTTCACATGATCCCTGCTGTCTTATTAGGCTCACTTTTACCAGACTTAGATCATCCCGGCTCTATCCTTGGACGATTGTTCCGTATTATTTCGTTGCCCTTATCAAAACTTTGTGGTCACCGAGGTTTCACTCATAGCCTACTCGCATTTTGTGGTTTAGCCATTTTATGGGAAACCCAAGTTTCACCACGTTGGGAAATTTCAGTAGATATCTTTCATGCGCTTTTACTTGGTTATCTTAGCCATCTCATTGCCGATATGTTAACCCCTGCTGGTGTTCCTTTCCTATGGCCTTTAAAAATGCGCTTTGCGCTACCCATTTTAGGCAAAAAAAATAATAAAAAAGGTGAACGTTTTATCTCTGTGCTTATTCTTGTAGGTGCACTTTTTTTGCCACCACACCTTACTGTTACATTGCCTTCGCAAGTCAATAGCTGGTTACAGATGTACCACGACAAGCGCACTAATTTTTAACACCCTCTGACAAAACCCTACGATTCTCTATTTATTTATAAATTTTTACACCTTTTTATACCTATTTTCTTGTCTTTATAACTAAACGATTATATAAAAGAATAATTAATTATAAAAAGTTATTAACAATCCTGTTACCCTATAACGAGTTGATGCTGTTATATCCTTTCTTACTATTTAAGAACTCATATCGCATACAATCGTCTAAATTATATAAATAAAGATCTCGTTGGAGAGTTAAGATGAATTTTCCGTTAATCATTAACGTACTCGTCTTTGTTGTGTTATTACTCGTCTTGGCTAAATTAAGTCAACGTCAGTGGAGCCTTTCAAAGAAAGTCCTTGTTGGTTTAGTTTTTGGTGTTGCTTTTGGATTAGCGCTACACGCATTCTATGACTCACATGATCCTATCATTAAAGAATCTATTCTTTGGTTTAATATCGTGGGTAATGGTTATGTCCAGCTATTACAAATGATCATTATGCCATTAGTTTTTGCCTCTATTCTTAGTGCCGTTGCTCGTTTACACCAGGCATCATCGCTAGGTAAAATCAGTGGCTTAACTATTGGTACTTTATTATTTACCACTGCTATTTCTGCATTAATTGGTATTGTCATAGCCAATTTATTTGGATTAACCGCAGAAGGCTTAGTGCAAGGTGAACAAGAAGCACAACGCTTAATTGCACTTGAGCAAAATTACATGGGTAAAGTTTCTGACTTAACCATGCCTCAACTTATCTTGTCATTTATTCCTAAAAATCCATTTGCTGATTTAACAGGTGCAAGTTCAACATCCATTATTAGTGTTGTTATCTTTGCCACTTTCTTAGGTATGGCGGCGCTGAAATTACTCAAAGAAGATCAGCCTCGTGGTGAAAAAGTATTAGTTGCGATTGATTGCTTACAGTCATGGATCATGAAACTGGTTCGCATTGTTATGATGTTAACCCCTTATGGTGTTATGGCGCTGATGACTAAAGTTGTTGCCAGCTCAAATATGCACGACATTATTCAATTAGGAAGCTTTGTTGTTGCCTCTTATGTTGCTATTGGCTTAATGTTTGTGGTTCATGGATTACTGGTCAGTTTTACAGGTTTAAACCCAGTTAAATTCTTCAAAAAAAGCGGGACCTTTATTAGCATTTGCCTTTACTAGCCGTTCAAGTGCAGCAAGTATCCCGTTAAATATTGAAACACAAATCAAACGTGTGGGTGTGCCAGAATCTATCGCTAGCTTCTCATCCTCTTTTGGTACAACGATTGGCCAAAATGGTTGTGCAGGTATCTACCCTGCAATGCTCGCTGTCATGGTTGCACCAACCGTAGGCATTAATCCATTAGATCCAATGTGGATTGCTACTTTAGTTGCTATCGTAACCGTTAGCTCTGCCGGTGTTGCGGGCGTTGGTGGTGGTGCCACATTTGCAGCCCTTATCGTTTTACCTGCAATGGGCTTGCCAGTAACATTAGTTGCACTGTTAATCTCTGTAGAGCCATTAATTGATATGGGACGTACCGCGTTAAACGTCAGTGGCTCAATGACAGCAGGTACAATCACCAGCCAAATTATGGGACAAACGGATAAAGCTATCTTCAACCAAGATGAAGAAACAGAACTTACAGTAAAATAAACTTTATCCACCTCTAATGATAAAGCCAGTTCATTTGAACTGGCTTTTTTTGTATCTATATTAAGTGACATATCTTCTATCTATGGTATTTACCAATATCAATAAAAAAAAACCTATAAATATAACAAGGTGAAATCGTGCAAAAAATTATGCGAGTTTTGCGAAAGCTCTATAAGTATGAAAACAGTCAGTATGATCCTGAACGACAAGTTTCTCTTTATCATCTTGATGCCCTTTCAGAAAAGGAAAAAAGTATATTATTAGTAGCCAACTGGCAACCTAATGTTATTGAAAAATTTGCGGATCACTCTGATGTTATTAATCAATTAAATACTTTAAAAAACAATCCGTTACTCACTCAAAAGCGTTGTTTAGATGCCTTTGTGGCTGGTGTGGGTGGCAGTTATCTTAGAGGGCGCTCTGTTTTAGGCGCTTTCCATAAATTACAAAATTTGCCATTACATGATTATGATGAAAAGCCGCAATATGCCTGTTGTTGGATTTGCAGTGATAGCAACCAACAAAAGCATATTAATGAGAGTTATTTTCAATATTGCCTCTATTACGGTAATTCTTATACTGGCAATCCCTCTTATGCTTATCTGAATTTAAAGCACTTGCTAACAGTCCCTCCCGTTAACCCAACTCAGGCAGACAAAGAGACCTTTAAGCAATTACTTCATTTATTACGTAACGCCCCTGAAGATGAAACTCCGGGTAAGTTTGAAAAACGATTAAATGAAGCTAAATTAATTTCTGGTGATAAATACACCAAGCGGGGTATTTTACACTCACTTGCTTTAGTGGGTATTATTCCCAATACCTTTATTTCATTATCTTTAAATAGCTGGGCCAATTTCGGTGATATTACCATTGCAGAAAATCAGCTTAATAACACCAAAGGGCGTTCGGATATAGAGATGCCGTGGGCAGGATGGAAAGGTAATCTCAAGATTGATGAAGAAAAAACTGTAGCTTATTTTGGGGAATATTTAGATTAACTATATACGCCATAAAAAACGCCCAATACTGTTCATATTGAGCGTTTAAGTGTTGGCGTTAATTCATCGCCTTTAATACTTTATTTTAGATACTCACCATTACGTAGAGCTTCAATACGCTTGTCTAATGGTGGATGAGATAAAAATAATTCACTGAATGACTTATTACGGCCATTAATGCAGAAAGCCATCATACTGCTCTCTTCTTGTGGCTCATAGCTCGTTTTTAAACGTTGTAATGCAGCAATCATCTTCTCACGACCAACAAGTTTTGCAGATCCCGCATCCGCATGAAATTCACGGTAACGAGAAAACCACATGGTAATAATGCTCGCCAGAATACCAAACACAATCTCCAATACCATTGAAACCCCCATATAGACCCAAGGGTTACCATTGCTATTTTCGCTCTCTTCATCGCTAGAAATAAAATTAGCAACAAATTGTGCAATAATGCGCGAAATAAAGATAACGAAGGTATTCACAACACCTTGTAATAAGGTCATGGTAATCATATCACCCATTAGCAACGTGGCTAATTTCGTGGGCAATAACAGCTTCTGCCTCATCACGACTCATATTGGCTAATAGTCCTGTACTTACAGCCACCAGCGAAGCATCACGACGAGCGCCTGTCGCAAACGCATTAATATCAGGTGCATCATAAATAGCGACTTGCGGCATTTTAATACCGACTTGTTCAGATTGGCGTCTTACCGTATCTAATAACCAGCGCTCTACTTCTGATGTTGGGTTTTCGATAACTTGACCACCCACTGAACGTAATGCCATCCACTTTGACATTAACAGTGAAATAAATGCACCACCAAAACCAAACAAACCCGCCATGATCATCAAACCTTGAACACTGCGACCTTGTACACCAGTTAAAGATAAGATGATCCCAAAAACAAACATTACAGCTAAGTTTGTTAAAAGGAATAACGCAATTCTCATCATATTGATACTGTTCCTATTTTATCTAATTATCACATTGCAAAAGCTATCTTATAAATAAGGCTTTTTTGAATTTTATCAAGTCTTTTAACGTATTTAATACTAAAAACAGTATAACTTTACATTTTGATAAAAAAATAGGATTTAATTACCCACTATTGGCATTATTTAAAACTGAAGAGAGATGAGTGCTCCAAAATAGGCGGGACAACTTTTCGTATTACTTATTTAAAGAGAAGGTTTTGTAACGTTTAATCTAACAATAATAAATTCATCATAAAAGACTGTCCTATTATCGACCCGTTGTATTATCAGCCCCGTTAATTGTATCAGAGATCTTTGTGCACGACTTGTAAGTAATACAAACCGTGCACATGTGATAAGCAATAGCGTGATTAACGCTATAAACTAATTACATTTTAAAACGATATGTGGTTGTCATAGAGCCTGATAATGAATGTGCACGTTGTGAATGACCATCATACAATTTCGGTGTGGTGTAATCATTTTCTTGCTGATGGTGCCAACCGATACCACCACTTAAGGAAACAGAAAGATTTGCTGTTGGTTTCCAATAACTAAATAAACCAAATTGTCCTTGTTTTAATCTTTCACCTGAATAACTGAATTCACTATAGTTAGTGCGCGCACCAACAGACAATTCTTCGTTAACTTTATATGCAGCTTCTAATGCCCCCATAACTTCACCATCACGCACATAGTCAATATCTGCGTAAGCGGGTGAGTTAAAGCGTCCACGAGTATTGCCAATAGGATTACGCGCAAATTGACCAACACCATTCGCTTTTTTCGCATCGGTATAAGTCACACCTGTACGTATCGTCCAAGGTGACTCAGGAATGCGCCATTCCATCGTACCCGCAAAATGCCATGCATCATTATCGAAGTTACGTTTACCTTTATTGGCATCACTTAATGTACGTTTACCATCACTACCATAATCGTGATAATAAACAACACCACCAATAGTCACATCTGAGGTTAATTTATATTTTGCTTCTAAACCTTGTTGGCGGAATACATCATCCGCTTGACCGTAGAAATAAAATACTTTTAACGGTTTGGAGTTGTAATTAATTCCACCGGTCAACACATGATCAATATTGTGTCTAACTCCATTACCATCACTGAAATACATTCTATCAATATTTGGGCTATCACGACGCATTACTTTACCGTCAAGAAACAGTAAATCTAAGCTCCAATCACCTATTGCCGTTTTAGTGGCATAACCATTATAACTGTTTAATGATAAGCGCTGTGAGTTAGTAAAAATACCCGTATTTTTCAGCGTAAACCAACCTGCTTTACCATTAATTAAAACAGGATCTAAATCAAACTTCACTTTTGCGAAACGTTGACCAATTTTGTTATAACCTTTTGCATCACCATCATCATTGTATAGGATTGCACGAGAGGCGAAGTCTTTACTTGCACCTAATTTGATACCACCATAATAAGAGACATCAAACCCGAGAATGCCACCTAAATAACCTGATCTGAAATCTGCTTGGAAGTTTTGCCCCCAAGCATTAGCAACTTGCTTTCTGTAACGTTGCGCTTCTTTATCAAAACGGTTTTCGGTCTTTAGGTATTTCCACATATTGATTGTAGAAAGCTCTAGTTCAGAATCAGAAACAAATGCACTCTCTTTAATTGAGTTTTCCCAATTTCCAGCATTGGCAGCGCTAACAGCTAAAAAGCAAGGGGACAACATAAATAATACTATTCTTTTTACTTTCATTTTAAGTCAACCTGGTTAACAAATATTTGAGTTGATTTATATTGGCTTATATTCAACAAGTTCAACAAAGCACCATTCTTATATTTAGCTAAAAAACAACTTTTGATTAAACTTCTAGTTACATCAATTCAAATACTAAAGTTATTTTTTGGCATAAAAAATCCAATATGGCTATTTCACCATATTTGTATTTACTCATTTTTTAGCAATGAATATGCTTTAAGCAAATTATAGGTAATTTGCTATTTAATGATTATTCCTTACTTAGAACATCTACTTCTGAAAATATAATATTTCAGTTTTACATACGACTCTAATAATAGATTTTGAACTAATAGAATAGAAACAACTCATCATTTAGATAAGTTTTCAGCTGTTGCGTCGATGTCTCAAAATGACACTAAATATTTATGTTCTGTATATTATAGTAATTTTATGTCAATTTAAGCGATCATTGTCACAACCTGTTACATTTATTGCAATCAACAACCCTCTAAATGTGATAATAATCACAATAAGCGGCTTATTTATCTTTTTATTTTACTTACCAAACAAAAAACAATCCCATCTCATTATTTGAGAATTTTTTATCTAAACATTAACTTAATATACTTTTACATCTCATAAAACTTATTTGAAATATATTTCAGATTAAAAATCAAGCAACGTAAAGTTAAAATTTAATATTCATATATTAATAATTATTTATATTACAGATGACTTGATAGAGTAAATATTTAAGAAAATAAAAACTCTCAGCCCCCAATCTTGTCCATTGCTTTAAAAAATATCTAGTAACTCACTTTATAAATATTGGTTGGTAATAATAATTTTTATATCTTGATATGTTTAAATATAAAAAAACCCAGTAATTGGCTATCCAACTACTGGGAATAATTTTAAGTATCCATTTTTGTAACTGATAACTTAATTTAATAGTTTTTTCGGCTTAAGTACCTTTGAAAGATCAACTGCAATTTTTGCAGTTTCATCTAAATAAGGATCAGGACCTTCATAATCCTTAGGTAAATCGTCGAGTGATTTTAATAAAGGTTTACCTTCTAATTTAAAACGCTCATTAATACGATTTAATTTAATAGTTTCTAACTCTTTATTTTCTTTTTCTCTTTCAGCAAAATTCAGAATAACAAATTTATCTTCACCTTTTGCTTTAGCATCATTGTAACGTTTAATATCATCAAAGATGTATGAGAATTCTCTATCATTTGCAATACGTTTAGTATGCAACTCCGTTAATGGCGCTAATGCTGTTTTCAATTTATCTGAATATTCAGATAACTTATAACTTGCTGGAGAAATACTATCCCAAGGTAATGCATTATCTTCAAAGCTTTCGCCCATTTCAGCACTATCAAAACTTGGTAATAATAAATCAGGTGTTACACCTTTAAGCTGAGTACTACCACCATTAATGCGATAGAATTTTTGAATAGTGTATTGTACTGAACCTAAACCAGGCCAATCTGGGCTAAGCATTTGATCGTAAACACGCGTTAGAGGACGATATTGTTGAACAGTTCCTTTACCAAAGGTTTGTTCACCCACAATCAATGCACGTCCGTAGTCTTGCATTGCGGCTGCAAAAATTTCAGAAGCAGAAGCGCTGAAGCGATTTACAATAACAACCAATGGGCCTTTATAGTAAACAACATCATCTCTATCAAAATCTTGTCGCACACGGCCATTATTGTCTCTAACTTGAACCACGGGGCCACTTGGAATAAATAATCCTGATAGTGAAATGGCCTCAGTTAAAGCACCGCCGCCGTTACCTCGTAAATCAATGACTAATGACGAAACATTATTTTTTGCCACTTTCTGTAATTGTGTTTTCACATCATTAGTTAAACCAACATAGAAGCTTGGAATATCCAAAATAGCAACTTTATCACCATTGATAACTTTTTCTGTCAACTTAACCGCTCTGTCTTCTAAGCGGATCTGCTCTCTGACTATCGTGATAGTTCTCGGTTTTGCCCCTTTCTCATCGGAGATAACTTCCAACTTAACTTGGCTACCTTTCGGGCCTTTAATCAAAGCAACAATATCATCAAGTCGCCAGCCAACAACATCTACCATTGGTTTATTTTGTTGACCCACTGCAATAATTTTATCTCCAACTTTCAACTCTTTGCTTTTTGCAGCCGGTCCACCGGTCACCATGGAGTTGATCATAGGATAATCATCATCCATTTGTAATACAGCACCAATACCTTCTAAAGAAAGGCTCATTTCAGAGTCGAATGCTTCTGTATTTCTAGGTGAAAGGTAACTAGTATGAGGATCAATTTCACGGGCAAACGCCGACATAATAATTTGGAAAACGTCTTCACTTTGGCTTTGTGTTTGACGACGTAAAGCGGCTTTATAGCGCTTAGTCAACGTTTCTTTAATTTCACTGTCTGTTTTTTCAGATAATTTCAATGTTAACCAATCGTATTTAACTTTTTCATCCCAAAGCTTATCTAATTCAGCTTGAGTTTGAGGCCATGGCGCTTTCGTCCTATCTACCTCAAACTTATCCTGGCCGGTTAAATCTATTGGCTTATTGATACGATCTAACGCGTACTGAAAACGCTCGAAACGTCTTTTTTGCGCTAAATTGAAAAGATCATAAAGAGGTTGAAGCTCACCTTTTTTTAGGTATTCACCCACTTTGTTTTTTTCTTTATCAAATTGGGCAATGTCAGACGCTAGCAATACATTATGGCTATAGTCTAATAAATTGAGATAGCGATTAAATATCTTTTCAGAAAAGTTCGCATCTAGCGAAAACTGGCGGTAATGAGAGCGTTCAAAACGAGAAGTGACTCGCTCGCTCACAGTAGAGTGCTGTGGCTCTTGCTTTAATTTGGGTAACTGATCAATAGTCACCATTGCTGGAGTGGCTGGTTTCTCAGCCATCACAACAGAAGTGCCTGTTAATACTAATCCGATTGCAAAAGCCACATTTAAAAGTTTGTTCATGCTCTGGTTGGCCTCCGTATCAGAACTTTAAATGTTCCGTGCGTACATTCATTGCCAAACCGTTAGGCAATTGTACACGTACACCCTCTTTTGCTATCTCTAGCACTGTCGCATTCATCACGCTACTACCAACGTTAACTTTCAGCGATTGACCAACAGTAAGAACTGATGTATCTGTGACTGGAATTAACTTTTCAGTATTTTGACGTGGTGCTTTACGAGGTGCTTGAGTTGCTTTCTGAGGACGAGGCTGTCGTTTTTCACCCTCTTTAGGTGGCTGACGACGCGTATTATTTGGCTTTTTCGCTGCCGGACGTTTACTGGTCTCCTTATCACCTTCAGCTTCGCGCTTTTTAGCACGTTGTTCAGCTCTTTGGGCTTGAACGCGTGCCTTGGCTTCTGCTAATTGTGTACGAGCATGTTCAATATGCTCAGCTTCCAGCTCGCCGCAGTCATTACCATCCAAATCGACACGTTTTGCCCCTTCTTTAACTCCATAAAGGTAGCGCCAACTTGAGGTATACAAGCGTAATGCGGAACGTAACTGTGTTTTGCTTAATTCAGCATCATCTTTTAGAGCTTCAACAAGATCTTGAAAAATGCCAACTTTTAAAGGGCGAGCTTCGCCCTCAGCAATAAAACACTTAGGGAAACGTTCAGCTAAAAAAGCGATGATTTCTTTACTACTATTCAACTTAGGTTGATTTTCCATGAAATTTCCTGATTACAACGGTTTTGCCAACCAGCGCAGGCATGAACAAGCGACATTATAATAGTGTTGCCAACAATTTCTATGGCAAACGCCTGTTAACTTACACAAAATTCACAATATTTTGCTGTATGACAAGTTTTTAAATGCTCGCAGAGCACGTCACACAACGCTTTAAGCCCATTTTCATCTTTTTTATCGAAACGATTAAAAATAGGGCTATCAATATCGAGAACGCCGATAATTTGTCCATTCACCTCTAGAGGTAGAACAATTTCAGACTGACTTGCACTGTCACAAGCAATATGTCCACTAAATTGATGAACGTCATCCACTCTTAAAATTCTGTTTTCAGAGTATGCAGTGCCGCAAACTCCTTTTCCAAAACCTATCCTGACACAAGCTATTTTACCTTGAAATGGACCAAGAACTAATGAATCGCCATCATTTAGATAAAACCCAACCCAATTTATCGTATCTAACTTCTCGAAAAGAAGAGCACTGGTATTAGCAAGTGATGCGATAAGATCATTTTCACCAGACAACAAGGCTGACAAATTATCAGTGAGTTCCTGATAAAAAAGCGATTTTGGCATCATTAAACCCTATATACATAACTAAAATAGATAACATACTTGTAATTTAGCCTATTTTATCTTGAGGTTGAATACTCCATTTTCAAGAATTAGGTAAAAAAACGATAATACGCTCTTAACATCTACAAAAAAAATCAGACACTTATTATTGTAAAATGAAAGGCATAAATATAATAAAAATGATAACTTGTGAACCATTGAGTATAGGTACTTTTTTTTAGCTTAATCAAACGATAACTATTAAGAAAGTTAACGTAGGCAAATAATGAGCAACTCTGAGAACGATATCGCAACTAAAGAAATAAAATCAATACGCTGCCAAGAATGTGACCATCTTGTGGCACTACCTCTTTCGCTTAAGCGTGGAGAAGATGCGTATTGTCCACGTTGCCAAGCTAAACTCGCCTCTTATCGAGATTGGTCATTGACTCGTTTATTAATTTTATCGATTACAATGCTTATCTTGGCATCTATTGCATTTACTCAACCATTAATCAAAATTCATCTATTAGGTACAATGATAACAGCCAATGTACTTGATGGTATTCGTATGATGTCAGAGCAAGGCTCTCCACTTACTGCAACGATGGTAGTCTTTGTGCTGTAGCTGCCCCTCTTAGCCTTCCGATTGCTATTTTATATCTCCACTTAGGCGCACGTTTACGTTTTAATCTACGCCCAGTGCTATTAATGCTTGGAAAATTAAAAGAATGGGTAATGCTAGATGTTTATTTGATTGGACTTGGTGTGGCTACAATAAAATTAGGTGACTACGCTACGGTTTATATTGGCAATGGTTTAATTGCTTTTATTTCTCTAATGCTACTCAGCTTATTGATGCTGATTAATCTTAATATGGACCAACTTTGGCAACGATTTTTACCCACAAAAAACAATCCACCAAAGCCCTGCTACATGCCATGCTTGTCATTATCATTTTAAAAAAATGCCTTCAACACATTGCCCTCGTTGTAAATCTTGTTATACCCGAAGACAACCAATGAGTTTACAAAAAACATGGGCTGCATTAATTACAGCAATTATTTTATTATTACCTGCAAATTTATTGCCTATTTCTATTTTTTATTTAAACGGTCAACGCACCGAAGATACCATTTTTTCAGGTGTCATAGCCTTAGTAAATTCGGGTAATACCCCTATTGCCATTATCGTTTTTATTGCCAGTATTTTTGTACCTTTTTTCAAAATTATTATCATGCTGGGATTATTATTGAGTATTCACTTTAATTCCCATCTTGATCCTCTATTTCGTATGAAGCTATACCGTTTTGTCTCTTGGATAGGACGCTGGTCAATGCTTGACCTCTTTGTGATCGCACTGATGATGTCATTAATTAATCGAGATCAACTGATGACGTTCACAATGGGCCCAGCGGCTTTTTATTTTGGTACTGCGGTTATTCTTACTATCCTTGCCGTTGAATGGTTGGATAGTCGTTTACTATGGGATACTTATGCAACACGAAGAAAACGACGTTCAGGAAATACAAGCCCAAATACGCCGCAAGCGTAGAATTTCAACATTTTGGCTACTCCCTGTTATCGCCATTTTTATTGCAAGTTGGTTGCTTTTCCAACATTGGCAAGATAAAGGCATACAAATTACGATTGATTTTCAATCTGCTTCAGGGATTGTTTCTGACAGAACACCTATTCGCTATCAAGGCGTTGACATAGGAATAGTTAAAGATATCACCCTAAGCGATGACTTACGTCGAGTTATTGTTACTGCTGATATACGAAAAGATCTCGCCACCGCATTGCGAAAGAATACACAATTTTGGCTTGTCACACCTAAAGCGAGCTTATCTGGTGTATCAGGGTTAGATGCGTTAGTGGGGGGGAACTACATCAGTATGTTACCCGGTGACGGCGAAAAGCAGTTTAAATTTATTGCTCAAGAAATTCGCCCCCAAGCAAATATTGATAAAAATCAGCAATTAATTACTTTGACAGCAGATAAATTAGGATCACTCAATGTTGATTCTCAAGTTTATTACCGTCAAGTTCCCGTAGGGAAAGTTTATAGTTACGCAATTCGCCCTGACAACCAAGGTATTTTTATTGAATTAAGTATTGATAAACAATATGCACACTTAATTCGCCAAGATAGCCATTTTTGGAATGTCTCTGGGTTTCAAGGTAATTTTAATCTAAAGAGTGGCGTATCGGTTAAAATGGAAAGTGTTTCTGCTTTAATTAACGGTGCAATAGCCTTTGATTCTCCAGAAAATAGCCTCCCCGCACAAGAGAATCAACAATTTGTTTTACAATCAGCAACATCTGTCGAAGCAGGTAAAGCAATCTATGGTGAAGATGGGTTAATTCTTTCTCTAACTAGTGAAGAAAGTTGGGGAGTCGATGCAGGACAACCTATTCTTTTTAGAGGTATTACTATTGGCCAAGTTATTCAACGTAATATCAGTGATGATGGTGTTATCTTCGATGCGATTATCGCTCCTGAATATAAACATTATATTTATGAAAATAGTAAGTTTGTTGCTAATAGCCGAATAAACGTCAATATGGGCCTGAATGGTATTGATATTCAAGGTGCCTCTCCTCAAGAATGGCTTGAAGGCGGTATTCATCTTATTCAAGGTAATCAAGGCACGCCCAAAGAGCAGTACCGCCTTTATCGCAATGATTTTTTTGCTAAAGCAAGTATCAATGGTAATGAATTACCAGTGACATTAACGCTAAAAGCCTCAAGCCTTCCTGGTATTCAAAAAGGCTCTGTCGTGCTTTATCACCAATTTCAGGTTGGTGAGATCACGGATGTCAGACCGTTGATGGATGAGTTTGATATTGATGTTTATATTTCTAAGCAATACCGCCATCTTCTCACTGAAAAGAGTGTTTTCTGGACTGAAGGTGCTGCAAAAGTTTCTGTCAATGGTTCAGGATTAACCGTTGAAGCCACACCATTAAATCGGGCATTAAAAGGTGCTATCAGCTTCGATAACTTTGAAAATATTAATAATAACGTTTCACGTTATAAACTCTATTCTTCAGAAACCAGTGCTCGTGCTATTGGTGCTCAAATAACTTTAAAAACTTATGATGCCAGTAAACTTTCTGAAGGTATGCCTATTCGTTATTTAGGCATTGATATTGGTCAGGTCGAATCTCTGATCCTCTCACCGGATAGAAAAGCGGTAACTGTCTCAGCAGTCCTCTACCCTGATTATGTGAAAACATTTGCAAGATCAGGTAGTCGATTTGCCGTTGTCACGCCAGAATTAACGGCGTCCGGACTAGATAATCTCGATTCCCTTATTCAACCTTATATTAAAGCTGAGCCTGGTAATGGTGGTGTTTATCGTCAATTTGAGCTTCAAACATCTAACATTACAGACTCACGCTACCTTGATGGATTAAACCTTGTCTTAAATGCCACAGAAGCTGGCTCAGTACAAATTGGTACACCTATTTATTATCGAGGTCTTGAAGTTGGTGCCGTGACTGGTCTTGAGTTAGGAAACATGTCCGATAGAGTCTTAATCCACATTCGAATTAGTAAAAAATATCAATATCTTGTTAGAAATAATACCGAATTCTGGCTCTCTTCTGGCTATAACTTCTCATTTGGTTTAACGGGTGGCGTTATAAGAAGTGGAACCTTTAAACAATTTATACGCGGAGGTATTACATTTGCGACCCCACCTTCCACACCATTACAAGCAAAAGCGAAACAGGAACAGAATTTCATTTTAAATGCAAAAGAACCTAAAGATTGGAACGAATGGGGAACTGCAATACCCAAACCATAAAATAAGATAATTCCTCCTTGTTCCACGCTAGTTATTTAGAACGGATCACAAAAAATGATCCGTTTTTTTTATTTTCAAAATATATTTTGGAAATAGATTCCATTTATACTATGCTTAATTCTGTTTGGTTAAAAAGCATTATTTACAATAAATGCCCCCCAAAACACAACGGAACACAACGGAACACAACAGAACATCGCCTACACTGGAGTGATAACATGAAGAAAATAACGTTAAAAATTGCTTGCTATGAAATTGAAGATATTACGTTGAAACACTCTTCCGATAATCAATTAGCTTATATTCATATTCCATGTGATTATGATACAGAGTTTTGTATGCAACTGGATGGATGGGATGAAAACACGAGCATTCCAGCTCAATTGAAAGATAAAAATATTCTGCTTTATCGTCATGCTTATGACAAAGAAAACCATCATTGGATTCTAAAAGTGGCATAAGAGATGCTAAAGCGAAATAAAAAAAGCCAGATAAATCATTTATCTGGCTTAGGGAAAAGGCTCATTACGAGCCGTGCGCTAAAAAGTCATTACTGATTACTACGTAAACAAAAAATTGTGGACTAACTCAGATCTTTCTATTTCACAACCTACTGTTAAATATTAGCTAATAATATGTAAAAATCTAGTGAATAACTTAATAGCACACTCTTATCTATTCAAAAAAACAGCACCAATAAAATTTTTTATTTAAATCAATGCAATAAAAAATAAAAATACCATCTTTAATAATTAATCATTTGATTAATTACTCTCGCAAAGTTGTTTAAATGCCTCTTGAATGGCTTCGATTGATTTTTTCTTTTCAGGAGAATTAGGATCGGGAAGCAAAATAATATCAATTAATTGCGCCTTAACTTTCCCACTTTCCATCTGTTTCATTGCAATTTCATTAAGTGGATACTGGACTAATGTTGCTGGATTAATCACAAACCAAGCGCCATCCGCACGACAATTAAGCATCACTTCCTCTCGTGTAAACGGCCAGTCATCACCAAATTGAAGCTTGCTCACAGTCGAAATTGGTGCGGAGAATGCTTGAAAAGAGAAAAGCATTAACATTCCCGCTAATACAAAACGTTTCATGTTTATATCTCACTTAATAAATTAGATTTTTACGATTATATAACAATCTATACTGGTGAGTTAATCGCAAAGATAGCAACAGTAAAAATAACCATAGTTCCAAGTAATAATTCAAACCAGCTATTAATTAACAACCATTGAAAGTTATTTTTCTTACGAATATGAGGCACCAAAACATAACGATTAATTACCGCTAGGCCTAGCATTAACATAACTAAGCTAATTTTAAGCCATAACATGCTTTGATATTCTGATAATTGGTGAATTGTAGGCCAGCCCGGAATTAGCATAACCGCACTAATAATACCAGTGATGGTAACTAATAAAACAGCAATATGACCAAATAGTGAAAACCGCTTCATTGTGCCAATGATAGGCTTGATCATCCCTTCTGCAAGCTCATCTTTATTACGTAGAAATTGTAAGCAAGCAACAAATGGCCATAAACCGCCAAACCAATATGCGGCACTGATGAGATGAATACTTTGATTAATCTTATAAAAAGTTGCATCTGAACCTGTAAACATAGCACCATGACCAATAGAGGCATGTAAGATCAACATAATTGAAGCAACAATTAATAAAGAGAAATTACGAATATAACGTTGGTGTATAAATAATACAGCTAAAGCAAAAGTTGCTAATACCAATTGCCATTGCCAAATCTGACCAAATGAAGTACCTAATACCGCTTTCCATATTTCCAGTGACCAAGCATCCTCCCATCCGTCCCCCATAATACCAGATTGTAAAGCCATCCATAAATAAGTCGTAATAAAGACCGTAATAGTGCTGATGGCTAATGCTGGGCGCAAACGAACTTGCATGAGAGGAATAAACTTATCTTTTGCCAGAATGGCAGCCGAGAAGCTCAGTCCAAACATAAACATGACTGCCACAAAATGAAAGAAACGGCATAAAATATAAACGTCTTCAGGTGTCATTATTTTACACTAAATTGATAAGAACCTTTTGTCTTGTGCCCATCAACAGAAACCACATTCCAATCAACTAAATAATTACCTTCAGCTAAATCACTTTCTAACGGTAGTAATAATTTAGTATTGTTTACAGGATCTAAGCTCAATTTCCCTACAGTAATCTCTTTGCCGTCGGTATTCGTCACTTTGATTTTACTAAATGCAAGTTCAATACCTTCAGAAAAATCTAATGTGATAACTTTAGGTGCTTGAGACTGCTCAATAGCCGCACCTTCAGCTGGTAACTGAGATTTTAGTTGTGCGTGTGCTAATGCTTGTTGATACGACATACCTAGGAATAAAACCGCAATAGCAGATAATTTACCCCAAGATGTCTTAAGTGTATTTAATGACATAATAACCTCTTAAATTACAGGTGATTTTTTTATTTATGAAAATATTTTATAGCAAATTCACGTCAAGATCTCCGCTTCTTCCTATTAGAAATAAAAGGTTGTGAACTAGCACTCAAAATATATGTTATTTAGCGCAGATTCTGTTTCAAATATCACTCATTTTTACACTTCAAAAAAATATAATACCCACATTGACAGTCTAAACAGTTCAATACATAACCAAATTAAGTTAAATGTAAAATAAACATCCTGTTTAAATAACATCCAAAAGATATATCCAGGATAAAAAACATACAATTAATAGAGAAAGAAATAAGGCTGTGAACTAATGCTGAGTAATAAAAAACGCCCTACTGTTTATTTCCAGCAGAGCGTTATCATTATATTTATGTATTTTATTAACTTAAGCCTATCTTAACGTAGTGCTTTGCTAATTATTAAACATGTGCAGATGTTGATAATGTGTTCAGATCTTTATCTAATAAGAATAAAGCCTTACCGCTATCACCAACCATCGCCAATTTATCCAAAATTGATTTAAATAATTTCTCTTCTTCATGTTGCTCAGCAACATACCATTGTAAAAAATTAAACGTTGAATAATCCTGAGTGGTCATTGCAACATGAGCTAATTTATTAATTTCAGCTGTAATCTGTTTTTCATGCTCGTAAGTTTTCTCAAACAACTCAGCGAGTGATGAGAATTCTGAAGGTGGTGCTTCAATCGCACCGAGTAAAGGCATCGCCCCTGTATCACTCAAATAATCAAATAGGCGATGCATATGTTCCATTTCTTCACGAGAATGGGCTTTTAAAAATTTAGCTGCACCATCAAATCCTTTATCGTCGCACCAAGCACTCATTTGCAAATAAAGATTTGCTGAATAAAACTCTAAATTTAGCTGTTCATTCAATTTATTGATCATATCTTGATGTAACATATTTTACGTTCCTTACGATGAAAATTAACATTACAGATATTATGCACACTTAAAAATAAAAATATAGTTATTTAAATAGAGTTTTTTTATTTTTTTCAATCAATTAGTTCGTAATAAAAATAAAAACCAATCTCATTTGTAATATAATTTTATTATTTTATTAAAAGCTAAATGCTACTTGTTATCATTAAGATAAAACCATCAGACAAATTCCCAAAAACCCCATAACATATTGTAATAAATAGATATTATCTTTACTCCCAATAACTAATATGTACTTTTTATATTATGGATATTTTTAAATTTTATAAAGTAAAAACTTAAACAGTTATATTAAATATTATTTTTTAAGAGTTTAGTTTATTTATATAATAGCATTTCAATTTGCATGCACGCTCATTTTGGTTAGATAGCAAAACATTTTCTTACCTAGTAACCAACCTACTTTTTAATAACTATTTCTATTTGACTCTATTACACAATTATTCACTTAAATTGCTACATTTTTCCATGTAAAAAAATACATAACTCTCAAAAAATAAAAATATTTCTAATTTTTGTACAGTTTTTGCTTTTGACTGATAAGATTAGTAGGTAACTCACATGTGTATGTACAAGTAATTAGTATTAAAGCCCTAATCATAATAAAGGTTAATTAGGAGCCACTATGACAAAAACAGTGTTAGTACCCGTTGATTTTACAGAGCTTGGTTTATTGGACAAGGTTGTTTCTCATCTAAAAGCATTGTCTGTCGCCGATAAACTCAATATTCATTTTTTATCCGTGATCCCAAGTTATGAGTCTTTTGTTGGATTCGCATTTGCAGGGCAAGACCGACTCGCAAGTGATAAACAACGTATTGAAATTGCATTATCTACATTAAAAGAAAATTTATCGCATATCGACATTCCTAACAGTACCTCTCAGTTTTATATTTCCATTGGGAATCCTCGCGATAAAATTTTAGAGACGGCGAAAAAAATTCAAGCAGAGCTCATTGTTATTGGTTCTCGTAACCCTGGCATGAAAACGTATCTTCTCGGCTCTACGGCATCTTCTGTCGTTAGCTACGCTGAATCATCAGTGCTAGTTGTGCGTTAGTTGCTTACTTTATTCCTTCATAAGAAATCTGGTACAAGCCATCAACCAGATTTCTTATTCTTTCTTCCGTCAAGCAAACTCAAGTTAATATTTTATTTTATCATTTATATTTTCAAGACCGGTTATTAACAATATATTCTTAAACAATAAGATTATTATTAAAAAATAAAAAACATCTTGCATTAATGGTTATTATATAAATGTCTATAATTTCTTAAAAATTTTATATTGTTCATCTTGTGAATTTATGTAAAGATACATTTTTTCTATAAGACTAAATGTAATCAATACAGGTAAAAGGAATTAACATGAATAAAGAGTATTCTGAAAAATGGCAAGAACGTTTTTCATTTTTTGATAAATATGGTTCACCTAAAACACCTGAATTTAAAGTCGCTTATAAAGAACTTTCCTTTGGTAAACGTATTCTTATTGGAATGAATATCTGGGCCTTTTTCTTTGGTTTTATTTATTTTCTTATTTTAGGTTTATGGCGTAAGGCATTAACATTATTTGCTATTAATATTGCTGTTTTTACTATTATCGGCTTCTTACCTGTAAATAATGGTGTAATCAATGCTGTCGGTATTGCTATTAATATTTTATGGGCAATAACGGCTAACTACGCGTACTATTTGAAAGAAACCAAGAATGACCAAAGCTGGAACCCTTTTGAAGGTATCCTATAATAATATTTCTATAATAATCTCACAGGGATACCCCTCTCTGTGAGGTTTTATCCCTCCTCTATTTCTTTCTTGACGGACAACCCTCTATTACCTTCTTTTCTTTCATAAAGATTCTATTTTAACTCGACTAATATGATTTATATAAATGGCACTAATGCTTTAATATTAATATCCTTGATATTATAGATATTGAAATCACATGAAAAATTCATTTTTCTAATCAAAGAAAATTCAAATCAATGCTATAATATGTTAACTAAAATTAGGAAAAAATTATGTCAGAACACTTTCAAGGTAAGTTTGAAGTAGAACTAAAATATCATCTTCAACATCCCGAAGAGTTTATTACAGCATTAAAAAAAGCGGGTGCAACATTATTTACACCTAATAATCAAGAAACAGATTGGTATATGGAACATACTCACACCAAGTTCCCGGCCTCAAGCATAAGTTTGTGTGTGAGAAAAATGTTGCCTTCAGGCATAAATCTTCTTATCGTTAAAGACCCTGATTTATCACAATGTGAAGCTGTACGTATAGAAAATGCAGAGAAAACGGTCTCCATGTTCACCACTCTTGGCTATCACTGCCTTCTCCAATTATACAAAATCAAGAGAAATCTATTTTTTAGGTGAGTTTCATATCACTATTGATAAATTAGATAATATAGGGTCATTTGCGGAGTTTGCTATTATGACAGACGATAAAAATAAACTTCCTTTATACGCGACACAATTACAAAATTTAGCAACACAGTTTGGATTTACAGAAAAAAATCTTGAAAAAAATAACTATAAAACACTTATGCTAAATTATCTCAAATCGTAAACAAGTTTATTCAATCTGTAACCAGATCATTTTTTATTAAATATACATTTTTAATTTGAATGGAAAAATATTCAATAATTAATGGTAATAACTCCTTATATTTTGTCCATTCAACATTATTTCCATACAAATAAGCGTCTCTTGCAACTGTCATCACTTCAATAAATTTATTAGGCATTCTATTGATCGCCCAATCCGCTGCAGTATCCTTTGATATAAACTGCCCCGTACTCATCGTAAACCACATTCTTGCAAGCGTTAAAAGAACATTGCGCTCATCACCTTCAATAGAAGAAATTATATTAGGCAGAGAATCTAATAGTGCTTTTCTTATTTGCTGGTTATTAATTTTAGGTAATATAACATACTCCCCCCAAAGAAGTTTTACCTCTTTCTGAGCTTGTGCCAACATCAATGTATATTCAGGATCCTCTGAGCTATTATCACTCAGTCCTTGTTCCAATGTATCTCGTAACCACTCTCCATAAATAAACTCACACCTAGCAGGATATTGTAAGTTATGTAATAGATGGCTAACAAACATCACGATCTCTAAAGGCTTACGCCCAAACTTATCATAAGGATAGTGTCCTGAAATAGATAATAGATCGGTGTTCAGTAAATTTTTTTCTTCTTTAGTCAAAGGGGATTTAATGATCACAAGAAGGTCAATATCACTGTTTGGCCTAAGTCCTCCAGAAACAGATGAACCATGCAAATAAATTGTATTCAATTTAGTTCTAAGAATTTTTTTTAATACATTAACAACCTGTTGAATTTGAAATGGTGCATCCACAGAGAACTGTCCTCTCAACTATCTTATGCAGAAAAGATATACATTAATAATTATGAGTTATGAATAACCTTATCTAACCCCAAAAGTACAGTATATATAAATAACATCTTTAATCAAAAGATAACGTTAACTCCATTTTTATAATATTTTTGTACGAATTATCTACTATTTTTCAGGTATTTAACTTTAAGAAATAAGTTAGCATCACTTAATTCAAATTTTTATATATCATTAATGTTATTGGTAAAATAACACTCAATATAAATGGAAGACGCATACCTTCTATTTATAGTATTTTTTATTTTATTAATAGAAATACTGACATAATTAAAACCTAATTGTTTAAATTACAAATATTTAAATCACATTAAATTAATAACAAATCAACAAGTTATCAATAATTAATTAAAAAAGACTTTTTACAGCCTCCTTATGCTTTTTTAAATTTCCAACCATTAAATTAAATTTAATAAAAATCAACATGTTATAAGCCCCATTAACCCACTTGAAAAATTTATCAATAAGGGTAATAAATAACCATAAAGAATATTTATAAAATGCCGATACTCTTCTTTAGTATTTGAAAAAATCAAAAGGATATATGGCATTAAATCAAAGAGTGTTCTAAATACTTATTTTCACTCATTCTTAGCCATTCTTTGTCGATACCAATTACAGGAAGTAAAAATAAAACTTAAAAATCAATAAATTGTACAGTTATATTTTTATCAAAAAGGAAATAACTATTCATGTTTAAGAACTTCAAACAACGTTATTTGCCAAACGTCTCTTTTAATATGTCGAGTTTAAAAACAACCACCCTAGTTTGGCTTATTACAGGATCCTTAATTTTACTTCTTGGTTTAGCCTGTGTTTTATTTCTTTCGTCAGTAAATGATTACAGAAGAAATTTAAACACACTGAACAATATCTATAGCGAACAATCACTATTAAATAACACTTGGGAAAATCTTCTACAAACACGCAATACTTTAAATAGAGCAAGCTCCCGCCATTTATTGATTATTAATAAAATGGCTACTGCAAATACTGATATTTCATCTTTATTACAACAAACCAAAGAAAAACTACAACATGTTGAAAATTCATGGAAAAGTTTCAAAAACGCCCCCCATAACATTAATAATGAAAGCGATATTCAACAATTAGAACAAAAATATATTGAGCTTAATGCTGCACTCATTGAATTTTTAGCCCTTTTTAGAACAAGGAAAAACATATGAATATTTAAATCAACCTACACAAACTTACCAAGATAATTTTGAAAAAGCATACACCAACTATCATCAACAACTACAAAGCCATTACACTGCATCATTGAATGAAGGTGAATTGCTGTACGATAAAATTATTTATAGCTTAATTGTCATCACAATTCTTATTGTGATCTTCTCTTTTTTAGTGCAATTCGTATTACGAAAAAATTTTATTTCACCTTTAAATGCTATTGTGAAGAATATTGAAGATATCAGTAATGGTGAGTTAGCAACCAAGATCACGACAAAAGGTTTGTTTGAAATAAATATTCTCACTGTAAATATTGAAAAAATGCGAGATCAAATAAAACAGATAGTTAATGATATTAATCACAGTTCTGGCCTTATCAATTCTGAATTAAATGATATTTCTGTTATGAACAATAATCTTGCTATTCGCGTTGAACAACAATCAGCCGCAGTACTTGAAACGTCAGCAGGAATAAGACAGTTAAGTGTGACGTCAAAACAGCATGCAGAAAATACCCAAGCATCATGTGAGCTTGTGACAAAAGCAGATTCTATGATCCATCAAAGTAATGAGATGCTGGCTAATGTGGTTGAAAATATGCATGAAGTTGTCACATTCTCTGAGCAAATTAATGATATTACATCAACAATTGACAACATTGCCTTTCAAACTAATTTATTAGCGTTAAATGCTGCTGTAGAAGCTGCAAGAGTAGGTGAGCATGGAAAAGGTTTTGCAGTGGTTGCAAAAGAGGTTCGCGAATTATCTATTAGCTGTAATTTAGCATCAAAAGAGATAAAAGTGCTTGTTGCTAATTCAAGTAAAAAGATAAATCAGTGTTTTCAATTGGCGGCTGACGCAAACGATAATATGGTGGATATTTCTAAACATACCGAAAATATCAATGAAATGATCCACGATATTTCTATTTCAACCAATGAACAAAGTAATGGTATTGCTCAAATTGAAGATGCGATCAATCAATTAGACCAAACAACACAAGCTAACGCCACAATGACAAGGGAGTTAGTAAGTTCATTAGATTCCTTACAGACACAATCAGATCAATTAAAACAAGCGTTAACCGTTTTTCATCAATAAAAAACGTAGCTTATTCAATAGAAAGTTATCCTAAGATAGCTTTCTATTGCTAATATAAATAAAGGCATTAAAAATGGACTAAATTCAGGAATTTCTTTCTTGCCATGTGATTTTAAAAAATCCAGCACTCTTCTTGGGGTTATGTTTAATATACGTTCTTCAGGAAAATCTATTTGAGTTAATACTTCTAATACTCTGTCAAAATTTCCCTAATGAAGAAGCAATATGAGAATCAGATCCTAGAGCAATCAATCCACCGGCATCACGAACTTCTTTAGCTATTTCTATGCAGTTTTTCTCACTTCCTACCCTAGAATGAATAAATGATGAATTATTCATTCTAAAGCAACATGACAAGCAGCTGCTACTTTTGCAACTTCAGCAAAATCAATTGGATATTTCGGGTTTCCTGGGTGAGTTATCATTTGAACAGCACCACTTGTTATTGTCGCGATCAAAGCCTTTGTATATCCACAATACCTAATGAACCCATCACCGGCTCGTGAAAACCAGCAAGCACAATATCTAATTTCTTACTCATTTCTCACTGCAATCTGTTTCACCTTTAATATTTTTAATATTTGCTTCTATACCATAAAGAATACCCCACACCATCAATCATTCGAGGGATCACTGGTAAGTTAGAAAAATGCCATTCATGGGGAGCATCGTCCATATCAGGACCATGATCCGTTATTGCAAATAATTTAATTCCCTGCTTTTTTGCTTGCTGAAAATATTCACTCACCGTACTGTAAGCGTGTGTACTAGCAATAGTATGAGCATGTAAATCAACGGATACATAAATAATTCCTTCCTAAAAAATACCCTAAGATCATTTATAAGAGGGGTCTTCTTAAAAAATAGGATCTACCCAAAATCAATAGACTAAAATAATAAAAAATGTGAGATAGCTCATAAGGTGCTATTTTTACGTTTATCTTACACAAGCAAGAAATGAAGATAAACTTTGATAAGTCTGTTTTTAATCTCTAACATGTTATTTAATATCAATTAGATAATTAATATTTCACTTTAATACTATACACAATAATTTTGAAAATACATTGTATAATGCTTTTTCATTTTAACTTCACAAAGGTAAATTATGTTCAGCTATCCCGCAGTCGCTCATTATGATGACGAAAGTGAAACCTACGAAATTACTTACCGTGATTTTGATAATATACATGCTGTTGCTTATACGGAAGATGATATTGAACTGGAAGCCTCTGATATTTTGCATGTCGGCCTTGAGGAATTTATTTCAAGTAAAATACCCATTCCTGCCCCCTCAAAAGCACAGTCTGGTGATTTTATTGTTTACTTACCTGTAATCAGCTGTTTGAAAATTGCATTGCATAATGCGATGTTGGAAACCAAGACAAAAAAATCCGATCTTGCAAGAAAAATGAATTTAACTAGCGCACAAATAGAGCGTTTACTCGAAATTAATCAATCATCAAAAGTAGATAGCTTAGAGCAAGCTCTTTATTTATTAGGTTATGATATTTCTATTAGCGTTAATAAAAACACAAATTAATAATGTTAGAAATAAAAATGGCTCTAATAAAATTAGAGCCATAGTTTATGTTATTTCATATTCCACAAGCGTTGTTATTGGAAATTATAATTTTTTACTTGCTAAGAATTTCGCATGATTAGTATAAATCGCAATAATATCTTCACCACGCCCCACTAGCCCAGCAACTTGATTGACCATATCTAGGTGATCTTCAGCATAATCATCTTTAACTAATTTACCTAATCGCATACTCGTTCGACCAACTAAACCATCATTTTGACGCTCTATGAAAAAAGCACTTAATACACGCATTGCAGCATGTGTCGGATCCAATAAATTACTTTTTTCACCAGCAATCAATCCTTGAATATAACTGCCAAATGAGTAGTAATGCACGCCATTAACGACCTCTTTACCTTCGCCTCCACGAACCTCAGGTAGCCCTTGTGGATATTTTTTATTAAATTCCGTTACATTCTCAGTCGTTAATGCTTCTAATGCAGCGATAGCATCTTGTGGATTGCCACGATTTCCAGAGAATGTAGAAATAATTGTACCAATAGCTTTCATAACAGCATCTACAATATATTCTGGCACACTGTCTTTGCGCATAATACGTCGTACTAAATCAGCAATTTCTGATCCATGGTTTACGCCGTTCACAGAGGTCACAGAGGCGATATTTTTGGCATATTTCGCTGCAACATAACGACAAGCTAATGGCCCTTGGCTATGGCCAATTAAATTGACTTTTCTCACTTTTGTTTCTTTTAGAATTTTTTGCACAAATTCCCAAAGTTGCTCACCACGAACTTCGTTAGAATTAAATGCAGAAAGAGAGGCGGTAAAGACTTTATTCCCTTCTTTTTCTAATGCATCTGCGATGCCATAAAAATAAGGATAACCGACGATATCATCAAAACCAGATAATCCATGAACTAAAATAATTGGATATGTAGTTGACATATTTTCCACTCCTTGGGTTTAAGTTAATTTATTTGCTAAACATCCTGTTAGCAATACTTATAACAATCAGTAGAATACAAAATTCACAATATGAAATTATATTTTTACTCTTTATTTTTATAAATGTTTATTAGAATAAACTATAATTTACGATCGTAAAGTCTTATTTTAATCGTTTTATATTTTCAATTTTCATATAAAAAATCAACATCCCTTCAACCAAACCTTCTGCTTTTTTCAATTTTTTTCCAATATATGTATCTGAACATTTTTCATATTTCGCAAGCTCTATAAAAGTTTTTCCAAAAACGTAATAATTAATAAGTAGCTGATAATCCTCTTTATTATATATCATCAACATTTTCATTAAATCGTTTATTATATTTGCTTTATGATGAGTACATTGTTTTCTTAGTTTTATTTTTTCTGGGATAGTTTTCTTTTTATTTAATAAACAAAAAATAATGGGATCATTAGCAACCCACGCTCCCCACTCTTCAAGTATTTTTGAAATATTTTTCATCTCAACATCCTTATTCTTTCAAAAAATGATAATTGCATCCTGCAACCATTAAAAAACACAAGCTAACATCAAATCATTATGATAAATATAATAGCAAGAATTTAATTTACAACTATGTTTAATAAAGATATGAGATTAAATATTGAATCTATCAAAAGATGTGAAAAAATATCATACGGCTATTTAAATTAAAAATAGGATTATCTTTAAATTATAAAGAATATTATTCTGCTTTTCCCTTTAAATAGCCAAAAAAATAAAATATTAGCGATTATGGTAACGATTCTTCAGGACGTAAAGTCAGCACTTCATACCCATTTGCTGTAACTAAAATTGTATGTTCTGACTGAGCTGATAATTTTTATCTCTCGTCACCACAGTCCAACCATCCTTTTTAGTTTTTATTTTAGCGCCACCTTGATTAATCATTGGTTCAATCGTAAAAGTCATGCCTTCTTTTAATTCCACACCTTGTCCTTTAATACCGTAATGTAAAACTTGTGGCGCTTCATGCATTTCTCTACCAATTCCATGCCCACAATACTCTCTTACAACACTATATCCATGGCTTTGTGCAAAGCTTTGAATAGCATGACCAATATCACCTAATGTTGCACCTGGCTTAACTTCTTTAATCCCTTCCCACATAGCTTGATACGTTGTTTTAGCTAGTTTACGCGCTATAGGAGATGCCTCTGGCATAATATACATTTTACTAGAATCGGCAATAAACCCATTTTTTTCTAATGTAATATCAACATTAATAATATCTTTACTTTTTAGGCGCTCATCTGATTTGGGTACACCGTGACAAACAACTTCATTAATTGACGTGTTTAACACATATTCATAACCATACTGGCCTTTACTTGCCGGTCTTGAATGAAGTTCGTTAATAATAAAATCTTCCACCTTGTCATTAATTTCCAGTGTAGAAACACCTGGTACAATAAAGGTATCAAGCATCGTAAAGACTTGCGCTAACAAACGTCCAGATTCACGCATTAGTTCAATTTCATCAGACGTTTTGATTGTTATTTTATCCATTTTTGTTTCCTCTTATTCTGCTTGTTGCTTGATAGCTTCTTTTCCAGCATTTCATTAATAATCATCGGGAACGTTTTATCTGGATTTAACTCTGCTTGGATACCTATTTTTATCCAAAATTCCGCCTGAGCATTAACTGAGCGAGACATGACATTACTTGCCTTCCTCAAATACTCATGTAATTCATCAGAAATTTTTACAATCCCCATGCCAATCCTTATATACAAATCATTATAAAACATATATGTTCTATCATAGAATCAATTATCCATGCTTTCAATTGCTATTTAGTGCAGTCATGGGCATAAAATGCTCAAATAAGATGATAAGAAAAATATTGGCATAATTGGTATTTTTCTCTTTGAATCAAAAGAAGGAGTTCAAAAAACAATAAGAAAATGTAGTTATTTACCAGATCTTTTCCCTAATAGTCACTATACGCCTGAGGTTTGTATTCCTTAATATTTATTCACCAGATTTTTTCTTCTAAGAATTATGTAATTTATTATCCTATTCTTAAGAATTCCCACGAAATAAACTTACTTAAGATTTCATTAACATTTAATGCTAGTACACTTTTTCTAGTTCTATTTTTTAGGTATTATTATTTCTACTACCTCTAAGGTTAATTCCCCCTACATCTTCCCCATTTTTCTCTATTAACTATATAAATTTATTAGGAGTTATTATGCCTAAAGAATTACATCGTATTGTATTAACTGGAGGCCCTGGGTCTGGGAAAACAACGCTAATAAATGAACTTAAGAATAGAGGTTATCCCTGTTCTTTAGAGGCAGGAAGAGCTATCATACAAGATCAAATTCTTATCGAAGGTAATGCATTGCCATGGACAGATCCAGAAGCGTTCTCACAATTAATGCTAAGTTGGGAATTGTATTCATGGCATAAAGCAACTGACATTAAAACACCGTATTTCTATGATAGGGCCTTCCTGATATTGCAGGATATTTGTTATTATGCGGATTACCTATCCCAAAACATCTTAATAATGCAATAATACTATTTCGTTATTCTACAAATGTATTTATTGCTCCACCTTGGCCTGAAATCTATGCACAAGATAAAGAAAGAAAACAAACGATAAAAGAATCAGAGGAAACGTATTTAGCAATGCTAGAAGTTTATAAAAAATATAATTATAAATTAATCGAACTGCCGAAAGTGGCAATTGATAGTAGAGCTAATTTTATTATTAATAATATTTAATATCAGCCAGTAATATATTACTGGCATAGATAAATTAAATTCTTAATAAGAAGCCATAATTTTTAAATCTGGTTTTTCCCCTCGCATTATAGCCCGCTGTTGTTCATGAACTGCCTCATTAATGGCTTTTTGCTCTCCCGGTGTGCGTGTGTTTTTACCACAAACAAAGGTAGAACACACCGGGCTACCTATTCTATGCTCCCCTGAATCACCTGCACTAAAAGTAATGTTATCAGTAGTACAACCCAATAATAAAAAAGATAATAATAAAGTAATGATTATGCGCATAATTTTTCCATATAAATTAAGTTTTAAACCTATATTAAAGTATTAATAAGCATCAAAAGTATAATGTGGTCTTTGTGTCCATTTAAACTCAACGGTTTGTTTTTTTTTCATTCCAAATAGGCTCAGGAACTGGCATGGTAAAACTTATTTTTTGAATCGGCTTTATTGTTGAATTTTCATTATTTACATATTGATTATGTACTGATGTTTTGATTCATTTAAACCCGCTTTAAAAAGTTGTCCAAATTTACGGTTCTCTTCTTGTACCTCTATTTCAAAACGCGACGGTTTCCCCAACATAAAGACTAAATTATTATTAACCTCATGATTATCAATATGGGTATTATCATCATGGGGACTATCAACTTTGGGGTTATCAATATGCGGTCCAGAAACAGCAGTTTGAGTTACTTTACCTGAGCTACATCCAACACTAATAAATATAGAAAATAATAAAAATAAAGAGTAATGCATAATGTAAATATCAATAAGAAATAGGAATAAATAATTATTCCATAAAAAATATTTACCAACAAAATAATTTTTATTATTTCTATAAAAAAAGAAAAATAGTCTTATAAAATAAAAACTCACAAATAATAAAACTATAAATAAAGATGAAAGTGGAGTAACGGAATATCCTAAGTAAAATTAACAAGCATTAATATTTCATCTGTTTTTTATATGGATTAATTTAATCCATATAAACTATATATACCTTGAGTAATATAACCATCTAAGCTTGTTGCTATATAGACTAAAAAATTCATTATTTATACTCTTTCTTAGAAAAGAAATTTTAAATTAATATAAAAGGAGTAAAGTTAAAAATAAATAAGGTGATAAAAATAGGTATAATGAAAATAAAGATGTCTTTAATTATTTAACTAAAAAAGCCTTATAGATATTAGAGAATATAAGGCTTATACATGCAGTCTACTTTATTAGCCCGCTGACATTTTTTTCATTTGCTCTAAAGAATCTAATGCTTGTTTACAAGTACTTTCTTGAACATCTTTAGGTAATGCTGCAAATTGTTCCTTAGCTTGAGCATACTGCGCTTTCATTGCTTCAGCTTGAGCTTTAGTTGCGTCATTTTTTGCCATTAATTCAACATAAGAGTCAGTTTCTTTAAAATAATCTTCGCATGCTTGAGATAAATCAGCAGAAACCGCAACAAAAGAGATTGATAATAAACCCAATGCTAAAATAAGTTTTTTCATAAATATCCTTTAAGTATTATTAATAGTTAGAAAGTCACTTCCATTATTTATCTTAAGTCAGCATTATCTCAAAAGAAGATAAAATAGGGATAAGCATTATCTTAATTAAAAAATAAAATCTCATCTAATAATGATGAGAATAACCAATAAATCAAAATATGATAATTGAATTTAGTCTTTGACTTTCAGTGTGAGTTATACATATTGATTCATTCTTTTTAAATTAACATGATATTCTCATACATTAATAACTTATTTAATATTAATATAGTTCATCATCAATGCTCGAGACAATAAAATAATCTTCACAAAATAATATAAGCATAAAAATGATAATTGATAACATCAACTAGCACACTTATGGTGATTTTCCTAATAACCTTTCATCTGAAAATGAAAGTAAGCATATAGAATTTTATTTAAATTGAATTATTAAAAAACAATTTAGAGGGTGAAACTTTATAATAAGATACAACTGAAGAGTTAAAAATAGCACAAAAAATAAAAATGGGTGGCCTTATTTTTCACCCAAGATTATGATGTGAAGAAAATTTATTAGTGATGATTTAAGTAATAAAGAAGAAATTTTATACCATATTATTACTGACCAGAAAACAATGGATCTATCAAGAGTTATAACATCTTTTAGCTCAATAATTTCATTCTTCTTACTATATCAAAAATTATTAAATAATTATATATAATATATTATTTAATTTATCATTAACTTATTACCAATTAAATTAACATCTATAATATTTAGCTTTATTTAAATATAATTTATTACTTTTGCCGTGATCTATATAAAAGAATCACACTTCATTCTTATATATAGTTGCCCGTACTTAATAGGTTCTATTAGTCAGGGGGCTCCCCCGTCAACGGAGGCATTTAATGTCTATAAAATGGGTTTTAGTCATATCTGGAATTGTTATTGGTGCTATCGCTTTACTTCTAGGTGTTAATGGGAATCCCCCTAATATGGGTGTTTGTGTTGCTTGCTTTATTCGTGACAGTGCAGGCAGTATGGGATTACATAATACTGAAACCGTACAATATCTTCGTCCTGAAATATTCGGTTTTATTCTCGGTTCATTTGTAGCAGCCTTACTTTTCAAAGAGTTTCAATCAAAAGCCGGATCAGCGCCAATCATTCGCTTTATGTTGGGCTTTTTAATGATGGCCGGTTGCTTAGTTTTCTTAGGTTGCCCATTAAGAATGGTACTTCGTATTGGTGCGGGAGATTTAAACGCAATAATAGGATTAGTTGGATTAATCATTGGAATTGGTGTTGGAAGCCTATTCATAAAAAAAGGATTTTCTCTTCCAAGAAATTATCGTCAGTCGCCTGTAGAAGGCTTTATTTTGCCAATTATATGCATATTTCTATTCGCTTTATTCTTATGGAATAGTGGTATTTTTAACGCTAGTGTAAAAGGCCCTGGCGCAAGTCATGCTCCAATATGGATGTCTATTATTGCAGGACTTATTATTGGTTTTATTATTCAACGAACTCGATTTTGTTTCATAGGAATGGCAAAACATGTCTTTTTATCACGTAACTATAATATGGCCCTTGGCGTAGTCGCACTAACACTTATTATTCTCTTAGGTAATCTCTATTTAGGCAAATTTAACCTTGGATTTGAAAATCAACCTATTGCTCATAATGATGGTTTATGGAATTTTCTCTCTATGATGCTTGTCGGGCTTTGTGGTGTATTTATCACTGGTTGTCCATTACGCCAAACTTGCCAATGCAGGGCAAGGCAATTCCGATGCTGCAATCAGTGTACTAGGGCATGTTAGTTGGTGCCGCTTTGCTCATAATTTCTCTTACGCCTCTAGCCCAGCTGGTGTTACAGATAATGGCAAAACTCGTTGTCATTATTGGTCTATTAGTTACATTCCATTATCGGTGTTATTTATACTTATGCTACAAATAAAATAAACCATCATGAGACTAATAAAAATGACGCATAATTATTTATTTCTTTTTCATGAACAATATGCGGTCAAAAAACTTCACCATCAACTCCAAAAGGATAATTTTTTCTCAAGCGTAATTGATGCACCAAGAAAATTATCTTCTGAGTGTGAATTAGCAGTGTCTGTTTATTTTTCTAATAATGAAACTTATAAATATTATA
Organism: Proteus vulgaris; assembly: GCA_901472505.1. Taxonomy (NCBI): domain Bacteria; kingdom Pseudomonadati; phylum Pseudomonadota; class Gammaproteobacteria; order Enterobacterales; family Morganellaceae; genus Proteus; species Proteus vulgaris. The sequence goes on from LR590468.1 coordinate 3,924,141, forward strand.
TTAATGATAATATTAGAGTTGTTTATAAAGTAGATTTAGATAGATTTTAATGTACTTTGGCAAGATAATAATTGAAGTAATATATGATTGAAATAATCTATTTTTAGATCCTAAACTAAAAAAGGCTACATGAGTGGCCTTTCTATAATCACATAAACCAAGTGATTATATTTATTGATATAACTAGAAGATAAGAAACCATCCGAATTTACATAAGATGGTTTCAATATATTAACTATTTATAAAATAATTTTCTGTTATTCTTCTTCTGGCGGATTTTTAAGGATCTGATGAATTTCTTCTTTTAGTCTTAATTTCTGTTTTTTTAACTCTACAACTTCTTCACCATATCCTCTTCTGTCCTTATGTTCTAACCTTACTATTTTATGGTCAAGTTCATTATGTTGTTCAAAAAGAGCACGAAAATGAGGATCTGTTTGGCGAAGCTTTGAAATTAAATCACGATATTCTGGAAACATAAATAACTACCTTCCTTATTAATTGTGAATTAAGTACTCTTTTAAGTCTTACTCAAACTGATTAACCTGTCATTGTCTTTATGTTAAAAATAAGACTAACATCAATTAATATTTCTAATTTAAAAATTACCAAGTATTTTTATCTTAAATA